>JBBISH010000005.1:0-109391 GCA_037441385.1 Myxococcales bacterium
ATTCTTCGGGCCCGAACCGGGGTCCCCGCCTGATTCTCGCCGGTTGCAGACCGGGTCAGAGGAACCGTACAGGCGTGAATCAGACGGGGTTCGTATAACGACCGGGGCGCCTACTTCCAACGGGTCAGCACCAGCTCGCGTCGCCCAGCCAGGGTCGGTTCGGCTTGGGCCGTCCAGCCGGGCAGTTCGGCCGCTGAAGTCCCCTTGATTTTTGCGCTTTTGCCCTGCTTCGTCTTGACGGGCGCCGTTGCGGCCGCCGTCGGGTCGCGTGTGGCTTTGCCGCTGCGGTCGATGAGCCACGCGCACGGTTGATCGCCGCACGTTCCTTCGGCGCGCCAGCCAGTTGCGTGGGGTCGCACGCTGCGCAGATCGTCCGACCCAGCCACGCTGATGTCGAGCAGGGGGCGTTTTTGGCTGTCGAACACGACCATCCAGCCTTGGGCTTGGCCGGTGCGCGTCGATCGGCCGACCACGGCGGTCCCGTCGCTGCCCGTGACGATTGCCCGCGGTTCGTCGTCGGCGCCCGATCCCCACGTCATCTGGCCGCGTAGCCGGCCCGTATTGTCGACCCGGTACATATGCAACTTGTAGCCACCTTGCTCGTGCAGGTTGGCGCGCGCCGCGATCCAACCACCGCCGTCGCTCGTGCGGGCGATGCCCACCGGGACCTCGTCGCCCGAGCCCGGCAGTCCGCGCCGCCAAACCAGCCGCGGCGCCTTGGCTTTGGTGGGTGCCAGGCCCGCCTCTACGGTCATGAGCCACGCTGGCGGTGGCCCCCACATCGCCACGTTCGGCACGGCAAAGTCGGTGAGAATCGACCGCAAGTGCTTGAGCGTCTGAGGCTTTCGCCCGGCGTCCAGGTCCGCGAGCATCAGTTCCGCTTCGGCCAGCGCATTGATCCGCCGCTCCATAGCAATCCGTTGCGGCCCCGTCGCCGGATCCAAGATGGGCTTCCACTGCGCCACGGCCTCGTCCAAGCGGCCCACGGCCTCGAGCGCGACCGCCCATTGGCGTCGCTCGGCTAAGGTGCGTTCACCGGCAAGTAGTTGCCAGCATTGGGCCGCCGCCAACCAGCGCTGCGCCTCGCCGGCTGCCTGGCACTCGCTCGCCCGCACGGGCGGCAGGGGTGTGCGATCGGCCAGCGCCGCGCTTTGGGGCCGCTGTACTGGCGCCGGTTCGCTGGGTGGCGGCGCGGCTTGCTCCTGCTCGGGCACCAGCGGCGGTGGCGCGGCCTCGTCGGCCCAGGCAGGGACGGCCAACGCGAGTCCAATCGCCAAGATACGGGTGTTCATGGCCTACACGTCGTGCGGCAGCGTGCCGCGCAGCGACCGCAAGAAGACATAAGGCGTCTCCCACGCGAAATTCGACACCCGCGAAGTATAGGCGTCGGCGTGGCGCTCGACCATCCGCGCCAGCAGGCTCTTGTCGTTCCCGGTGCGCATCATCAGGCCCCAGAACGGGTTGTGCAGCGCGTTGGACTCGGCCACCAGCGGCGCAATTGCCGTGTCCAGGTCCACCAGCCGCTCGCGCAGGGTGTTCATGTAGTCTTGCAGGTCGTGCTGACCGGCCAGTACCGGCACCGGTCCGTGGTGCGACCGCTGCCGCTGCCGCAGCACGCGCAGTTGGCTAAAGGCGTGCTCCAGGCGCTCCTTTTCGGCCATCATCTCGTCGAGCAGGGCCTGGCCCTTGCGCCAGCCTTCCACGGCCTCGATCTCGTCCTCCAACTCGCGCAGGATCGCCACCGTGCGCCATTGCTGCAGCTTTTTGCTGGTATACGCGTCGCTGAGCATGTGGTCGCCCACGTAGGCAATCTGGTCGCCATCCAGGCCGAGCGAGCGCTCCATCACCTCGGCCGAGCCGCCCGCGTAGATCTTGCCCGGCACCAGCCCATCGTTGTACGGCCGCAGCAGACCGTCGTCGCTCACCACCTCGTACAGCGGCTGAATACTCTGGAAGAACGCCGGTTTGCGCGACGAGACGATGATGATGTCGAAAAGATCACGCCAGGTCATGCCCTCGGGCAGGTAGCGATCGAACGAATAGCCCATCATCGCGCGGGTATACGACCACTCGCTGTTGGTGACGAGCAGCAACTTCTTGCCCGACTCGCGCTGATCCAGCAGCGCCATCGGCAGATCCGGGTCCAGCTCCACGTACAAGTCGGGTTTGTCCAGGATCTCGGCCTTCAGCGCGCCTTCCAGGTGGGCGCGGTCCAGGGTGTAGCGCACCTTGCGGTACAGGTCCTCGTAGGTCGACAGGCCGGCCAGCTTGCCCTGATCGTACAAGTCGACCAGCTGGGCATACATGCAGCCCTCGCTGATCTCGAACAGCGTATTCAAGAACATCCACCGCTGCGTGTCGGCCAGGTCGACCAGCGTGCGGCCGTACACCTCGCGCAGCTCATCTTGGCCCAGCATGCGCGTGCCGTGCATCGCCTGCTTGATGTAGCCAAAACGATTGGCCTTGATCAGGTTGCCTTTGCGCTTGTCGATCACCAACCCGCGCATCACACGGTCGGCGTCGAATTCCAAGGCCTGCACCGGCCAGCCCGCCGCTTCCAGGCGCTGCCGCAAGTGCGCGTAAGCACGGCCTTCCCAATCGCGCACTTTGTAGTGGACCAGCGTGTAGTCCATGTCGTAGCCCACGGCTTTGACGGCGCGGAAATTCAGCGTGCGGTTGCAGTAGACCTGGCGCGTCGCGGGCGGGTTGGCAAAGCGCTCCGAGATCGCGATCGGGTCGTCGTGGGCCAGATCGTTCAGATCCGGCAATTGGCTAGGGGTCATCCGTGGCTCCAGCAGGTGGGCAGGGTGGGGCAGTGTATGAGGGACGCTTCAACCCAGATCGGCAAGCAGACTTTGGCCCAGTCCCAGATCGCCGACCCGCCAGTTGGCGGCCAGGGTCTGCCCCAGGCAGGCGAAGCTCTGCAAGGTGCCATGATCGCGTCCGGTTTTGAAGCGGCGCGAGGCAAGAATCAGCGGCACGACCTCGCGGGTGTGATCGGTCGAGCCCATGTAGGTGGGATCATTGCCGTGATCCGCGGTCATGCACAGCAGGCCGTCTTCGCCCAGTGCATCCAGCAGCGCCGGCAACGCGTCGTCCACTTCGGTCACGGCCTTGGCAAACCCTTGCGGGTTGCGGCGATGGCCCCACAGCGCGTCAAAGTCGACCAGATTGGTGAAGATGAGGCCGTCGCGTTCGCGGCAGGCCTGCAAGGTCAGCTGCAGTCCGTCGGTATTGCCTTCGCTGTGGATCGACGCGGGCACGCCGCAAGCTGCGAAAATATCTTGAATTTTTCCGATGCCGGTGACCATCACGCCGGCGGCTGTCAGCCGGTCCAGCAGCGTTCCGGGGGGCGGCGGCATCGAGAAATCCTTGCGGTTGTAGGTCCTTTTCCATTGGCCCGGTGTACCGACAAACGGCCGAGCGATCACCCGGCCGACGCGGTACGGATCCAGAACCTCGCGCGCAATCTGGCAAATGCGCCACAGTTCCTCGATCGGGATCACTTCTTCGTGCGCCGCCAACTGAAAGACACTATCCGCCGAGGTGTACAGGATCGGCTTGCCGGTGCGCAGGTGCTCGGGACCCAGTTCGTCCAGGATCGCCGTGCCCGAGGCGACGCAGTTGCCCAGCACTTGGTAGCCCGAGCGCCGAGTGAACTCGTCGACGATCGCTTGCGGGAATCCGGGGTTGTACACCACGAACGGCTCGGTGGTGCGCACGCCCACCATCTCCCAATGGCCCGTGGGCGTGTCCTTGCCGGCCGACACCTCGACCAAGCGCGCCAGGTGGCCCTGCGGCTGCGCGACCGGAGCCACGCCTTGCAAATCCAGCAGATTGCCCAGGCCCAGCGCCGCCAGGTTCGGTGCCTTGAGCCCACCCACCGCGCGCGCGCAGTTGCCCAGCGTGTTCACGGTCGGCGGATCGCCAAACTCGCCGCAGTCGGCGGCCGCGCCGATGCCAGCGCCGTCCAGGACCAAGATGCAGGCCTTGCGGAAGGGTCGAAGGGTTTCGCCTTGCGTTTTGCTCAATTGCGTCACGTATTCTCCTGTGGCGGGCTGCCCAGATCGCCGCTGCGGGCGCGCTCGATCCAGCGGCGGAATTCTCGGTCGATGACTGCAACTCCACGATGTTGCAGCGGTCGCAGCAGCAGCGGCACTTCCAAGTCCAGCACTAGCCCATCGGCGCGCACCTCGAAGCGGCCGACCATCTTCAGGCCGCGCGCCTGGAACACCACCTCGGCGTGGCTGCTGTCGTGCCAGGTCAACTGCGGGTGAAAGCGCGCGAAACGCTTCATGTACTCGGCGCAGGCCGCCTCGGCCGTGCGGCAAGCCAGCTCAAGGCCCAGGTTGTGATTCCAAGTGTGGCGCATGGACGGTCAGCGCCGGCGCCGGGGCCAGCGATGCTGCAGGGTAGCACCAGCAGGCCGCCTGCGCGAAGTTCGCCGTCTGTTTCGCCTATTCATTGTGCGTATAACATACGGATAATGATTGCAAATAGAAAGTTGTCCTGGAAAATATTGTGCACCGCACAAAAAACTCTTGACGAGCCCGGACGGACGAACTATCTTTCTCTTGCGCGGTTGAGGAACGCTTCGCCGCGACGAGTCGAGACCGAACAGCCAACTTCATGTGCGTGTGCACAAACAACCGGCGGCCCGCCGCCACACCGAGGACACCATGAGCGCCGACAAGACCGTGAACACCGCCGCGAACACTTCCACTCCCGAGACCAAGACCGTCGAGACGCCCTTTGGCAACTGGGCCATGCCCACCTTCGAGACCCTGAAGAACCTCCAGAACCTGCAGAGCGTCCCCGGCTTCGAGGCGATGCAGAAGGCCACCCGCCAGCAGATCGACCAGCTCGAGTCGATGATCGACGAGTACGCCAAGCACGAGCAGAAGGCTCTGGAGCAGTCGCGTATGCTGATGGCCGAGATGACCCGCCTGAACCAGGCCAGCCTGGACTATGCCCTGTCGCTGCAGAGCGAGGCCCGCAAGCTGTGGCGCGCTCAGCTGCATGCCGCCGCCAAGCAGGTCATGCCGCAAGGCTAGTCGCCCGGCGTCCGTTGACCCCAGCGTCGAATGTGCACCTGCGAAAGCGGTGCGCGCTCGGCCTGGGGTTCGCGGCTTTTGGCGAAGAAATTGGCGGACTTCTACTTGGTCGCGGCCCGCAGTTTGTTGACCATCATCGCCGCTTGCTGCACCAGCGGGCTGTCTTTGGGCAGCACGCCTTGCGACTGGATGATGAAGGCCCGCAGCGCCGAGATCGCGCCGTCGCGGTTGCCCAGCTGCAGTTCGGCCGACGCCAAGTTGAAGTAGATCTGCGGCCTTGCCCGTGGCATCTGGCTGGCCGATTGCAGCTCTTCCTTGGCGCGATCCGGCCGGCCCAGGTCCAGCATCACCAGACCCAGCGCCTCGCGCAGCTCGACCTGCTGCGGCGCAAACCGCAGGCCTTCTTGCAGCACCTTGCGCGCCTGCTCAAAGCCACCCACGTCCACGTACAGCTGACCAAGCATTTGATAGGCCGGCGCAAAGCCCGGATCGCCCTGGATCGCTGCCCGCAGCTCCTGGTCCGCCGTCTTCTTGTCGCGGTTGGCCAACGCCATACGCGCCGCCAGCAAGTGCCCCTGCGGGTGGCCCGCGTCCAGCTTGAACAGGGCCTGCAGCGCGTCGCCAGCCTCCTTGAACTGCTTGTCTTCAAACAAGGCTTTGGCCAGCGCCAAATGGGCCTCGGCCCGGCCGGGATCGCCCACCACCGACGCGCGCAGGTGCTCGGCCGCCACTTTGTATTGGCTGGTGCGCACCGCAATCGTGCCCAGGTAGTAGTGGGCGTCAGCGTCGTCGGGCCGCAGCTTCAGGGCGTCTTTGAACAGGCCCTCGGCCGTGTCAAAGTCTTCGCGATCCAAGGCTTCTACGCCCCGGTTCGACAGGTCGACGAACTTCTTGTCCGTTTCGCCGCAACTCGCCAACAGGCCGAGGGCCAAGGCGGCGATCGCTAGCGCCACGTTTCGCCGCCGTGCTGCGGCGCGGTACATCGCCATGGTCTAGCTCGACTTGAACTGGAAGGTCTTGTTGACCGTGGTGACGCCGCCGTTCTTGGCCTGCGGGAAGCGCATCAGCTTGATGATCGCCTCGATGCACTCGTCGACCTTGGCGTTGCCCAGCGTCGACGACTCGATCTTGACGCCCACCACCGCGCCGTTGGGCCCGATGACGAACTTGACCTTGACGGCGCCGCTCAGGTCGGGATTGCTCTGCAATTCGCGCTGATAGCACGCCTTGATCGCGCCTGACTTGTCGGCCAACACCTTCTTGATCACGTCGGGCGGTAGCTCGCCGTCGGCCGACTGCTGGCCACCCATGCGAATCACCTTCTGCGCCGGCGCTTTCACGTCTGCCGTCAGCTTGGGCCCTGGCCCGCCGGTGCCCTGCTTCTCTAGACCTGAGGCCACCTGCTTGCCGGCGTCGTTGGAACCGCCTACTTCTGGGCCCTTGCGCGGGCCGCCCGTGCTGCCATCGCCGGTGTCCAGCACCACCGCCGCGGCACTGCCGCCGGCCTTGACGTCGCTATCGGCCGCATCGCCCAGCGCCGCGAGCTTGGTGGTCGGCACGTTGTCCAGCGCTTGGTTGACCGCCTGGGTGGCCTTGTCCACTTCGGCCGCGACCAGCTTTTGCTTCATCTCTTCGCGCTGATCCGGGGTCGCCGAGTCCAGGGCCTTCTTGATCTCGTCGGCCTGCTTGTTGATTTGGGCCTGCTCGACTTTCTGCGGCTGGACCGGCTGCTCGGCCTTGTCTGGCTGCTTCTCCTCGGGCTTTTCTTCGGCCTTGTCTTCGGGCTTCTCTTCGATCTTGTTCTCGACCTCGATGATCTGCGCGACGCGCTCGTCCAGCTGCTCCACGTAGTTCATCTTGCGGCGCGCGCGCGGGTCCGCCATCTGGAAGCTGGCGACGATCGGCCCCAAGATCACCAGGGCCGACAGCGCGAACGCAAACACCAACAGCCAATCCTCTTTGTCCCACAGGCTGGGCTTGGCCGGCTTGGGCACGGCGCCGCGCGACAGCACGAACGTGAAGTCGCCAAACTCTACGAAAGCATGGGTCTTGGCCGTCAACGGCACGCGGTCTTTGGGCAGCGCCGTGGCGCCCGACTTGATGTCCGCGATGTTGTAAACATCCGAGCCCACGATGACCTGGCCGCGGATTGCCGTATTGCCCAGGGCCAGCGCAAACCCGTCCTTGGCGTCGGGCTGCACCAGCGTGTCGAGCTTCTTGCCGCCCATGACGTCGTCGGGCAGGGCAAAAACGCCATCCGCGCCAATCGTCACGGCCGTGGGCATCGGGAAGAAGCGCGCCTTGTGCATCTCGCCGGACCAGCGCATGACGATATCGAGGCCCAAGGCGCCCGTAGTCGGCACGCTGGGCTCTTGCTTGCTCGGATCGGTCTTGCCGGGGTCTTTGGGCAGCGGCGCCACGATGGTGTTGGCATTGGCCAGGCTGACGGCCGACTTGGCTGCTACGGGCGGCGGCGGCAGCGGTCGGCTGGGCGGTGCTTGGTGGTTCAGCACCTTGGCCACTTCGGCGGCGTCGAGCATCGCTGTGGGCTCATCGCCGCTGGCATCGGTGGGCATACGCGTCACCATGGTGCCGTCGGGGTCCGAGGTCGACAAGGTCGGCACGCTCGCGGCTTCCGGCCCCGGCGGGCCCAGCTTCTGCGTGGCCGAGTCGATCACGGTCATGTTGGCGCGGTCGGCATCGCCCGGGATGGAACTCCGGCTCTTCTTGGACATTACAGATCCTCAGCGGAACGAATCAGTTCTGCGAAGAAGTTCGTGCGGATGCGAATCAAGCTGGCGCGTTTGTTGTTTTTCAGGCCGTCGGTGACCGCCGTGTCGGGCCGCAGGTACTGGGTCTCGATCACGTCGTCTTCAAAGTTGTAGGTCTTTTCCTTCTTCTTCTTGGCCTTGTCGTCGGCCATCGCCGGGGCCGCTTGGCTGGCCAGCACAGCGCCCAGCGCGAGCGTACCCAGGGCGAGTACGGTCAAGCGACGCAACAGGCCGCGGCGCACGGTTCGGAGGGTGGGCAGGGAAGTGGAGGCAGACATGCGAACCTCGATCGACCGGGCAGGATGCCCACATTGCACCGCGGACCTTCAACGGGGTCGGCCTGGAGTGCGGCGGGGATCTCCGAGAAACCTCTTTAGCTTTGCGCGGTTTCGACTTGCTGGGTGGCGCCGCGACAAACTCCTGACGAAGACCCAACTTTGAGTATACGCAGAAGCGCACAGCCTCCGCAATCTACTGCTTGGACGCCCGGTGCGGCATTTGGATCTTCGCCGAACCCGAACGCATAGGCGGCACCTATGGCCCTTGCAGCGCCGCGACCAGCGCAGCAAGTAGGGCGACCTCGTCGGCGTGCCCGCGCCCAGCCCACAAGCTGCGCACATCCAGCCAGTAGTCGCCGTCGCTGACCCGACCCAGCAGCGGAGGGTGGCCGCGCAGGCCGCGATCCGCAAGATCCTGGGCAGTTGCGCCGTGACTCCGCACCGTCAAGGCGCGCGACGGCAGGCTGAGCAACGGGTGGGTGCCGCCGCCCACAAAGGTTTGGACGGCCTGGATTTGCACGTGAAACGCCGGCCCCAGGGCGGCTTGCAGGCTCGATGCCCAGCGCTCAGCGCGCCCCGCAACCTCGGCTTCGGCCTCGCGGCAAGCGGCCAGGACCGGCAACTGCTCGGCTTCGCCCAGCCAGTGCATGCGCAAGACCGCCTCGAGCGCCACGATCGTCAGACTGCCCGGCCGCAGCGCCCGCGCCAACGGGTCGGCGGCGAGTTGGCGCACCAGCTCTTGGCGCCCGACCAGCAGCCCCGCCTGTGGACCCCCCACCAACTTGTCGCCAGAAAATGTAACCAGATCGGCACCTTGGCTGATGTGTTCTGCCACCGTCGGCTCGCCCAGATGCGGTTGACCTGGCAGGGGCTGCGGCCTGACCGGCAGCGGCGCCAGCGCCCCCGAGCCCAGATCGACGAGCAGCGGCAGGTGGTATTCGTGAGCCAGATCGGCAAGCTCGCGCAATTCGGGGCTGCTGGCAAAGCCGACCAGGGCAAAGTTCGAACGATGCACCCGCAAGATCGCCGCTGCGGGTCGCCCTTTGGCCGCCAGTTGCAGCAACGCGGCTCGGTAGTCGGCCGTGCGGGTGTGATTGGTGGTGCCCACCTCGACCAGCTCGGCGCCCGACGCCTCCAGGATGTCCGGGACGCGAAAACCGCCACCGATCTCGACCAATTCCCCGCGCGACACCAGCACCGGGCGCCCCTGTGCCAGCGCGCGCAACGCCAAGAAGATCGCCGCCGCGCCGTTGTTCAGCACCAGGGCGTCCTCGGCGCCACTCAGCGCGCGCAGCAGCGGTCGGCAGTGATCTTGGCGACTTCCGCGTGTGCCCGTCTGAGCCTCGAGTTCCAGCGTAGTGTAGCCACCGGCGCACTCGGCCAGGGCTTGCACGGCCTGCGGCGGCAGTGGCGCGCGCCCCAGGTGAGTGTGAAGCAAGACCCCAGAACCGTTCAGGATCGGCCTTGCCGAAGCCACGGTTGCCGCCAAGACGCGCCTCTGCAGCGCGCCCGCCTGCACGGTTTGCAGATCGGCTTCGGCGCCAACCTGGCCAACGTCGATCGCGGCGCGCAACTCGGCGACGACTTGCCGCGCCTCGGCATTCCGCACAGATTCGGGCACGTTTGCGGGCCAAGCCGGGTCGGCGGCCAGCTTGTGGACCGCCGGAAGCTGTCGCAAAAGCGCAAGTTTGTCAGTGGCTCGCGTCAAGGCAACACCTCTGGGCCCTCGTACCAGCCCGACACTACATCCAGAAGCGGCACGCTCGCCAGGGCAGCCCCAAGGCCTTGGCGGACCGCGAGCGCCAGCGCTTGTGTGCCGGCATCTTGACCCCCCGGTCGGTGTGGATTCAAGGTAATCGCAGACAGCGGCACAGGATTTTGCACCCAGAGCTGCAGGCCTGCCCGCTCCAGCAATTGCCGCCCGGTGTTGCTCAGCAGGATGCGACTGGGATCTTGGACGACCACATTCCGCAAGCTGGTTGGCCACTTCGCCGCAAGGCTGTCGGTCAGCGCCCCAGGCACCCTGCTAGCCTCGCCCTCGCCGCCTGGCCAAGTCGGCCGGCTCATCGCCCACAGGGTTGGTGTGGCCGCCTGCACGGCCGACGGCGGATCATCGCCCAAGATCGCGCCCAAGCTGACGATCACGCGCTGCGCAACCGCCGGGTGCGCGGCAGCCTGGCGATGGTAGGCGCCATCGACCACCACCCGGTCGGCACCGGATCGCTGCAAGGCCTGAACTGCCCTAATCAACTGGCCGCGATGGGCGATGCCCGCCAGCTGAACGGGTTGCGGTCCGCGCGCCCGGGCCACCACTGTCGGGCCCAGCGAACTGGCCATGCCCAAGTCGGCCACCACCTCGAACGACCGCTGCGCGACCAAGCTGGCTGCCGTGGCCACCAAGGTGTCTTTCTCTAGATGGATCCATGGTTTAGGTGTGTCCAGCCAGGCGTCGCGGTCCTCGCCGTCCAGGCCAATCGACACCACCGCCGCCCGCTCGCCGCGCGCCGACAGGTCCGCTAGTAGAGCGTTCAAGGTCGTGGTTTTCCCCGAGTTCTTGCTGGTGCCGACCAACGCCGCCACCTGCACACCGGGCTGCCAAACGGCCTGCCCCAAGCGCTGCGCCGCCGCGGGTAAGGGCCGGGGACGCGAATCGGCTATAGCATCAAAAGCATTCATGGATGTTCTGGCCTGTCGCCACCGCCGCCCGACTTGGGACCGGGAATGCTTGGTTCGCTTGGCGTTGCGCTACCCAGATTCACGCGCGACTCGCTGAGACGCCTTGTCCTTTTGCCACTGCAGTTGCCAAGACGCCCAGAGCTTGAGACGTTTCCCACTGGTGTTCTAGCATGAGGTCTGCGCCTCTGTCTCTCGCAGGAATTGCCTTGTCGCCTTCGCCCTCCGCCCCCGCCGCTCCCGCTGCCGTTGCCGCCCAGGGCGACGGGGCGATGATTCTCGCCTTTTTGCGCAGTTATGCCTGGCGCTACCGCGGCCAGTACGCGCTGGGGCTGCTGTTCTTGTTGGCGACCAACTTGCTCACCGTGGGCATCCCGTGGCTGCAGAAGCACGTTTTTGACGAGTTGACCGGTTCGCGCCGCGCGGACCGCGTGCATTTGTACGCGATCGCCATCGCCGTCGCCGCGCTACTCGTCATCGTGGTGCGCACGCTGAGCCGGGTCCTGTTCTTCAACCCGGGGCGGACTATCGAGTTTCGCATCCGCAACGACATGTTGGCACGCCTTTTGCGCATGTCGCCCGCGTTCTTTCGCCGCTGGCCGATCGGCGACCTGATGGCGCGCGCCAGCGACGACGCAACCTATGTCCGCGCGCTGGTGGGGTTTTCTAGCATCATGGTCCTCAACATCGTGTTGGCGGCTGCCCTGTCGCTGGCGCAGATGCTGCAGACCGACGCCTGGCTCACGCTGTACTGCGTGCTGCCGCTCTTGCTGGCCGTCTGGTTGCTGCGCACCGGCGTGCGGCTGGCGATGGGCCTGATGCGCGACACACAGAAGCTGCTGGGCAAGGTCTCCAACGCCGTGCTCGAGAGCTACAAGGGGATCTCGGTCGTGCAGGGCGCCGCCGTCGAGTCCGCGTTCATCCGCCGTTTCGACGCCGCCAGCGATGCCTTTACCGACTTGAACATCCGCGGCGCCGCGCTGCGCACCTTCTTGATGCCGGTGGTCGGTGCGGTCGGAAACCTTTGTATTTTCTTGCTGCTGTACGTGGGTGGTCGCCACGTGGCCCAGGGGCAAATGTCGGTCGGCGACCTGGCGGCCTATGCGTCGTACCTGGCGGTGCTGGTGGGCTCGCTGGCCTCGGCCGGTTGGGTGGTGGGCGTCCTGCAGCGCGGCACGGTGTCGCTGCGGCGAGTTTGGGATGTGCTGGAACTGACTTCGGACTTGCCCAGCGGCGCGCAACCCCTTGCCGACCGTTCCAGCGGGGTGCACCTGCAGGTGCGCGGGCTCACCTACGCCCATCCGGGCGGCAGCGACCCGATTCTCCGCGACCTGAACCTGGACCTGCAGCCTGGGACGATCTTGGGCATTTCGGGGCCTGTCGGCTCCGGCAAGTCGACCTTGGTCGCTCTATTGGGTCGGCTTGCCCCGGCGCCCGAGGGGACGATCACTTGCGACGGTGTGGACTTGCAGAAGATCGCGGATACCGACCTGCGGCGTGCGCTGGCCGTCGTGCCCCAAGATGCGCTGCTGTTCTCGCGTTCGATTTACGAGAACGTGGGCTTTTTCGATCGCCGCGACCAGATCGATCGCCAACGGGTCGAGCAAGCGGCCGCTGCCGCGCAGCTGGATGGTGAGATCGCAAGAATGGCAGAGGGTTACCAAACCGTTGTCGGCGAAAAAGGCCTTACCCTTTCGGGCGGTCAGCGTCAGCGCGTCCAGCTTGCGCGCGCGTTCTACCGCGGTTTCCGGATGCTCATTTTGGACGACGTCCTCAGCGCCGTAGACCACGACACCGAAGAGCGGCTGCTCGGGGTCTTGCGCGCCCAGATCGCGGCACGGGGCACCACCGCGGTGATCGTTTCGCACCGCCTCTCGGCGCTGGCGCGGGCTGACCACATCGTGATGTTGGGCGACCCTGCAGGTCCGCAGCGCGGCCGCATCGTCGAGCAGGGCAGCCACGCCGAGCTGCTGGCCCAGGGCGGGATGTACGCGCATTTGTGGTCCGTCCAGCAAGAGCACCACGATCAAGATGAACGTGCCGCACCTTCTGGCCAGGCTGCGATCGCCACGGCCGCCTAACGCCCAGACCGCCTTTGGCTTGACCCCGGTGCCCGCATGCAGCGAAAATGCGCGGCGCGTCGCGCCGGTATCAAGTCGCGTCCGCCCCGAACCCACGTCCGTCTGGAGGCTCCATGTCCGAGGCCATCATCCTGCTCGTCGGCGGCACCAAGGTGCTCGAGCGCGAACTGCAGAACGCCGCCAACCTGCCGCTGATCTCGGTGGCCACGATGGAAGAGGGCGTCAAGATCATGACCGAGAAGCCCACCGCGGCGATCATCCTTGGTCCCACGTTGCGGCGCGCGCTGGCGATGGTCTCGACCCTGCGCCGCGAAGGCCAGACCGAGCCCAAGCTGATGGTGGTGTACCGCGACGACCAGCGCGAAGAAGTCAAACGTCACCAGCGCGGCAAGTCGGTGGCCGACAGCTACATCGCGCAGTCGCGCATCCAGCGCGAGGTTGGCCCTGGGCTCCGCGAGCTGCTGGCGCAAAGCCAGATCACCCAGGTCAACCCTGACGACTTCGCCACGGACAACTCCACGCAGATGCTGGACTTGGCGACCATCGAGATCGAGGAAGAGGAGCTGCCGCCCGCGCCGCCGGTCGAGATGGTCGGCGAGCTCGACGAGGCCGCGCTCGAGCCGATCGAAGAGCTGACCGACGAATTGACCGACGAATTGACCGAGGAATTGACCGAGGAACTCACCGAAGAGCTGACCGCGGGCGAGATGGTCGAGGAAGTACTGCAAGAAGTCGAAGACGAGCTCATCGAGGATTTGGAACCCGAAGAAGCGGCCGCAGTCGAAGAGGTCGTTGCCCTGGACGCCGTCGAAGAGTTGACGGATCTGGTGCCGTCGGCCGACGTCGAGGCCCTGGAAGGCATCGACCTGGTCGAAGAAATCACCGACACCGTCGAACAGATCGCTGACCTAGATGCCATCGAATTCGACGACGAGATGGAACTGCCCGAGCAGTCGGTGGCCCCGACCACCGCCTCGACGCAAGAGGTGACCGCCATCGCCGCCGGTGTTTTGGAACTGCCCGAGGTGATTGCCGCGCTGGAGCCCACGCCCGAGCCCGTGGCTGCGCCCGTCGCCGAGCCCGAGCCGAAGCCGGCAGCCCCTGTCGCGGTCGCCGAGCCAGTCGCCTCGGACCCTGTGCCGGTGGCCGCAGCCCCTGTCGCTGCCGCTCCGGAGCCGGCGCCAGCCGCCGCCCTGCCGGTCGCTGCTCGCGCCGAGCCGGCTCCCGTCGAGGTGCCTCGCCCGGTGCAACGCGCGCCAAGCGGTGCGCACCATCAGATGTTCTCCGAGCTTGCCGGCTTCATGGAGCGCCTCCAGACCGCCGCCAGCGACATCAGCCGGCTCGAGTCCGAAAACGGTCAACTGCGCATCGAACTCGGCGAGGCCCAAGCTCAGGTCGCGGCCGCCGCGCGGTCAGCCGCCGCTGCCGGCGAGATCGAGCAACTGCAGGGCCAGGTTCGCGATTTGCAGACCCGTTTGGTCGGCTCGGAAGAGGCGCGCAACGCCGCCGTCGAAGCTCGCATGCGCGCCGAGCAGCTGCAGGCCGGTCAGGCAGAGGAATTGGCCAAGCTGCGCGCTGAGTTGGCTGCTGTCCAGGCCCTGGCCGCCTCGACCGAGGCCCAGCTCGATGCCCGCCGCCGCATCTCGGCCGACTCGGTCAAGACGCTGCGGGCGATTGCCGCGCTGCTCGAAAGCTAGGGCACCGATCAGAAACCCAGTCCTGGGGGCAAACGTCGCGGCGGGTCGCGGCCCTGCTGGGCATCGTGGGGCCAGCTTGCGACCCACTGATACGAACCCCGTCTGATTCACGCCTGTACGGTTCCTCTGACCCGGTCTGCAACCGGCGAAAATCAGGCGGGGACCCCGGTTCGGGCCCGAAGAATTGCCGAAGCTTTCAAGCCGACTTGGACGGAAACCGTATGAGCGTCAACGAGTTTTCGTGAGCGAGTGGTCTCGTTGCTCTGAACCTCGGAGATTTGTGATTGGTGTTCTAGAACACCAGCCCAGCTGGGCATCCTGGAACTACCTGCCGGCCTTGGCCTTCTTGGCTTTCGCCGCTTCCGGCGCTGCCGGTGGCGGCGCGGCGGGGGCGTCGGTGGGCTCCACCTTGGGCGGTTGCGGCGCCGGGGTTGCGGGCCGACTCGTGCGCGCCTTCATGAACAACTGACGCGACAGCGTGGTGCCGTGGTGGGTGGTGGTCCCAGTGGGCTGGCCCGGCAGACCCAGCACGGCCACATCTTCGGGCTGCACCGACTGCAACACCCAGGCCGGCAGCGCTTGCTTGGCGTCGCGGGCGGCGTCGACGCGGTCGTCGTAGGCCAGTTTGGCGCGCACCACCCACCACAATCCGCCAGCCACCAGCAGGCCAAGCAGCGTCATCACCAGCATTTGCTTGCGGTTCGACTTCTTGGACTCCAGCCGGAACATGACGCTGAAGTCTTGCAGCACTTGCTGCATTTGCACGCGCTTCTTGGTGCTTTCGACCGGGTCGGGCAGGGCGAACAACATTTGCCCCGAGCTGAGCTTTTCAAAGCTGGCGCTGGTCGGACGCTGCCGCGGTGCCGCAAAGAAACTGTCCGCTTCGTCGGGCACGGCGGGTGGCGCGGGCGGCGGCTCCTCTTCGAGGAGCTCCAGATCCGCTTCGGGCACCACGATTTGCGCCGGGGTGGGCGGGGCGCTTGGCCTCCGGCTGGGGGTAGCGACCGCGGGCTTGGGAGCCGCGTTCGCCCGCACAGCCAGGTCGACCGCCGCCATGTCGACCTCGTGGTCGGGATCGATGACCGCCGTCAAGAAGTCGTCGGCACTGCGGGTGACGATGAGCCAGGTTTTGCAGGCTGCGCAACGCGTTCGCGTGTCGGTCCGTGTGCCGAACGCGCGGCGCGAGAGCTCGAATTCGCCGGCGCAAGCTGGGCAGGTGAACTGCATGAATCACTTCGGGCGACAGGGCACCCATCGCACAGCATCGCCGGCTGCTCCGGCGCCTGCAAGGCGTTCTTCACAGAAATTCGCAAACAGAGGGAGCGCCGATGGGGCTACATCGACTCCATCGAGCTGTTGTAGAAGCCGTCGAGCACGTCTTTGTACTTGCCCTCGACCACCTTGCGCTTGACCTTCAGGCTTTGGGTCAGCTCGCCGCCTTCCACGCTCAGATCCTGCGGCAGGACGGCAAAGCGCTTCACGGTGGAGTAGCTGGGCAGCTCGCCGTTGACCTTGTCCAGCGCGCCTTGCACCAGGCTCTGCAGTGCCGGCGCCTTCAGCAGCTCGCCGTACGAGCCGCTCAGGCCATTTTGACCGGCCCAGACCTTCAAGTCCTCTTCGGGGAAGCCGACCAAGGCCGAGCAGAAGTTGCGGTTGTTGCCGTGCACCAGCACCGACGCCGACAGCGGCAGGGCCACCTTCAGCTTGGACTCGATGAAGGCGGGCGCCACGTACTTGCCGCCCGACGTCTTGATGAGCTCCTTGATGCGGTCGGTGATCTTCAAGAAGCCGTCGCCGTCGACCTCGCCCTTGTCGCCGGTCTTGAGCCAACGGGTACCGTCGGCGTCGACCACGATGCACTCGGCGGTGGCTTCGGGCATGTGGTGGTAGCCGCGCATGATGCCGCGGCCCGACAGCAGGATTTCGCCTGTCTCGGGGTCGATCTTGACGCCCGCGCCCGGCACCGGGATGCCCACCGTGCCAAACTTGTACTTGTCGCCGCGGTTGACAAAGGTCGCGGCCGACGACTCCGTCAGGCCGTAACCCTCCAGAATCAGGATGCCGGCGGCGTGGAAGAACTCGGCGATGTCGCGCGACAGCGGCGCCGAACCCGACACGAAGTAGCGCACGCGGCCGCCGAACAGGGTCTTGAGCTTGCTGAACACCAGCTTGTCGGCGATCTTGGCCTTGAGCGCCAGCAAGCCCGAGGGCGACTCGCCGCGCTGCACCAGCGACGACACCTGCCGGCCCACGCCAAAAGCCCACTGGAAGATTCCGTACTTCAAGCCACCGCCGGTCTTGGCGCCGCTGATGACCTTGTTGTAGACCTTCTCGAAAATGCGCGGCACCGCGGCGATAAAGGTCGGCTTGACTACCGCGAGGTTGCCGACCAGCTTGTCGATGCGGCCGTCGATGGCCGTGGCAAAGCCGATGCGAATCTGGGCCGCTTCCAGCACCTTGCCAAACGAGTGCGCGAGCGGCAGCCAGAAGTACTGCAGATCGTCGGTCCGCAGCAGGTTCATGTCGTCAATGGCCTTGCCTTCAAAGACCCAGCAGTCGTGGGTCAGCTCCTCGCCCTTGGGCTGGCCCGTCGTGCCCGAGGTGTAGATCAAGGTCGCCAGATCTTCTGCCTCCACCTCACGGATGCCGTTCTCGTAGCCGCCCGCATTCGCCGCGTTCCACTCGTTGCCCTGCTTCTCCAGATCGGCGAACGACACCACAAAGCCGTCGTGACCGCTTTTGCCGTCCAGCGTCACCACGTAGCGCAGCGACGGCACCTGGTCGCGCACTTGCAGCAGCTTCTGCACCTGCTTGTCGTCCTCGGCGATGCACAGCACCGTCTCCGAATCCTTCAGGATATAGGCGCACTCGTCCGGCGTGCTGGCCGGGTAGATGGTGGTGGTGGCGGCGCCCGCGCACATGATGGCCAGGTCGGCCAGCACCCAGTCCAGGCGCGTGTTGGCCAGGATCGCCACGCGCTCTTGCGACTTCACGCCCAGGGCCCGAAGACCACAGGCAATCCCGCGCACCCGCTCGCCCGTCTGACCCCAGCTCAGCTGCTGCCACGTTTCGCCCACCGGGTGCAAGAACGCCAGATCACCCGGATGGTTGGTGACGCGATGCAGGAACGTTTCGGGAAGCGTGCGGAATTCGGCCATGATCGTTACCTCGATGTTCGCGGCCGGGGCCGGCGAAGCGGTGGACAGGGCTATGGGGGGCTACCTGCGCGGCAATCTACGCCGAATCGCGGAAATTTTCAAAGCTCGAAGCGGCGCGCCATGTCGCCACCCGAGTTGCCGTTGTCCAGGCGTTCGGCGTCGGCGGCGATGTCGAATGGCCGCTCTTGCGCCGCCTCGCCCTTGGGCGCGGCCTGCCACACCTTGGGCCGGGCGATCAGCTTGGGCGAGAAGTCGGCGCCCGGCACGTCATCGGGGTGGGTGCCCTCGACCACATAGGTGCGCCCCAGGCCGTTGTGCACGCTGGTCGCTTCGGGGCCGTACTTCAGGTCCCACGGGTCCTCGACCACCAGGCGCCGCAATTGCGCGCGCAGACGGCTCACGTAGTCCACCGTCCAAATCTGCACCGGCTCGATCGGCGGCACCTGAGCGCGGCGCGACTCGGCCAAGTCCTCGTTGTCGATCTCGCCGCCAATGCCCGCCTGGCGTTGCCACGGCATCGGGTCGTTCAAATCGACGGCCATCTCGTAGCGGCCGATGTTGCGCAGATTGAACTGCGGCATGGTGTCGTGGGCGATGGCATCGGCGGTTTTGTCGTTCAATTCCGAGTCGCGCGCCTCGCGGATCGGCCGCGCGTAGGTCTGCTCGAAGTTGTTGCGCTCGGTCACCCAACCGCTCAAACGGTCGGGTTGGAAGTCGTGCGCTACCATCACCGCAAACGTGTCTTTGCGGTACAGGTAGTCGAACATCAAAAAGCGTTTCTGGATGCGGCGATTGCGCTTGTCGAGCCGGCGCGCCAGCGGCCACGCGAGCGGCTGATGGAGCAAGTCCTGGGCGCGCGCTTCCTCCATCGCCCGCCTCTGCTACGACTCGCCGGCCGGCGTGTCGCCTTCACCCGTGCCCACGGCCTGCACGTTCTCGGCCTGCGAGTAGAATTCGCTCGTGTGTGTGCGCTGTTGCACCACACCCAGCGCCAGCTCGATCTCGCGGGTCAAGCGCTCGCATTCGGCGCCTTTGACGCCCAGCACCTGGATCGACACTTCGCCGTTGTCATCGATGGTGAACTGGATTTCCCGACGATTTGCCATGTTGCCCTCCGCTAATCGCCCCAGCTCGAGACCTTGATGTGGACCTGCTGCTTCTCGTCGGTCGTCTCTTCTTCCAGTGTGTAGCCGCGCTTCTGCACTTCCTCTTTGACCGTGTGGTAGGCATAGCGCTGCATGATCTTGCGGTTGAACTCCTCCTGGTTGTACCCAGCAGTCAGTTCAATGAATTCCCAGTCCGCCACAAAGCTGACGTTGCCGGTGGTGGCATCCACGTTGACGCCGATGTCATAGGTCTTGCTGGCGTGGATGACCATCTTGGCCTTGGCTTTTTGCCCCAAGTAGCCTTTGACGTGCAGCAGTTCCTCGGCCTCGGCCTTGCTGAAGGCGAACCCCAACTCCTTCAGCACCAATTCCAGGCGCATCAGGTTGTTGATCTTGGTCTGCACGGTAGTGAAGTGCGACATGTGCGGCCAACTCCTGAGTTTCTTAGTCCGGGTGCGGTGCTACGGCCCTAGCGCCGCCTACATCTCCAGTCTAGGCTGGCTCTCTTCGGCTGTCAGCGGCGTGTCGTCGGGCGGCGATGCGCGGCGCGCGCGCGACTTGGACCACTCGCGCATCTCGGCCAGGCGCTCGCGCATGGTCTGCGACAGCGGAATGACTTCGCGGCAGGCCGAGACCAGGCTGTTGGTGCCGATGTCGATGCTGCCCTGACCCTCGTCAAAGGTGTCGTACAGCGCACCCACCACCGCTTCTTCCAGTTCCGAGCCCGAAAAACCAGAAGTTGCGTCCAACAGTTGCTTCATGTCGAAGAGGCCAGGGTCGCGGTGGCGCTTCTTGAGCTGGATCGCCAAGATCTCTTCGCGCTCGTTGCGGTTGGGCAGGTCGACAAAGAAGATTTCGTCAAAACGGCCTTTGCGCAGCAGCTCGGGCGGCAGCATCGACACGTCGTTGGCGGTGGCAATCACGAACACCGGCGAGGTCTTCTCTTGCAGCCACGTCAGGAACGTAGCGAACACACGGGCGGTGGTACCACCGTCCGACTGCCCCGAGCTTTTGGTGCCCGAAAAGCCCTTCTCCAACTCGTCGAGCCACAGGATGGCCGGCGCCACCGCCTCGGCGGTCTTGATCGCCCGGCGCATGTTCTCTTCGGACGAACCGACCAGCGAGCCGAACACCTTGCCCACGTCCAAGCGCAGCAGCGGCATCTGCCAAGCTTGCGAAATCGCCTTAGCGCTCAGCGACTTGCCGCAACCTGGCACGCCCAGCAGTAGGATGCCCTTGGGCGCCGGCAGGCCGAATTCCTGCGCCGCCGGGGCAAACGCGTTGCGCCGCTTGTTCAGCCATTCCTTCATGTGGATCAGGCCGCCCACCGACTCCATGCCCAGCGCGGTCTCGTAGAATTCCAGAATGCCCGACTTGCGGATGATGTGCTTCTTTTCCTGCAAAATCGTCTTGAGGTGGAAGCCCTTGTCGCGCACGGTGGTCTTGGCGAACACCTGGCGCGCTTCTTGCTCGGTCAAGCCCAGGGCGGCTTCAGCGATCTCGCGCTGCAGTTCGGGCGACTCGAGCACCTTTTGGAAATTCTTGCCAAAACGCTGCGACTTGGCGCCGTTGAACGCCATCTCGCGCACGATGTCTTCCATGGTCTGGCGATCGGGCAGGTCAAAGTCGACCACCACCGCGTCTTTCTCCAGTTCCATGGGAATCTTGACGATCGGCGACAAGAACACCACGGTGCGCTTGCACTGCGCGTCGGCAAAGGTATGGGGCAGGTCGCGGACGCGGCGCGCCACCATGGGATCATTGAAGAAGGGGTGGAAATCGCGGAGCACCACCACCGCGTCGCGGGTCAGGTTGTTCGACACCCAATCCAGCGCGCGGATCGGGTCGCGGATATCGCCCGGCACGTCGGCGGTGTCGCAGCGGAAACCCTGCGAGCACGACCACTTGATGAGCTGGCGCGGCTGCCAAGCGGTCACGTCCCAGCGATCGCGCAGCACCGGCGAGTCCAGCACGGCCAGGTCGCGGAGCCACTTTTCCACGCGCTCTTCTTCGGCCGAAACCACGTAGACCAGCTTGTACTGGGCGCGGATCAGGTAGTGCAGCTCGTCGACGGCCGGCGGAACGGGGCGAAACGGCGAAGCCTCGGCAGCCTCGGTGATCATGTTGGTCGACATCGATCTTCTCCGGCGGCGCCGCGGCGCCACGTGCTAGTTCGTTGGCATCGCTTGGGGAATTCGCAAACGGACCCGCGGAGGGTCGCCCAAGCTGCTAGTGCAGGCCAAGGTCTTGTTGCAGGGACTTGATCATGCGCTCTTGCATGCCCAGGTCTTGCGCCAGCACCACCGTGGCGTCCAGCACCAACTCGATCTGGTCGGCGAGCTCGCCCGTCTTGTCGCGCTGGCGGTTGAGCCGATCGGCGGTGTCGCGTGCCAACAAGGCATTGCGCTTGCTTGCCACGATCGCTTCGGCCAAATCGGCGATCTGCTCGCCCATCTCGGCGGTAATCGCGGGCCCAGCTTTGGCGCTGCCCGCTTCCATCAGTTCGGCGATGCGCCGTTCGGCGTCCTTGACCTGCTGTTCGGCGTGGTCGGCGCGCAGCTTGTGGCGGTCCAATTCCCCTTGCAGGGCGCGGGCATTGCCGCCCTCGGCCGCGGCGGCCTCTAGCTTGAGCTCGGCCTTGGCCAGATCGCGCTGCACCTGCTGCAATTCCTCGCGCATGCGCTCGATTTCGCGAACCTTGGCCTTGAATTCGGGGTGCTCGGTAAAGTCGATTTCCTTGGGCTTCTTGTCGGCCGCCGACTTGGCCGCGTCCAGGTCTTTGCGCAAGTTGTCGATCTGGCGGCTCTGCTCGTTGATGCGGTCGCCCAGTTCGTCGTTGCGCTTGATGGCGTTGTGGAAGTCTTGCAGCAGCTTGCGCTTTTCGTCTTCCAGGCCGCTGATGCCCACGCCCATCTGCGCTTGACGTAGCTCCAGCTCTTTGGCGCGCAACTCGGCCTTCTTCTCTTGGATCAGGTTCTCTTTCTCCTCGATGATTTCCTGGAGCATGTTGATCTTGCGCTCGTAGGAATTGTTCGAGAAGTTGCCGTCGTTGATGATCGACTCCAGCGACAGCACTTGGTCCTTCAGCGCTCGCGCCTCGTAGTCCAGCTGATCGTACTGCCGCTGCAGTTCTTCGATCTGGCGATCCTTTTGCGTGACGCGGACTTTCAGGCCGGCGATGCGCTCTTGGGCGTCGGCGCTTTTGTCTTCCGCTTCCTTGGCGCGCCGCTCCAGCTCGCGGACCTTGGCCTCGGACTCCAGCGCGTCGTTCTCTTTGTGCGAAAACTTCTCGCGCTCTTGCTCCAGCTGCCGGCTCAGCGTCTGGGCGTGTTCCTTGAGTTGCGAGTACTTGTCGTACAAGCCCTCGTCGGCCACCGCGTTGCGTTCCATGTCGCGGATGCGGTTTTCGGCCGCCAGCGCGCGCTGCAGCAGCTTGCCGTTTTCGGCCTGGATCTCGGCCAAGGTGCGGCGGAGCGAGTCCATCTCGGCGTGGTTGACCTGGATGACCGGCATCGGCGCGCTGGCGTTGGGCACCTGCGGCGCCGACATGGCCGCCGAGGGCACGCGCGACATCTGTGCCGACGCGGGGCGCTCCGCCGGGACGGGCGCCCGTTCTACCGGCCGTTCTGCGGGGCGCTCCAGGGGTGGGCGCTCGGCGTGGCCGCCGCGGTCCAGGTTGCGCAGCTCGGGCAGGGCGCTGCGGGCCTCCAACTGCTCGCGGAGCTGCTGGGCCATGCCGGGCTGATGCATGGTCGGCCCAGGCATGTGCTGGCGGGGCGCCGGGCCCGCAGCGGGGGCCGGGGCGCGGCTCTGGGCCGGGGCGTCGCCGGCGCGGGCATGGATCTCAAAGCGCTCGCCGCAGCGGACCACGTCGCCTTCGCGGATGCCAGCGCGCTTGACCTGCTTGCCGTTGACAAAGGTGCCGTTGGCCGAGCCGATGTCCTTGATGTAGTAGGTCCGGTCCTGGTCGTCGTAGCCAATGCGCCCGTGGTCGCGCGAGACCGTCGACTCATTCGAGAAGATCTTGGAAACGTTGGGCTTGCGGCCGATGGTGACCGGCTCGATGTCCTGGCTCATCTGCAACTGCATGAGCTTGCCGTCGACGTCGCGCCACTCCAGGTACATCCGCGCCTGCCTCCCCGCTCTCCGTACCACCGCCGCGGTACCAGCTGCGACCGCGTGCCGCAGTCACAGCGCCAGTCCAGCGCACAGTCGCGGCACCCGCCCTATGTTTCACTGGAAGCTGCAAACTTGCAACCCTGGGCACGCGGTCTGCGCAATTCCGACCGACTCCTTCGCCATGCGAGCGGGCAGAACGGCCAAGTCGCGCCGCGCAGCCGGTTCGCGCTTGATCCGACTTGGCTGGACGAGCGGCTGCGATCGTGGCGGCCGGGCTCTTGGGCTTGGGGTGGATCAGAAGCCCTTGGCCATCACCGCCGGCATGCCGCGCTCGATCTCGCGCACCGACTGAGTCAGCACGGCCAGCGAGTGGCGATCGTACGCTTCGACCACGGTGGCCACGCCGATCTGCTCGTCCGGGAATTCCTTCAAGTTGCCCACGTCGCTACGCCGCAGACCGTCGCCGCGCCACATGATCTCGAACCGATTGCCCTTCTCCACACCGTCGTCGGCACCCTTGTCGATGTAGACGTAGTGGAACTGGCCCGCCGCCGTGGTCTCGTGGTGGAAGTCGACGATCGTGCCAAAGAGTTCGACCTTGTTCGGCGTCGGCTTGGTGAGCGTCAGCGGCTCGAACACGTTCGTCACCAGATCGCCGCGGCTGATTTCCGAGTACGACCGCGTCAGGAGCACGCTGGCGAGCGGCTTGTTGGTGCGCAGGACCTTGCCTTCGCCCAAGAAATTGATCTTGTAACCGATCACCTTGCCTGTCAGCGGATGGACCACCTCGCGCTCGACGCGATACAGCGTGTAGCGGTCGTTCTCTTTGACGCACGGGCCCACAAACGCGTCGGGGTCCTTCTCGCGCGCCTCGGGCGTGTCTTCGCTGCAGCGGCGCATCTGGAAGCGCACGTAGACTTCGTCCAGCGTGCCCAGCATGTTGCGCTCTTCGCGGCTGGCTTCCACGGCGCCGGATTCGCGGTAGTCGCGCGAGCTGATGTAGCCCACGCGGCGCACCAACTCAACCGGGGCGTTCTTGATCGGCTGGAACCGCGACGACGCGAAGGTGACGGCCTTTTGCGCCTGGGCTGGCGGGGCCTTGCGCGACAGGTACAGGACGTCGCCGGGGTAGATCTGGTGCGGATTGGTGATCTGCGGGTTGTAGGACCACAGCGATGGCCAGTACCAGGGATCATCGTACAACTGCTCGGCGATCGACCACAGCGTGTCACCTTGCTCCACCACGTAGATGCGCTCGCCGGTCTTGGCCGAGTCCTGCACCGCGATCGTCGGTTGCGATTTGTCGGGCAGCCACTGGGCCTGCGCCGCCCCAGCAACGGTCACTGCGGGCACGGCCACGGCCAGCGCAGCCAGCCAATACAGGTACTTCATGGTTCCGTCCGTGGCGGCCGATGGGCCAGGTCGTCACCGGCGCGCTTGGCCGCCGGCGTCCCCGGATAGTGTTTGCACAACTGGCGCAGCACATCGCCCGCACCGGCGTCGTCGCCAAGCTTCTCGTAGCTTTTGGCCAACTTGTACATGGCGTCGGGCACTTTGTTGCCGCGCGGGTATTCTTTGGCGACGCGCACGAAGTAGCCGGCGGCCTTGAGCCATTGCGACTGGGCGTACCAACTCTCGCCGATCCAATACAGGGCGTTGTCGGCCAGGTCGTGATCCGGGTGGGCCTGCAGCAGTTGCTCAAAGGCCGCGCGCGCGGCCGGCAGTTGCTCGCTGTCCAGCAGGGACTTGGCCTGGTTGTAGAGCACCACCGCCGGATCACCCTTGGGTTTTTGGTTGTCCAACTGCGGCGGCAGATCGCCGCCGGGGCCCGACGGACTGGGCGTGGGCGCGGGCACGGCTACCGCCACCGGCGTGTCCGGCAACTCGCCGCCGCCCTCTTCCTCGGCCTCGACCGCGCGCGGCGGCACCTGTGCGGGTCCAACGCGCACTGTGGGCAACTTGGGAATCCAGCTCGACTCTTTGCGCGATCGATCGACCCGGGCCGAATCCGCCTTCTCTTCGACCATCACCAGTCGGCTGCGCAGTTCATCGAACTGCACCCGCGAGGCCGCCTGGCTCCGCTTGAGCTCGTCCAGATCGTCGCGAAGGGCCTGAAGTTCGGATTCGAGCTGTTGAACCCGGGTCGAGCCGCATCCGGTCGCCAAGAGCAATGCGGCGCTGGCTGCCAAGCCGGGAATTGCAACTGCTTGCGGAAATAGGGGAAATCGCAAGCTCGCCTCGCTGGCCGGGACCATACCCAGCCGCCAATGCCGCGCGCCAGACCGTGGGGCCAGGATCGCGACGTCTAGACCGTACCGCAAGGGCCGCTCATGTCAACATTTCTGGCCGCGCCGCCGCACCTGCGCCCAGCCCGACCGCAGTGACGGCGCGACTTGGGCCCAGCCCAGACCCAGCCGCCGCAGCAACCACACGGGCAACCCGTGGTCCGGCCAACGCAGCACCAAGGGCCCCCAGCGCAGCGCCGCCAGCTTGCCCATGACCGCCAGGCGCGGCACGGGCGGGTCGGCGCGGTGGTTGGTGTCGCCACGGGTTTCCAGGCGATCGCCGCGCACCGAAATCACGCGGTGCAGCACGAGAACTCCAGGGCGATCTGAAATAAAACCTATGATATCGCCAATTTCAAGCTCGTCGGCGGGCCGGAGTTGGACCTGAAACGGCGTCCGCAGCGGCCACATCGACGCGCCGTGCACGGGCCACCAGGTCGCCTCTGTCATACCAGTTCCGTCCCAATCGGATTGAAAAATCCGGCGATTCTTCGGGCCCGAACTTGGGTGCGCATCATTCCACGTCACCCACGCGCACACCGCGGCCTTTCTGCGGGCGGTAGATGGGGAAGATGAACTTGCCGGGGCGCGGCGGGTGGCTGCCGCCGTCTGGAATACTCGCCCAATCCTCTGCGGTTAGCTTGGCCCCGCGGGCCTGCTCGTAGCCGCGGAGCTCGGCGCGCGTGCGCGTGTGGAAGTGCGCGGGGGGCGTCTTGTAGTCACCGGTCGTCTTGTATGCCTCGCCGGGGCAATAGAAGCACATTCCGCTGCCCGCGCAGGTCATGCAGCCGTCGCGGTCCTTGTTCTTCCAATTCTGCAGTCCTTTGAGCTGCGGCGAGTTCTCCCAAATGTCGACCAACCGGTGCTCGCGCAGGTGGCCCAGCTCCATCGGGAACATGACGCAGGGCCACACCGCGCCGTCGGGCGAGATATAGAACTGGGTGCGACCAGCGCCGCACGGGCCTTCCTCGGGACGCTCGTGGATGGGCACCATGTTGTTGCCGATCGACTTGGCCGCGGCGTACGCCAGCGCCTTGGCCCGTTCGCGCTGCACGTCGCTCAGGTTCAGCAAGTCCAGGTCTTCGCGCGCCAGGTGGTCGCGGTAGATCGACGTGCCAAACTTGACGACCATGCCCTGACGCGTGAAGTGGCCAAAGAACTCGGGAATTTCCTCGATCGTCTCGGGCTGGACGATGAACTCGATCTCCACGGCCACGCCAGCCGCCTTCAGGCAGGCGATGCCGGCCATGGTCGCCACCCACGAGCCCGGCCGGCGCGTGAACCGATCATGCACGTCGGCCCGCAGGCTGTAGACCGAGATCTTGGCCTCCATCACGCCGGCCGCCGCCAGCCCTTGCGCGATGGCGGGGGTGATGGCGCCGGCATGGGTGCGAATCACCTGGCGGAATCCAAGCTTGGCCGCGGACTGAATCAGCTCCAGCAGGTCGGCCCGCTGGGTCACTTCGCCGCCGCTCCAGGCGACGAACCAAACGCCCAGCTCGGCCAACTGCTCTAGCACCGCCAGCCACTCCGCGGTCGTCAGCTCGGGCCAGGTGGTGCGGTTGTCCAGGTAGCAGTGCTGGCAATCCAACTCGCAGCGGTAGGTCACGTCGATTTGCACGCGCGCCGGCCGGCCGCTGCTCTGGTAGGCCGCGACCAGGCGGTCCAGGAAATCGTCCTGCTGCGGCGTATCTTGTTGAGCCATTCCCAATTCCATCCCGTCGCAGTGCGGCGACTACTCCCAGAGCACCCTCTCTAGTAGCGGGAGCGGGGTGTCCAGGCAATGCGACAAGGAGTAACTGGGCACGCTGCCCAGCAAATTGACCAAGTGCTCCGTCATGCGATGGGTAACCCACGGAGTCGCGTAGTAGGTCTGTTCCAGCAGTCGCTGCACGGACCACGTCAGGGGCAGCGGCTCTTTGGCGGTGCTGCTGCGGTCGGGTCCCAACGTGAAAATTCGCCGCAGCGGCGCAACGAACGGATGGTCGCCTGGCCCGGCGCGGTGGATGTTTTGGAACCACACCTGCCAGCCGTCGTCGCCGGGCATCAGCAAGCTGGTGTCGTCGTGCAGATAGCGGCCGTGGAAGCGCCGGGCCAGCGTTGACTTGCCCGCTCCAGACTGGCCGCAAACCACCACCGCCTCGTTGGCGCGCCGAAGGGTCGCGCCGTGCAGCAGAATACCGCCGCGACGCAAGGCCAGTGCCAGCATGGTCGCCAGGGCGGTCGAGCTGCGCAAGTCCAGCTGATCATAGGGGCTCTCTGGCACAGGCCAGTGCCAAACCGCAGTCATCGAGGGCCAGTCGATGTCTACCGCCGTGCGCCGGGCAACGATGCGACAGCCGCTGTCGGTCCACGTCATGAATTGTGCGTAGTCTTCGTCGCTGGGCGGCGCGTCAAAGGGCAGCAGATCGACCTGCAGCCGCTGTCCTTGCCGCGCCGGGCGTTCGCCGCAGCCAAGGGGAAACCAGGCCTGGCCGTGGGTGTTCACCGCGACGTCCAGCGGTCCAAGCTGCCAGCCGTACACAGCAAAGACTCAGCAGGGATCGCCAAAGCCCGCCGTTGGGCACGCGACCGTGTCGGGGCAGCTGTTTTGCGTGCAGCCCGACTGGATCAGGCCCTGCAGCAGCCCGCGCTGCGAGTGCAACGTCGGCGCCGAGTAGGCTCGCCGCTGCTTGGTCTGCTCCGCAGGTTTGGCGTTGGCCTTTGCGTGCGTCTGTGTTTTCTGCATAGGTCGTCTCCCTGCAAGTCTTCGCTGGGCGCGGGGCTTGTGCCGCGGGCGCCGCTGTTAGTACACCACCACCAAGCTGCCGTCCGTCGAGCCGATGACCAGGTCGGCCACGCCGTCGCCGTTGAAGTCGCCCACCGGCGCGAAGCTGAGTGGCACGAGCGCTGCGGTCGACACCACACCCCAGTTGGTCTTGGTGTTGTTGGCTGGGTCGTAGATGGCGATGTCGCTGTTGATGAACGAAACCTCGTTCGGAATGGCCGAACCGGGCCGCTGAACGCCCAGTCGCACGATTACGCGGTTGCTGCCGCCCGTATCGGCGGCCGACGACCGGCCGTGCACGAGGTCGATGATCGGGTTGGCCGTGACCGGGCGGTCGGCAAAGTTGCCGATGGACTTGATGCCAAAATGCCAATCGCGCAGCCGGTAGCCACCGGGGACCAGGAATAGGTTGCTGGTACCGGCGATAGCCACCTCGGTGCCCATCGGCACCACCTT
The DNA here is from genome assembly GCA_037441385.1 of Myxococcales bacterium. Classification (GTDB taxonomy): domain Bacteria; phylum Myxococcota_A; class UBA9042; order UBA9042; family UBA9042; genus SXRM01. Next base: position 28,446 of record JBBISH010000005.1, read on the forward strand.
GCCCAGGTTGTCCTTCAGGTAGGCGCCGTGTAGCCAGTAGATGCCGCCACCGCCCTTGGCTGCCAAGCCCGAGTAGTGCTGCACCGCCAGGTCCGGAATGGCGTCGTTGTCCAGGTTGACGACCTCGGTGAACATGCCAAAGCCGCTGGTCGACACGTTCAAGTTGCCCAGCACCTGCACCGCCGTGGAGTCCGCGCTACCCGTAGTCATCGCCTTGGACAGCCCAAGATCCTGGGCGCCCACCAGCGGACGGCCCTTGATGATCCACAGCGCTTGGTTGGCGCTGGGGGTGAACTGGCCAATCGCCAAGTCGTCGTACTGCTTGTTGCCCGCGTCGGCGAGCATGTTGCCCACGCCGAACGGGAACGCGAAGTAGGCCGCGCCCACCTGATCCACCAGGTGAATGGTGGCTACGTTGTTGGTCGCCAAGCTGGCCGGGTTGTCGATGTCGATGAGCGTGGGCGTGGTCTCGTTCCAGGCCGGGTTGCCCGGAATCACCACCACGCGATCGTAGGTCAACGTCGACTGCAGCGCCGAGATGGCGATGTCTTGGATGGGCTTGCCGGCAGCGGTCACGTCGCCGTTGAAGTTGCCGATGGCGTTGGCGCGCACCACGCCGTCGCCAAGCGGGTTAGTGACTTTGCTGACGATGACCGCCGGGTTGGCCGCGATCGCCGCGCCCTTCTTGCCCAAGTAGACGTGGACGTAGCGCGGGTTCGACGTCCCTGCTCCCACGCCGACGATCATGTCGTCCACCCCGTCGCCGTTGACGTCGCCGCTCTTGCCCACCGGCATGCCCAGGCCGCCCGCGTTCGTCAGGCACACGTGGCTTGGGTAGGCCGACGGGTTCGACAAGTCGATGTCAGTCAAGTTGAACTTGACACGCCCGTACACCACGCACAGCGGAGCGGTCGCGCCGCCGCCCAAGGCAAAGTCGCCCAGGCCGTCGCCGTTGAGATCGCCCACCGCGGCCACGCGCTGGCGCACGTCGGCCACGTTTTGCGCGCCGCCCAGGAGCAGGTTGGCGTAGTGCAGGCGCAACGCGTTGGTCGACAGCACGTTCGACAGCGGCGAAGCGTTGCCGGCGGCGTCCAGCGCCTCGACCGCGAAGTAGTACGCCGACGAGCCATTGTCGATCATCGGAGCAAACTTGCACGGATCGGCCAGATCGCGCTCGTCCGGGCCCTCGACGAAGACCGCGTCCGCCTGACCCGCCGCCTTGGGGGCACCAATCGTCGAGAACAACACCTTGCTGCCATCGCAGGCCGCGTCAAAGTCGGCCTGGGTGTTGATCGGTGCCTTGCTGTAGCGCACAGCGTAGGTCTTGGCCGTGCCCACTGTGCCGTTGTCGCCCACGGCCGTGAAGTTCAGCTTGGCCATCGGCCGGCGTGGGTTCAGGTCCGAGGTCAAGAAGTCGGCCAACGTCACCTTGGCCGGCGCAGTCCAGTCGACCAGGACGATCACGCTGGCCTTGCCGGTGTTGCCGGCGGCATCGACCACGGTCGCCGTCACGGTGTTGGTGGCGTCCTCGGTCAGCGTGGCGAACTGGATTTCAACGCTTTGGCTGGTGCCGCTCAGGGCCACCGGCAGGGTCGGCGCCGTGGCTGCCAGCGCGCCGGTGGTGCTGCCCACGGTGTTGGTCAGCGTGGTGAGCTTGCCGCCAGCCAAGCCGCTGTCGGTCGCGCTGAGTTTGAGGTGCAGCTGGTGACCGGGGCTACCGTTGAGGTCGCGCGCTTTGCCCAGCAGGTTGACGGTGCTGCCACCGGCCGGCGTGTTGACCCCGAGTACCTGGTCGGCCACGAAGGCAACCTTGGGGTTGGTCAGGTCGGCCTTGAGGGGCAGGGCACCCGAGCTGCCGGCCACGGCGGCCGTGGCGTCCAGCGCCAACGCCTCGACCGTGGTGTTGTCGCCGTCGGCCACGGTCAGGCTGAAGGTTGCCTTGCCGTCCGCCGTGGGCGCGGCCTTGCCGACCTCGGTGCTGCCCTTCTTGAGCTGCAAATTGGCGACCGCGCCGCACGGCCCCACAAAGGCCGCGGTCACGCTGACCGTCACGCTCGCGCAGTCGCTGCCCGCGGTGGCGCAGTTCTGGGTGTTGTAGCTGCCCGAGCTGCTCAGGCCCTGCAGCGACACCAGGCAGCCGGTCAAAGCGACCTCAAAGTCGCGGTCGGCCGTGGTCACGTTGCCATTGACGTCGGTACCCGTGAGCCGCGCCTTGTAGAAGTTGCCATTGCCGAAGGGGATCGTCACCAAGACGGCCGGCTCCAAGCCGCCCGGGTTGGCGACGTTGCCGCTGGCCACCGCCTTGAAGCTGCCGCAGTTCGCAAAGTTGCTGTCGCAGCCCGTGGCCAGGTCCAGGCTCCAGGTCGCGGCGTCGGTGGTGCTGAAAGCCACCTGCACTTGGTAGCCGCCTTGGCTCGGCGCCGCATCGTCCTTGTCGCCAAACTTGGCGGCCTGCGCCGGTGCGGTAATGGCGAGCGTGGGCGGCAGCAGGTCGACCGTGACCTTGCTGGGGGTCGTGCCAAAGACGCCCGTGTTGCCGCAGACGTCGCTCAGGTCGGCGGTCAGGGTGTGGTCGCCTTGGCTGAGCAGCTTCCACTTGGCATCGGCGAACATGGCCTGGCCGCCGCTCATGGTCTCGTTGGCCTTGCTCACACCGCCGTCTTTGATCAAGACGCTGGCGCCGTCCACGTCGTTGGCGGTCGAGGTGACCATCACGTCGAGCGGCGAGCCGACGATGATCTTACTGCTCGAGGGCGACGCGAAACCGCCGGTCGGCTTCTGGGTGTCGACGACCAAGGGGTTCAACGTCTTGACCACGCTGGTATTGCCCACCAGATCGGTGGCGGTGGCGGCGAACACTTGCGTGCCTTCGCCGGCCAACGTCACTGCCAGGCCGCTGGCCGTGCTGGTCGAGTTGCCCGTGGCCAGCTTGGCGCCATTGCCCACGATCACCACGCTGGCGGCCTCCGACGTGGCCACGCTGAAGGTGAACGTGCCGCCCGGCGCCGCCGAGTCGGGCGCAGACTGGCTGGCCTCGTTCAAGCAGGCCGCCGTGGCTCCGGGTGCCGCCGGCGGATCGAACGTGGTCACGACCGGCGCCACCGTGTCGATGAGGATGGTGCGCTGCTTAGCCCAGCTCTGCAGGCTCGAAAGGCTGGAAGTGGGCGCGATCAAAGTGCCAAACGAGACCTCGGCCATGAAGGTATACAGGCCGTCGGGGATGGTGGCCGGGATGGAGTAGTTCATGACCTGGCCAGTGATGGTCAGATTGACAACCTCTTTGTAGCCCGCCGTGGCGCAGGCCGCGCCGGTGATGCCCGGCGACTTGCTGCAGATACGCAGCGTGCCGCCAATCGGTACGCCGGCAATGTTCACCGAGCCGCTGCGCGGCGCGCCCTTGTTCATGCCAGCTACGCACGTGCTCTGATAGCACAGGCCCAGCGGGCAGTTGGCGTTGCTGGTGCAGCTGGTGCCCTCGGCCACGTTGCTGGGGGTGTTCATGTCGACGCGGGCTTGCTGCGCCTTGACGGACGCCGTGATGGTCGCCGTCCCCACATTGCCGTTCTGGTCGGTGATGGAAAGCGACAGCTGTACCTTGTCGCCGTCGGGCAGGCTGACCAAGCCGAACGCAACGTTGGCGCCGACCGTGTCGGTCGCGTCGGACTGGGCGGTGCCGGTGAACGTCCCGGTGACCTTGCCGGTGTCGTCTTTGATGACCAGGGTGGCCGTCGCGCCCTTGTTGACGCCGAAGACCTGCATGATCACGTTGGTCAACACCGAACTATCCGTCGGGTCGCCGACGTCGTCGGCCGCGACAAAGTACAGCGCTTTCTTGGTCTTGCCGGTGGGGAAGACCAAGTCGTCGAACACGGGCGCCACGCGGTCGACCACCACGCTCACGGCGCTGCTCGTCGCGACCTGGCCGGCGCTGTCGGTCACGGAGGCCACCAGGGTGCACGTGCTCTGGTCGGCCAGCGTGATTGCCTGGAACGTAAAGGTATTGCCGCTGCTCTTGCCGGTGTACGACTGCGGAGCCGCCGTGCCGCAAGCCACGTCGAGCTTGATGGGGCTGCCGTCTTCCACGTCGGTCACGCTGACGGTGGCCGTGGTGGCGCAATCCTGCGCACCGGCCAAGCACTCGCCGGACTTCAAGTTGAAGGTCGCTCCAGCCGCGGGCGCCGTGATCGCAATGGCCGGCTTGGCCGCCTTGTAGGTCACGGTGATCACGATGCTGTAACCGGTCGCGTCGGGCTGAGCACCCGGCGCCGCTGCGCTCATCTGCACGGTCGTGCTCGGCTTGGCCGACAGACCCGCCACGACGAACGTGTACGTGCCCGCACTCGTTTCGCTCACATCCACCGCAGCCGCCACGCCGTCCACCAGAACTTGCACCGTCGCGCTGGTCACAGGCGCACCGCCCACTTGCGTCACTTCGGCGGTGAAGCTCAGGCTGTCTTGGGTGGTGGTCACGTTGCCCTTGGGCGAAACCAGCTTGACGATCGGGGCCTGCGAGACCAGCGTGACCACCAACGGGGCGGCGATCGTGGGATTGCCGACGCTGTCCGTGGCGGTGGCGTTGACCACGTTGACGCCCGGATCCAGCGTCACGGCGGCAAAGGTGACGGAAGTGTCGCTGGCCGCCGTGTTCTTGCACAGCTTTTCGCCGGTCGACGACGCGATGCACACCTGGGCGGCGTCGGCGATCGACAGGGTCACGTCGGTCTGATAGCCGGGGATCTGCGGGCTGACGTCAAAATCCTCAAAGGTGGTCAGTGTCGCCTTGTTGGGCAGCGAGAACGCAATCGCCGGGCCGGTCGTGTCGATGTGGACAACGCGGCTGACATCGCCGCACAGGCCCACCGCCGCGCTGTCCGAGGCCTTGTTGCCAAAGTCGTCGACCGCCTCGAACGAAATCACGTAGGTACCGTCGGCCAAGTTGCCCGCGGCGGCCAGCTTGAGCGTGCCGGTCAGGCCAATGGCCGACAGGGTGCCCAGGGTCTGCGGGTCGCTTGCCACCCCTTGATCCGAGACGATGGTCGCAATGGCCGCAGCCCCCTTGAGGTTTTGGGTGGCCAGCGTGATCGGCAGTTCGTGCGTGGTCACGGTCAACTCGGCCGCTGGCGAGACGAAGTTCAGGCAGGGCGCTGGGACCGCAACGGTGGCCGTAATTTCTTCCGAAAGCGCAGCGTTAGGCGCTGCGAAGTCGCCGTAGCCGTCGGTGACGCGGCAGGTGATGGCGGTACCGACAAGGATGGTGTCGATGGCGACGGGGATGGTCAGCGTGCCGTCGCCGGTCACGGTCGCTTTGCCGATCGGCTGGTCCGGCCAGTTGATGCCTACGCCCGATTTGCGGCAGAACACGGCCACTTCCGAGTCGACCGTGCCCTGCTTGACGTCGACGGCGAACTTGGTCTCGTAGGTGCCGTTCGTGCCAAAGTTCTGGTCGTCTTTGGCCAGCAGCACGGCGCCCGCCGTTGGCGAGTTGATGGCCAAGGTGGCCTGGTCGACAAACGCTTGCACCGGCCAAGACGCCGACGTGCTCAGCCCGCAGGCGTTGGTTGCCTTGACGGCGACGTTGTAGGTCTTGCTGGTGGTGAGCGACAGGGTCAGGGGGAAGGTGCCGTCCGCGCCGATCGTGGCCGTGCTGGCGGTTCCGCCGTCGAGCTTGTACTCCACACTGGCACCGATCCCCAAGGTGCTGGCTGTGCCGGTCGAAACCACTTGAATGCCAGGCGTTTGCGGGTCGGAGTCGTTGCCCAGGGTCACGGCCTTGGGCAGCTGCACGGCCAGCGACGGCGCCTCGGTCGACAGCGTGACCGCCAGGGGAGCGGACGGCTGCGAGCCGCGCTCGGGGTGCTGGCTGTCGACGACCACGGCCACGATGTTCAGCTTGACGCCGTCCAGTCCGCCGCTCTGGCTCGAGAGGGTCGCGGTGATCGGGGTCGAGCTGGCGCCGCCGAGCGACACTTTCTCGGTGGTGACCGACTTGCCTTCTGCATCGGTGAACTGCAAGAACGCGTCAGTGCAGCCGGTCGACGTGGTGGTGACGGTAAAGGTGTACTGGAAGCCGGCGTCGCTGTTGCCGTCCGTGGTGATGCAGGGCGTGTCGATCGCCGCAATGGTCGCCTGGCACGCGGCACCACAATCCAGCACCAGCGACTTGGTTTTTTCGCCGCTTTGGGTGTTGGCCGTCACGGTGGCGGTCAGGTTCACCCCGGTTTGTCCGCAAGCGATGGTGACGCCCTTGAAGTCGGCCTTGCCACCCTGCAAGACCACCGGGCCCAAGCTGGAGTTGCCCACCTTCAAGGTGACTTGCGAGCCATCCGCCGCCTGCGCCGCGGTGACCACGACGTTGACTTGCACACCAACCGTTGCCGGATCCAAATCTGCGTCCGCGCTGATCTTGGCGCTGGTGGCCACGTCTTCCAGGGCGTTGCCCACCGCGGTCTCTACGTACAGGTTCACCACTGGCACGGGCGGCGGGACGTCGGCCGTGTCGCCGGTCCCGATGTCCTCGGCATCGGCCAGGGTGGTGTCCGTGTCCGTCACGGCATCCGGGCACGGCCCAAAGATGTCATTGCCGCACTTGGGGCCCACCACGGGGATGTCTGCGTCGCAACTACTCAGGGCGAGCAGCGACAAGGCGAGTGCGAGCAGGCCGGGCCAGCGACTAGCGAACAGGGGCTGGCGGCGGACCGGGGTCTGGTTGGCGGTGGAGGGGCGGTTCATTTCACTCCTGCTGGTCGCGGCCTGGCGAGTCACTTTGCGTGTGCGGCTCCAGGCCATCGTTCGTCGGCGGACGGGTGCCGCCGGCTGGCTCAATTCTTGTGCCGGGTAGCCGTGTTGGCTTCTCCGGCGGGACCCATGGGTGCTCCACGTGCGGTTGCGCCAAGCGACACTTGCGGCGGCGTGCTCGCCAAGGTAGTCGGCTTTGCGGAACTAGACAGGGGGACGGCCGCGATTGGCTCACATTCCACGGCAATTCGCCGCTCGACCAGCTCGTTCACGAACCGGTCCAAGTCACTGGCGGCCTGTTCCCACTCGACCTCAAAGTCTTCGACCAATTGCGCGATCAGGGTGTCGCGACGTGCCGGGCCGGCCATGAGGCTGCGAAAAATCGCGACGGCCGTGGGCACCTCTAGGCGGTGCAGGCCGCGATCGTCGGTGACTACGAAGATCTCGCCGGCAACCTCGCGTGCCGCAGCAGCGGGGTGCATGGTGTAGGCGGTGTTCGCTGGCAGTAGGGGCATCGGGTCGTTGGCTCACAGGGCGGCGTGAAAGGGCCGGCTGGTCTCTTGGTTGCCGCCGGTTTGCGCAAAGTTGCTTTGCGTTCCCAATTCCATCGCGAAGAACGTGCCGGCTCCGGCTTCAGGTACGTACTTGGCGCGATGGGCGAAAATTCCTTGTCGAATCACTGAGCTCGCTGTCCCGGACCGCTGAGCAACAACCCCAGATTGTGCCGAATCTCCTCGTTTGACGCAAGGTGCCTGCACCCGTGCGGGGGGACAGCGCGCGCACCAGCGGCAACAAGTGCGTGCAAATGCTTGGTTCGTTCAACATACCCAAGCGGCACCCTGCCTCCGTGAAAATCCTTCTGGCGAACGACGAGACCGTGCCTGCGGCCGTGCGCGGGGCTCGCAGGAGGCGGGATTCCCAGAGTGCGCGGCGCGCCCCCTTGGCATTCCTTGCCTAGATGCTCGTGTCCGGCTCGACAAACGACCAGCGGACGTCGGGGTAGCGGTCGTGTAGCCGCTGCTCAAATGCATTGATCGTCGCGACTACCGCCGCGGTGTCCAGCCCGTCGGCCAGCCGCAGCTTGCAGGCCACCAAGACTTCGCTGGGACCCTTCTGCACCGTGATCGACTTCAACACCTCTAGAATCCTTGGATCTTCTGCGGCCGCCGCGGCGATCGCCTGGTCCACGGCCGGATCGGCGCGCTCGCCAACCAGAAGGCTTTTGATTTCAACCGCTAGCATCGCTGCCACCGCCATCAAGATGGCGCCGATCGCCAGGGAACCCACGGCATCCCAAACCGAGCTACCGGTTAGTGACGACACCGTGAGAGCCACCGCCGCCACCACCAATCCCAGCACCGCCGCGCTATTTTCACCAAAGACCACAATCAGATCCGAGTCCTTGGTCGCCTTGAGGTAGGGCCAGAACGGCACGGCGCCGCGGCGGCGATGCAGCTCGGCCACGTTGCCGTACAAGGACCAGCCCTCCAGTGCCAGCGACCCCATCAGGATCGCCATGGCCAGACGGATGTCGCCCACCGGCTCCGGCTCGCGGAGTTTGTGCAGTCCCTCATAGATCGAGAACAGACCGCCTCCGGAAAACAGCAGCAGCGCCACCAGGAAGGACCAGAAGTACAGGGCCGCGCCATAGCCAAGCGGGTGGGCGGCATCGGCGGGGCGATGGGCGCGGCGGACACCCAGCAGCAACAGCAATTGGTTGCCGGAGTCGGCGAACGAGTGCAGCGTCTCGGCCAGCATCGAGCCAGAGCCAGAAACCACAGCCGCGATCAGCTTACCCACCGAAATAATGAGATTTACCGCCAGGGATTGCAGGATGTGCCGGGTGTCGTGTTGATCTGCCATGCCCGCAGTTTCGACGATCGCCCGGTGGCAGGCAACCTGACGGGGTCGCGCAGGCGATGGCCGAAGCACGGCGACAAAGGACGACGCGGAAATCACACCTGAATCTGACGCAAGATCGGCAACTGGGGCATGGCAACCCCAGCCGGTGCGGCCGCCGAACAAGTGCGGTTGACAGTCGCAGCCCGCTGGCGCACTTTGAATGCGAATGTGGCCACTTCGCGCCCGGCCGCAGGAGGACGTCATGAGCAGCCCAGAGAAGGTCAAGGCCGTCAAAGCTGAAGCCAAAACGGACATCAACAAGATCCAAAAGAAGGCCGAAGCCGACGTCCAAGCCGTCAAGAAGACGGAGGCCGCCGCCGTCAAGTCGGGCCAAAAGGCCAAGAAAGACGCCGCGGCAGACACCAAGAAGCAGGGCGAGGTGATCGTCGACGTGGCCACGGGCGAGATCCTGGCGCGCAACGAACAAGCCAAGGCCGTGCTCAAGGCCGAGTACAAGGCCATCGAGATCAAGCCGACCACGGCGACCGGCAAAGACGGCGCGGCGGCGGGCGCCAGCGATGGCAGCGGCGGGGCGACCACGGCGGGCAGTCTGGATGCCGACTTGGCCGACCTGGACTTGGCGGCGGCAGCGGCTGGTGCGGCGCTGATTGCCGTGGCGGCGGCGGCCGTGGATTTCATCTTGGACTTGGCCTTTGGCAAGAGCACTGCGGCGGCCAAGGCGCCCCAGGAGTCGAGCACGGCCAACCGTTCGTTCGACTACCGCGGCAACTTCAATTTCCGCATCGAAGTCGGCGGCATCGCAGCGGGCGCCTTCCGCGCCGTGGACGGCCTGTCCACCTCGACGGAACTCATCGAGTACCAGGGCGGCGGCGACATGTACGCGCGGCAGATCCCTGGCCGGCCCAAGATTGCCCCGGTGACCTTGAAGAAGGGCTGGGTGGTCAGCGCGGCGCTGTGGCAGTGGATGCAGGACACGATGGAAGGGCGCTTCTCGTTCCACAACGTGTCCGTGGTGCTGATGGATGACGACGGCCAGACCGATGTGGCGCGGTATGAACTGTCGCAGTGCTGGCCTTCGTCGTGGAAGGGCTTCCAGCTCGACGGCATGGGCAACGAGGCGATGGTCGAAGAGCTTGAGCTGCAGGTTCGCGGCATCTCGCGCGTCGCGCCCTAGCGACGCGACCAATTCCAGCTGATTTGTTCTGGAATGGCCTCTTGCGGCTACGTCCACAGCCCCAAGTGGGGGGCGCGCCACTAGGTCCGTTCCCCAAGTGGCGCCGGCCCTCCACCCTGGTTGCGCCGGTGCGAGGCGCACGCAGACGTAAACCCGCCTGTGTGGAAAACCTATACGGATCGACTTCTTAGCCGGTGCGTTCCCAGCCCTCGTCAATTCCGTGAGCAACACCACCTCCAACCCAGACTCGGACCCTTCCCAAGCGGCGGCCAGCACGCTGCCTCCGGAGGATCTGCGCGCCATCGAGCGAGCCGTCGCCTACCTTGAAGACCCTAGCTTCTTGATGCGGATCGCGAACTTGGTCGGGCGTCCGGCGGACACACTGCTGGAGCGGATGCCCGAGCGCGCGCGAAAAATGGTCGCCAAAGCGTCGGAGGCGGCGCTGCGCAAGGCGCTGGACTGGGCCATCGCTTCGCTGGGCGACGATGGAGCAACCCCGGGGGTCCACTCCGCTTCTGCCGGTGCGCTGGGCGGACTGGGCGGGTTTTTGGGCTTGGCAGCGCTGCCTATCGAGCTGCCGGCCACGACAGTCGTGATGCTGCGCTCGATTGCGGCCATCGCCCGCGCCGAGGGGGCCGACCTGAACGACCCCGAAGTGCGCCTGGAGTGCTTGTCCGTGTTGGCGATGGGCGGCCAGATGCCGTCGCCGATCGACGCCCGCTTCGAAGGCGAAGAAAGTCCGCTTGCCGACATGGAATCTAGCTACTGGACGGCGCGCCTGGGGATGGCGATGGCCCTGCGCTCGGCGGCGCGGCAGCTGGGCGGTCTGACGGGCCGGCAGCTCGCGAGCGAAATGGCGGCCGGGGCGACCCCAATGCTGGCTCGGCTGCTGGGCATGGTGGCGGCGCGGTTCCAGGTGGTGGTGGGCGAAAAGGCGGTGGCGCAAGCTGTGCCGGTGGTGGGCGCGGCCGCAGGCGCCGCTCTGAATGTCGCCTTCGCCGAGCACTTCAGCATGGTTGCCCGGCATCACTTTGTGCTGCGTCGGCTGGAAAGGCAGCGCGGAGCTGCCGCAGTGCAAGCGGCCTACGCCCGCGCGCTGGAGCAGCACCGGCAGAAAAAGCTGCAAACCGCTTGACGATCGCTGGGAGCCCGTGTACGGTACTGAACAGATGTTCTGTGGTGAACCATGCTCCCTCCTCCTCGCGACATTCGTTCCAAAGGCTCCAATAGCTCGGCGAGAAAGCCCGGCGGCACCCCTAGCACAGACACCCCTAGCACAGACACCCCTAGCACAGACACCCCTAGCGCTGGCAGCCCTAGCGCAGGCAAGCCTGGCGCAAGTGTTGGTGGCGATTCGGCCAATGCGGCCGGCCAGCCCCCCAGCGGCGAAATCCGTGAGGGAGTCGCGCGCGAAGTGGCAGGGCTGACCGAGCGGCAGGACAAGATTCTGCGCTACGTGCAGGAGTTTCAGGTCCAGAACGGCTTTCCGCCGTCGATCCGCGAGATTGGCGAGTACTTTGGGATCCGCTCGACCAACGGGGTCTCGGATCACCTGCGGGCCTTGGAGCGCAAGGGTTTTCTGCAACGTTCTGGCCATTTGTCGCGCAGCTTGACCGTTGTGCGTGGAGCCGACGAAGTCGTGGATTCGCGGCCCGAAGTGGTGCCGTACGACCTGCGCGAGCCCGAGGTGCGCGAGCGGGTCATCCAGCGTGATGACGACGCGGAACTGTCGGGCGGTGACCTGCCCGCCAACGTCCGGCGGCTGCGGCCGGATCGCCAGGTTCGCCCAACGGTTCCGGACAGCCATGCGCAGAGCCAGATGGTGCCGGTGCTTGGCAAGGTGGCCGCCGGCCTGCCGCTCCTTGCCGTGGAAGAGGCCGAAGAGACGCTGGTCGTCGACCGCTTCTTGCTGGGTGGCGGACCGGGCGAGGTCTTTGCCTTGCGCGTGGTGGGCGAGTCGATGATCGAAGCCGGCATTCTGCCCGGCGACTACCTGTTCGTTCGCCGGCGCGACACGGCACAAAACGGCGAAATTGCGGTGGTTTTGCTTAACGGCGAGGCGACCGTCAAGCGCTGGTTCCCAGAGGGCGACGTCATTCGCCTGCAGCCCGAGAATCGCACGATGCAGCCCATCTATGTCCGGCGCGGCGACCATAGCCAGTGCCGCGTGGTGGGTGTGGTCGCGGGCGTGTACCGCCGTATGTAGAGTAGCGGCTCAGGCAGCAGCTGGCGGGCCACGGCGGTCGATGGCTTCTAGAGCCAAGTCGGGCGCCGTCCAGCCCTTGGCGATTTCGGCCTCGCTCGCCGCCAAGTAGGCGGGCATGACCGACAGGGCCGGCCCGGCTTCGCCTGCGCACGCCAGCAGCCAGCGCGCCTTGGGCTGGATGTTTGTGGCGCTCACCTGCAAACCTAGCTGATCCACAACCGTTTCGGGCCAAGCCCCCGCGGCGAGCGCGCCTTGGTGCGGGCGCAGCGCCACCCACGCAGGCAGTTCCGTGTCGGCGACCACGGCATGCTCGGCCACGGCCGCGCCGGTGCCGCAGCCGACGTACCACCAGCCGCGCCGCGCCGGCACCAGCGAAAAGACCCGCGCCGACGGTTGGTCCGTGCTGGCCTCCGCGGCCAGCGCCGCCAGCGACGTGACCGAGGCCAGCGGAAGTTGACTGGCCCAAGCCAGCGCCCGCACCGTGGCCAACCCCATGCGAAGACTGGTAAACGACCCTGGCCCGCTGTCGACCACCACGCCAGAGAGAGCCGAGATCGCGGTTTCGGCCTGCGTCAGCAGCAGCTCGATGGCCCCCAGCAGGTCGCGGGCATGGCCGCGCGGTGCCTGCAGTTCCACCTCGCGACCGCCCACGCCGTTCCGCGGACCCACGTACACGCTCCAGAGCGGCCCAGAAGTGGTCACGGCCAGCCAGAGATCCTTGTTGACTTGCTTTGGTGGATTCATGGCTTACTGCATCAAGACGCGTTGGAGATCGTTCTTCATCACCACCAAGAACAAGATCCCCAGGAAGGTGAGCCCGGCGTAGGCCGCCAGTTGGCGGGTCCGCAGCGACGCCGGCCGGCGGCGCACGCCCTCGATCGCCAGGAACAGCAGGTGACCGCCGTCGACTAGCGGAATCGGCAGCAGGTTCAAAATGCCCAGGTTGATGCTGAGCCAGGCGATCAACCGCAACACCGCTTCGGCGCCGTGATCGGCTGCTTCGCTGGTCATTTGGGCCATGCGCACCACTCCGCCGACCTCTTTGACCGGCACGTTGCCGCGGAACAGCTCGCGCACCGTGACCAAGATGACCGTGGCGCCCCGCAGGAACTCCTCGCCGGCCACCTGCATGGCGTGGCGAACCGGACGCGGGTTGCTGACCATCTCGGGTGTGTTGCGGTCGACCAGGCTCGCCAAGTCCAGCGCCAAATCGGGGCGATCGTTCTTGTCGAGCTGGACCTTGAGCTGCCACTGCGCTGGCCTATCCCACCAGCCGCGCTCGACCCACATCCGCGCGCTGGGTTGACCCACGAGCCACTTCTCGGTCACGCTGACCGGCTTGGTAGTGCCCAGGACCAGCGCAAGCAGCCGAGTTCGCTCTACTTCTCGCACCTGGTGGCGCACCAGCAGGGTGTGCGGCACCGCGGCCGCCTGCAGGTGGCTCTGCCGCTGGTCCGGCGACCAGCCCTTGTAGTCCGGCGAAACCAGCACCGCCTCCAAGGGTCTTTTCTGCCGCTCGATGGCGTCCTCCAGGCTGCCGATGTCGGCGCCGTCCAACTGCAGCAACTCGTCGCCCGGCTGCAGGCCCACGTGCGTGTCTTCTTGGCTACCTTGAACGATGGGGCCCACCAAGCGATAGCCCGGCCGAAGCCCCAGCTTTGGGGCACTGAACGGCTCGGGCAAGGTCGCGAAGTTTGCCGTCTTCTCGGCGCCCTTGTGGGCGCTGCGGAACGATTCACGCCATTGGCTCCGCGGCACGGCGCCTTGCAGGGCCAAAGGCGTGTAGCCAATGGCGAGGTCGCGACCAGGCCCTGCGTTGGCGATGCGCCGCTCCAGCTCGCTCCAGCTCTGCACGGGCTCGCCGTTCACGCTGCGGATGCGGTCGCCCGAGCGGATGCCGATCCGATAGGCAAGCGAGTCTTGCTCGACGGCCACGGTGGGCACCATCTCGCCGGGATACAACAGGATCCGGCCCACGCGCTCGACCAAACCCACCTCGGCGGCGGCGGCATTGACCACCTCGCGTGGCGTCACGGTACGGGTCTCGACCTTGCCCGCCCGCTCGAACACGACGGGCGTGGGTTGACCGGCGTGCTTGCTGACTTCGCGCACCAAGTCGTCAAAGCTCTCTACCGGGACTCCACCAAAACTCTGAATACGGTCGCCGGCTTGCAGACCGATCTCTGCCGCTGGCCCGCCGGGCACCACGGTCCCGACCCGTGTCGACACCAACTCGTTCTCGTACACGAGCGCGCTACCGAACAAGACGAGCAGCGGCAACACGAAATTGAACAGCGGCCCGGCGGCGATGATCAGCGAGCGCCGCCACACCGGCTTGTTCTGGAACGCCATGGGATCACGGGCCACTTCCTCGTCGATCGGCGCCATCGGGTCGTCGCCCAGCATCCGGACGAAGCCGCCCAAGGGGAGCCAGCGAATGGCATATTCGGTATCGCCGCGCCGCCAGGCCACGAGCGTGGGGCCAAAGCCGATCGAAAAGGCCAGCACCTTGACGCCCATCCAGCGCGCCACGATGAAGTGCCCGAACTCGTGAAACACCACGAGCAAGCCGAACACCAAGATCATGAGGGCTGGCTTGGCAAAAAAATCCATGTATCTCCGTACATTGCCCGGCGTCTGCGGAGGGACGCGCCGGGAGAGGGATGGGTGCCGACCCGCGCCGTGCGCCGACCCCCGTTGCAGTTTGAGCGACGCCCGGCACTGACGCAAGCGCCAAGCCGCGCTGGGGCAACGTAATCCGCGGTGGCCGTTGCGCAAGTCGGGTCTCAGGCGTACCCTTTGACGGTTGCGGCCGCCGCTTGGCGAGCCAAGAGCACAGGGAGAAACGGGCCAGCATGTCGATGAAACTCTTGAATAGGTCGAGTCGCCAACCCTTGCGGACGCCGCTGCGCTCGGCGATCGTGCTGCTGCTTGCGGCCAGCGGATGCGCCGACGCGATCCCCGAGGCCAACCAGGACCAAGGTGGCATCGGCCTTTGGTTTGCGGCCCTGGCCGACGGCACGTGCAGCGCGACCACCAACGGCACCAAGCAAGTGCCGGCCGGCGTAGAGACGCTGGTGGCGCAATGGACCGCCCTTGTCCAAGAGAACGGCGGCGTGGTCAAGAAGACCGGCACCGCCAAGGCCACCAAAGCCCAAGCGGCCGACTCTCGCTGGGAGATCAAGAACATCCCGGCGACGGATAACCTCCAGATCGACATCTACGGCTGCGGCGCGGACAAGAAGCTCGCCTATGCCGGGCGGACCGACGGCGTGCAAATCCAGTCGGGCAAGAAGCAGACCGCGCATGTCTTTATGGCGCCGGTGGGCGATTTGGGGTGCGCCGGCAGCCCGCTGGGGGCCGCCAAGCTGGTCGCGCCGCGCTCGATGGCGGGCTGGGCGGTGTTGCCGACCGGCGACGTGGTGGTGGCCGGCGGTATGGGCACCTGGGACAAGGATCAGGCCGAAGGGGCCGGCTCGAACGCCCTGGACTACTATGACCAGCGCGCCGGCCACTTCAAGCCGGGCTGGAATGCGCACTTGGGTGTGGCCCGCATTCAGCCGCATGTGCTGCCTTTGGGCGCCGACAGCAGCCACGTGCTGGTCGTGGGCGGCTGGCTCAAAGCCAAGCGCTTGAGCGGTGATGCTCAGCTGGCGATGCCGCTGCTGGGGCCACCGTCGCTCAAAGAAGCGCTGCCCGCCACCAAGGCCGAGCTGGTCACCGTCACCGACCCGCCCTCGTCGACGGCGAGCCCGGTCGATCCGGGTGTCGGCACGGCGGTGCTGTCGTCGTCCGTGTCGACCGGCAAGTCGATCCTTTTCGTGGGCGGCCAGCAGCAAGGTGGCCAAATCATGGATGTTGCCACGCGGCTCCGCGACTTGCCTGGGGTGGCGAAGGGAGGCGCAGGCATCACAGAGAGCAACATCAAGCTCAACGTCCCGCGGCTCAAGCCGGCGCTGATGACGTTCCCAGGGGACGAAACCGTCCTTGTTTGGGGCGGTATGGCCCCGGCCGGCACAACCGGCGGCAACGTCAACATGGGCGAGTTGGTGTTGGACACCAACCAGGCCCAGCTCTTGAAGCTTGCGGGGAACGCCGCGCTGATCGCCGACCCGAACCTGAACACGATCGCCCCCAGCGCGACCTACCTGAACCGTGCGGCGGGCGTGGTCACGTTCCTGGTGGCGGGCGGCGTGCAAAAGTCCAGCCTTAGCGCGGACAAAGCGCTGACGTACCTGGTCCGCGTGGACAAGGCGGCGGGTACGGCCGAGCTGCGGCCTTTCAACATCGCGGGCGGGACGGCGGTGCGCGCTGGCCTATTTGGCATGGCCGTGCCCCTGGACGGCCGCCGCGTGCTGGTGGGGGGCGGGTTGATGTCGGTGACCGGTGCCGTCCCGGGCGTCTGCGATACTTTGGGCGCGGGCGAAGACTGCGCGCTGGGATCGACTTGGGTGGTGCGCGCGCCCGCGGACCTGCCCGCTGGCGACGGCGCAGTCGACCTGGAAGTGCTGGCCACCCAGGCGCTTGCCACGGCTCGCTTTGGTATGGTGGGCGCGCCCCTGCCGTTGGGCGTGCTGCTGGCTGCCGGCCAGAAGACCACCACGGGTGCCAGCGATGCCGCGACCCTGTCCGACGTGGGCGCCGTGCTCACCGTGGTGCCGCCGGATCTGGACGCGACCGCAATTTGCAAGTAGTGCGGCACCGGGCGAAGTTGGAACATGCGAATTTCAGTCGAAAAGACGGCGCTTCTCCGCCAGCGCCAGGGCGGTGCTCGCCAGCGCCTGCCCGAGTGGCTGCGCGCCCCACTTCCAGGCGGCGAGCGCTATGCCGGCATCAAGGCGCGCTTGCGCGACCGAGGCCTGCACACCGTTTGCGAAGAGGCGCAGTGCCCCAACATCGGCGAGTGCTGGAACGAGGGCACCGCGACCATGATGCTCATGGGCGACACCTGTACCCGCACGTGCCGCTTTTGTGCCATCAAATCCAGTCCGCGGCCGGCCTCGCTGGACCCGCGCGAGCCCCAGCAGGCCGCCGAGCAAGTCGCGCTGATGGGGCTGGACTACGTTGTGCTGACCAGCGTGAACCGCGACGACCTGCCCGATGGGGGCGCCGAGCATTTTGCCCAGACCGTGCGCGCCATTGCGGCCCGTTCGCCGGCGACGCTCATCGAAGTGCTCACCCCCGACTTTGAAGGCCACCTGGACGACGTCGCGACCGTGGTTCGCGCTGGGCCCCATGTGTTCGCCCACAATGTCGAGGTCGTACAGGAACTGCAGGGGCTCATCCGCGACCGCCGCGCCACTTGGCGGCAGAGCCTGGCTGTGCTGGCGCACGCCAAGCAGGTTCGCCCGGACGTGGTGACCAAGACCTCGATCATGTTGGGGATTGGCGAGGAAGCCGAGCAAGTGGAGGCGGCCCTGGTCGCGCTGCGCGCGCACGCGGTCGACGCCGTGACCTTTGGCCAGTACTTGCGGCCAAGTCCGTGGCACGCCGAGGTGCGCCGCTTTGTCGAGCCCAGCGAGTTTGATCACTGGCGGCAGCGGGCGAGCGACCTTGGCTTTGCCTATTGCGCCTCGGGGCCCCTGGTGCGGTCGAGCTATCGCGCGGGCGAGCACTACTTGCGTTCGGTGGTCGCTCAACGGGCTGACGGCGACTAGCGCACCGATCAGAAACCCGAACCTGCGGACCAACGTCGCGGCGGGTCGCGCTGGCGCCCGCTTGCGACCCACTGAGCATCAACGAGTTTTCGCAAGCGGGTCGCTCCGTTGCTCTGAACCTTAAGAATTTGTGGTTGCTGTTCTAACAGCTATAGAAGCCGAATTTCTTTGACCTCTGGGTCCGGCTGCAGGCATTCGGGCCCTTCGTGCCGCGCGTCATTGACGTAGCGCGCCAGCCGGGTCGACTCAAAGAAGTCTGGCAACGGGCGCAGAAATTCCTGGAGATCACTGGCCGCCAGCGGCCCGGACTGCAGCCAGCGCGACCACGCTTGCTCCGGTAACACCACCGGCATGCGATCGTGAATTTGCGCAATCGGCTCGGCCGCGGCGCAGGTCAGCAGGCACGTGGTCCAAAGCGGCGGCGGCGGCTCCGCGTGCTCGCCCGGCGGCGTCCAGCGCTCGTACAAGGCCGCGACGGCAAAAGGCTCGCCAGTAGGTCGTCGAAAGTAATAGGGAACTTTGACCCGACCCTCGGTCGCCCACTCGAAGAAACCGTCCATCAGCAGCAGGCCCCGGCGGCGCTGCAAGGCCTCGCGAAAGGCCGGCTTCTCGGCCGCCGTCTCCGAGCGACCATTGGCCAACCGTGCGCCGATGCTGGGGTCTTTCGCCCAGCGCGGCACCAGACCCCACTGCATCACGGCGGCGCGGCGCGGCCCCGGCACACTGGGCACCACCAGCACCGGCGATTGCGGCGCCACGTTGAAGCGATCGCCCAGGTCGGCCGGCAGCTCGGACAACTCGAATGCGCGCGCCAGCTCCTCGGGAGAGGTCTTTTGGGTAAAGCGACCACACATCTAGGCGTGCCCGTCGTGGTTTCGGTTCACGACCCGCCACGCGCCACTCTCAAGGCGCTGGTGCGGCAAGTAGCCGGCCTTGTAGCGCATGGCCCGGCTCTCATCGATCACAAAGCCCAGGTACAGGTAGGGCAAGTGCCACTGGCGGCACAACTCAAGATGGACCATCACGGAGAACACGCCGATCGAGAGGCCAGGCACATCGGGCTGGTAGTGGCAATAGACGGCGGACAGCGCGTCGTCGGCACGGTCAAAGATGGCCACACCGACCAGCTGTTCACCCAAGTAGTAGCTGAGCTCCCAGGTGTCGGCGCACGACTCGACCAAGAAGGAGGAGTACTCCAGCTCGCCGATCGGGTCATCGCCGTGGTCCAGTCCGCGCAGACTGCGGTGGCGGTTGTACAAAGCAACCCGTTCGGCGTCGGCCTGGGGGCGCTGCAGCACCACCCGCAACCGGTTGCGGCCACTGCGAAAAGCCCGCATTTGGGCGCTGCTCGGCTCGAACTTGGCCACCTCGATGCGGATCGGCGTGCAAGCGCGGCAATCTTGGCAGGCCGGCCGATACAACAGCACGCCCTGCCGGCGATCGCCTTGGGCCAGGAGTTCGGCAAACTCGGCCGAGGCTACCCGCCGCACGGGCAGGCGCATGGGAAGGGTCGCCTCGCGGCCCGGCAAGTAAGGGCACGGATGGGGCGAAGCGTCGACCACCACTTGGGGCGGGCCGTCAAATGGGGTGCCAATGTCCACGCGGCTACTCGTCGAGCGAGCCGCGGTGGGCGACGAACAACGCCACGCCGGCGACACCAGCCAGCTGACGTTGGGCTTCGGCCAAGACCCGCTCGACCAGCTCGCGCCGCGAACCGTGGTAGGTGACGGCCAGCGAGCTCATGGCAAAGCGATCCAGCACGGGCACTTCGGCGGCCGCCTTGAGGAACGAGGCCGCTTCAGCGCACGACGCGAAGCGATCGTCGGGCTCCTTTTGCGTAGCGCGCAGGATGAACTCGCGCAGGTCATCGGGAATATCCGGCACCACCATCACAGGATCGGGCAGCGGTGCGTTGATGTGCTTGGCGAAAAGTTGCTGCAGGTTGTCGGCGTCGAACGGCAGCTCGCGGCAGCACAGCTCGTAGGCCATGATGCCCAGCGAATACAGGTCGCTGCGACCGTCGACGGGCGCACCCACGATCTGCTCGGGGCTCATGTAGTACGGTGTGCCCATCACCTTGCCGCTGGCCGCGCCGCCCGGGTTGGTGGCGATGCCAAAGTCGAGCAGCTTGACCTTGCCGTCGGTCAGCAGAAACACGTTGGCCGGCTTGATGTCGCGGTGCACCAAGCCCTGCCGGTGCGAATAGGCGAGCGCGTCGCAGGTCTCGCGCAGAATCCGCCGCACGTTGGGCCAGTCGATCGGCTGCCCGTTGTCGATGATCGACTCGAGCAGGTCGCCGGTCAGCTTCTCCATCACGATGAAGTGCGTACCGTAGGCCCGCTCGGTATCGAGCACGCGGACAATGTTCTCGTGGTTCAGGGCCGCGACGAGCTGCGCTTCGTGGCGGAAGTGCTCGGCAAAAGCCTCGTCGTAGACCAGCGCGTGGCTCAGCATCTTCAGCGCCACGGGCGTGCCCAGAGTGGGATGGCGGGCCTCGAAGACGGTGGCCACGCCGCCCGAGCCCAAGCGACCGATGACCTCGTACTTGCCGACCTTGCGGATGCCTTTGCTCTCCATCAAGCGCTCGCCGACCAAGCGCGTGAGGAACACGGCCGTGGTGGGGTGCTTGGCGAAAAGTTCCTGCACGGTCACTTTGTTGATGCGCAGGCACGTGCAGTCGTCTTCGGCCGTGATGGTCGCAGTGCGCGGCTCGTGGGTGATGAGCGCCATCTCGCCAAACAGCGCCGGGGCGACGCTGGTGCGCTCAAAGACCACCACGTTGCGATCGTTGCGCACGGTGATGCGGATGGTGCCGCGCTCCAGCACGTACATGTCGTCGCCGGTGGCGCCTTGCTCGATGATGGTCTGACTGGGCGCGAACTGCACCCGCACCATCGCTTCGCGGAAACGATCGACGGCGTCTTCGGTCAGTCCGCCGAACAAGGGCAGCGACGTCCAAGGCTTGGCAGGCGCCGGCGGAATCGGCGCGCCCAGGCCCGCAAATTGTTGGGTAGCGGCGTACGGGGACTGCTGAGTGCTCATGCGCTCCCTCGCGTGGACGGGCTTATGTTACGAGGTTCTGTGGTCCTTGCCCAGGGCGGCCGCCGTCAAAGTGCGCGGGGTATGGTCTTGCAGACCCATCGCGAGGGCCGCCCATTGGGCATTGTCGAGCTCCTCGGCCCGCGCAGTGGGGCTGAGGCCAAGCGAATGCAACCCGTCGCGCACCGGCGCCGCCGGCCAGCCTGCCGTGGTCAAAGCGTTGACCAGGGTCTTGCGCCGCAGGGCAAAGCCGTCGCCAATGAGTTGCGACGCGATGGACCACTCTGGCAGGGGCCATGGGCTCGGCCGCGGCCGCAGGACCACCACCGCGCTGTCCACGTTGGGCGGGGGCTGGAACGCGCCGCGACCGACCCGAAACGCCAGCTCGACCTCGGCGCGCAGTTGCAGTTTGACCGAGACTTGACCGCGATCGCCTCCGCGCGGCCCGGCCGCCATGCGCTCGGCCACCTCGCGCTGCACCATGACCACCACTCGCTCGGGCTGCCGCGGGCTGTCGAGCAGGGCAAACACGATCGGCATGGCCGCGTAGTAGGGCAAGTTGCCGACCACGCTGGGTTGTGCGCCCAACTTGCCCAGCAACCCAGGCCAATCGACCGCCGCCGCATCGCCCATGTGCAGGGCAAACCGATCGCCAAAGCGCTGACGCAGCACTTCGGGCGTGCGCTGATCCACCTCGATGAGCAGCAGCGGGGGCGGCGGCTGGCGGCGATCCATGGCCGCAATCAGGTGTTCCGTCAGGTTGCCCGTACCGGGTCCGATCTCGACCACGCCGGTCGTGGCCGCGGTCATCGCCAAGTCGGCAATGCGCGCCAGCACGCGCTGATCGTGCAGGAAGTGCTGACCCAGGGACTTCTTGGGCGCGAGCGCCGGGTGGACCATGCGGGCCTCGTTCTTGCTGGCCTGGGACCGTCGGGCGCGATCCGCTGGACCACGTTCAGGCGGCGCCGGCGGCCAATCGGCGCACTTCGCCTGTGGCCAGGGCGTCGAGTTTGCGCGGATCGTCGCGCAAACCCAACTGCAGCAGGGACTCGCCCAACCCGGCGACCATCGCCCCGTTGTCTGTGCAATAGGCCGGGGGGACGGGCCAAAATCGCACGCGCTGGCGTTGGCACGCCGCCGCGAGCGCCTGTCGCAACGCCGAATTGGCCGCGACGCCGCCCGCAAGCACCAGATCGCGCAGGCCATGCCGTTGGGTATTGGCCAACGTGACTCGCACCAGCTGCTCTAGGATGGCCGCCTGGAACGCCGCGCACAGGTCGCGGGTCGCTTGCTCGCGCTCGGGCGCCGGCAGCCCGGCCGGTAGCTCGGCCAGGGCCAGGCGTGCCGCGGTCTTGAGACCCGAAAACGAGTAGGCCCCGTCGTCGCGCCCGAGCATGCCGCGAGGCAAACGGAAACGCGCCGGATTTCCCAACGCGGCCGCACGCTCGACGTTTGGACCGCCCGGATAGGGGATGTCCAGGAGTTTGGCCAGTTTGTCGAAGGCCTCGCCGGCAGCGTCATCCAGGCTGCGTCCCAGCAGCTCGAATCGGTCGGGGCCACGCACGGCGTAGAGGCTGGTATGGCCGCCCGAAACCGCCAGCGCCGCGAAGGGCAGCCGCGGCACCGGCCAGCGGTCGGTCGTGTCCAGTGGAGGTCGCAGAAAAGTGGCCCAAACATGGGCATGGATGTGGTCCACGCCGATCAGCGGCTTGTTCCAGGTCCAAGCCAGCGCCTTGGCCGTTTGGACGCCCACCAGCAGCGCCCCGATTAGCCCGGGGCGGTTGGTCACGGCGATGCCGGTGAGTTGCTGGGGCTGCAGCGCGGCGTCGGTCAGCACGGCTTGGATCGTCGGCAGCACGGTCAGCAGGTGATTGCGGGCCGCGACTTCGGGCACCACCCCGCCAAACCGCTGATGGATGGGCACCTGGCTCGCCACCCGGTGGGCCAACACCACGCCACCGTGAACCACGGCTGCGGCCGTCTCGTCGCACGACGTCTCGAGCCCAAGGACCGGGCCAAGCGTGAAACCAACGGAAATAGCAGAAGTGTCGGCTGCCAAAGTCGCCCCAGAGATCGGCGAAGTCGCCGCTACAGGCCGGCGGCCGGACCGGCGGCGGTCGGCGGCGCACCAAAGACGTGGTGATAGAGGCGGCGGGCGCGGTCGCGGTGCTGGGCGTCGCTGCGCGTCAGGTACGACGAGAGTTCGCGCTGACTGGCCACAAAGTCCTTGGCCTCGATGTCGAGCACGGCCAGGTGCAGCAGAGTCTCGGCCGGAGCCTGGGGCTCGCCGGCCAGTTCGCGCAGTTGGGTGCGCGCGCGGTCGCTGTGGCCGTTGTCGATGAGCTCGATCGCTGCGTGATAGCGCTGCAGCTGCGGCGAAGTGCTCTGGCTCGAGCTGTGCGGAATCACCAACCACACGACAACCGAGAGCGCGAGCACGGCTGCCACCACCCACGGCCAATTCTTGGGCTTGAGGAGAGGATTTTGCTTGGGCGCTGGCGGCTCGGGCGTCTCTTCGTCCAACTGTGCCGTGGGAATCCACGCATAGGGTCGCTCGCTGCCGCGCAGGTCGCCGGGA
This sequence comes from Myxococcales bacterium, assembly GCA_037441385.1. Lineage (GTDB taxonomy): Bacteria > Myxococcota_A > UBA9042 > UBA9042 > UBA9042 > SXRM01. The sequence continues at coordinate 51,698 of JBBISH010000005.1, forward strand.
CCCGGCTGGGCACTCGAGATCCTTGCGCCCGCCGCCGGGCCTGCCACCAGGCGGTCGCCATCCATGTTTCGGTCGACGACGCGCACACTGGAGTGGGCGCGGCGCCCATCCATGGTCGGGGGTACCTCGGCTTCGTTGGCCTCGCCCGAGGCGACGCCGAACCAACCCGTCACCGGACCTGGTTTGCGCGCGCTGGCCGTTGCCAAGAGCGACGAGGCTGGGCGGCTGCGCAGCACCGTCTCGGGCTGGATTCCCCGTACCGTGGTGGCGTCTTGCGAGAAGTCGCCCGAGGCGTGCCGCCGACCTGGCAGCGAGTCGGGGATCCGGTCGCCTTGGGGTGCCGGCGTGTATTGCGGAGTGACGGGCTTGTAGTTGGGCGTGGCGAACGCCGCGGTCGGGTCGGCCGGTACCGGGGCAGCCGTCGTTCCGTGCGGCGCCGTTGTGCGGACGGCGCTTCCAGGAGCGGCCGCGGGGCCCGGCAGATCCGGCACCGCGGATTCGGCGGCGGTGGGGGGCACCGGGTCGGTCACGCGGTACAAGTTGGTGCTGGGGTGCGAGTGCTTGCGTTCAGGGAGCTGCGCCCCTTGAATCATCGCGGTTTGCGCGGTCTCGAACCCGCCGGACGCCCCCGGCCGCCGCATGCCGGCCAGCAAGCTGGTAGGGGGGGCGACTTCTGGCGCCGCCGCGACCTTGGAGGCGGGTTCGACCAGCGGCACCACGGCGCCGCGCTTGATGCGTGCCTCTAGGGCTGCAAAGGCCTCGAGTTCGTCGTCGCCCTCGCCGGCGATCGCGTCGCCCAGAGTCAGACCCGTGGCGATGCGGCGAAACAGTGCTTCGGCCACCACCGGCAGGGGGCGGACCCGCTCCCATCGCACCGTGCAGACGCTGTCCAAGTACGGGAGGTTCAGGCGGGCTTCGTCGACGCGGCGTGCGTACTCTTGCGCCACCGCGAGCAAGGCGAGCGAAGAGCCGGCGAGGCTGGGTTGGCCGCCCCAGGCGGTCGCGTCCAGCGCAAAGCTGCCGTGCTTCCAGGTCGCGATCCGTTCAAGGGCGTGGCGGCCGGCGGCATCGTCGACCTCGGCGTGGACCAGCACACCTTCGACCAGCGCGACCATGCCCTGACGATCGCCCGAGGACAAGTGGATGGTGGCGGTGCGCCCGGCGCCGGGGCGCGGGATGCGATCGATCAGCCCGCCCAACAGGTCTAGAAGATTCTCGTTTTGCAGATCGCCGGTGCGCAGCTCGCGCGACACGGACGAGGGACGCTCGGCGGCGGCAGACACCAGATCAACAAGATCTTCGGCGGTTACTGGGCGTACCGCGACGCCAGCCCAGCCGTTGCTGTCGATGTACTTGGCTGCCGTATCCCGCTGACTGCGCAGCACCACCGCGACAAAGGCCGGGGCCGGCGGCACGCTCTGCAGCGACTCCCATAGCCCAACCGCCTGAGATAGCTCACGAAACGCGGCAACCACCACGACGGCGTGGGTAGCCTGCCCGTGCAATTCGGCGATCTGTTGCACCGCCGCCGCGGCATCGCGCACAGCATGGGCCGGCGCGCCCGCCTGGACCAAATCCAACGCGAGCATCCCCGCTTCGATAGGATCATCAGCAACGACGATAACTTGCAGATTGGATGGAAGCGGCGACATCGCACCCGGACGGAGTTCCACACTCCGGGCGCGGATCATGCCCGAATTTGCAGCCCGGTGCAAAAACACCAAAACCGCGAGCGCAGCTAGGGCAACTCGCGGTTTGGTTTGGACGAAGCGCCGTCGAACCTAGATTCCGGCAACTGGGAGCCGGTCTGGTTCGACGCGGACCGCTTTGCTTACTTGACCAGCGTGTCGATCTTGCCCGACAGGATGAACGCGATCACCAGCGAGTAGATGACCAGCGATTCGATCAGCGCGAGCGAGAGGAGCAAGGGAGTGAACAGTTCCTTGCTGGCGGCGGGGTTGCGGCCGATGCCCTCGAGAGCGGCGGCGGCAGCCTTGCCCTGACCCAGCGCGCCACCGATGGCGGCGAGGCCCAGGCCCAGACCAGCCGACAGCGCCAAAGCGGCGGCGACAGTCTCTTTGTTGTCGGCAGCGCCGCCATCAGCAAAGGCGGTGCTGGCGAACAGCAGCATGGTGGCGACGAACGTCAGGGCGGCCGTCAGATTGCGCTTGAACATCATCAGAATCCTCCAGATACGGACGGCCGCAGCCGTCGCAGGGGTAGCCAGGCAGAGCCCTTCTGCCGTGCGTTTAGTGGTGGGAATGACCCTCACCGTGATCGTGACCATGGTCGTCGTGGACCGCGACGGCCATCGACAGGTACACCGTCGTCAGCAGCGTGAACACCACGGTCTGCACGACGACCACCACCATACCCAGCGCCATCACGGGCAACGGCACCAGGGGCAGGTGGAAGTTCAAGAAATTCTCCATGACCTTGTGGTCGCCGTACATGTTGCCCAGCAGACGCAGCGACAGCGACATGGGGCGCACACAGTGCGACACGATCTCGATGATGACCATGAGCGGCGCCAGGAAGATCACCGGGCCGGCGAAGTGCTTGGCGTAGTTGACCACGCCCTGCACCCGGATGCCCGAGATGTGGGTGGCGAAGAACACCGTCAAGCCCATGACGATATTGGTGTTCAGGTTGTCCGTGGCCGGGTCACCCAGCGGCAGCAAGGCTAGGGCGTTCATGGTGAAGATGTAGAGCGCCAGGGTCGCCACCAGCGGGAAGTGCCGGCGGGCTTCCACTTCGCCCATCATACCTTTCATCATGTTCCAGACGGCGCCGATGACGTACTCGAAGAACAGCGTCATGCCGATCTTGCGCTCGGGCAGCACGCCGACGTCGGGGTTGGCATTGAGCCGGCCGCGCACGGCAAACGCGCCGCCCAGCAGGATCAGCACGGCGATGAAGGCGAAGAACACGTGGGTGACGTGGCCGTCGGTCGAGAAGGGCTGGCCGTCGATGAGCGTCTTTTCGAAGGCCGTGCCACGCAGGGCGTCTTCGATCTTGCCGCGCAGGGCCACAGTGCCGTCGTGCTCGGCGTTCTTGCCCAGGATCAGCGAGAGCACCGTAAAGGGCTCGGGGTGAGCGTGGCGGTGCTCGCCGTGGCCCGCCTGGTGGCCGCCTTGCTCGCCCGCTGCGTGCTCGGTGGCGGGGGCGCCATGCTCGGGCGCTTGTTCTGCGACCGCGAGTCCGCTGCCGAGCATCAGCGCGGTGGCCAGCAAGGGCGCGAGCCAGCGGCGCAGGCCAAAGAAGGTGCTAGTATTGAGCCGTTGCGTCATGGATGGCATCCCCAATCGCTCAAGGCTGCGAGGGCGGCGTAGCGCCCGGCGTGCGGGTTTGAAGGGTGGCGGCCAGGAGCAAGCCCAGCGGCGCCCCCGAGAATCCGACCAAGAAGCCGATGAGCGGCATGGGCACCAGGTAGATCGTCAAGCCCACCACTGCGCACAGCGCCGCGAGCTTGACAGCCAGCAGCAAAACCGCGCGGTTGCGAGCGCTGGGATCCCCTTCGACCAGGCGCTTGGCCACCCACGTCAACACCAGGATGTTCGCCGCACCGATCAGCGCACCCACCGCGATCGCCAGCGTCCAGCGCGGACCGCCCAACCAGCCGCCCAGCGACGCAAACAGCAGCGACGCCAGGACATGCTGGCGCAGTGTTGCGGGGAGGATGGTCTGCAGGTCGGGCATGGGACTCGCGGGCTTGGGGTGGATGATCGCGGGCCGACCGCTGCGCTGGGCCTGGGCGGCGGCGGTGTTGATCGACGATGACCAGAATAAGTGTAGAGGTCTTGCGTAGTTGCGTGGTCAGGTGATCAGCCGAGACACCCTTTGACGCCGCCAATCCGGCCGGAAACTTGCGGCGTCGTCACAACCCAGTCACCGGGTTTTGGCTGTTCAACTCCACAGAACTGCGCTTATTTTTCCTTGGCTGCCGGGGCAAACCCAGCTGCGCGCGGCCGGCTTCGTACCATGCAGACGCGGTGCGGTCAAGGTGCCGCGCCCGCCCCGATCCGCCGCCTTGGGCGCAACTCGGCGTTGCTGCGTTGCTACTCTTCATGCGGCGACTGCTAGGTCGCCTCAGTCGCTCCGCTTCTTGCGCCCTGATTTGCATCTCAAATCGGCGGCCGGGGCGAATTTCGGTGGTGGATCCTGGCCCGAGCGTTGAATCGCGGCGGCCGAAAATGCGTATACTTGCGGTGCGCCAACTCGATGGAACCGGACCGCGAGCATCGGCGCCTTTGGAGGATCGGATGTTCACCAGCGTCTCTTGGAACCCCCTGACCCGTCGGCCGGTAGCCTTGGCCGCCGTGTTGCTGCTTGCGAGCGTGCTGGGCGGCTGTGTGTCGCAGCAGACCGGCAAGTCTGGCCTGCTCAAGTTCACCTATGCGGCGGACGACGACGTGCTCGACTTCAACAAGCCCATCGCGGTGGGGGCCAAGCTGGACCTGGTGATTACCGCGGTAGACGGCGGCAAGGCCGCGACCGTGCAAGCTGCCACGTCGACGGACCCAACCTCGCTGTCCATCGTCGGGTTCTCGGGCAACAAGGTCACCGTGCAGTCCAACGCCGTGGGCAACGCCACCATCAACGTCAGCGCACGCACCTCGGCCGGCAAGGACGTGACCGATTCCATCGACATGCGCACCGGCAAAGCGCTGAGCGTCAAGCTCACCACGGGATGCGGCGGGACCGGGACGCCGCTCTACCTGACGGGGCGGAACATCTTTGTGCCGTACGATCTGTTCGGTGCCAACAATACCCCTGCGATTGGCTACGGTTACCACCCCTTGACCATCGCGCCGGCGGCCGGCCTGGCCCTGGATGCGACGAGCACGGCTCAGTGGGCCTACGCGTACCGCACCGGCAACACGCCGGGCACGGTGACGCTGTCCAGCACCCTGGACAAGAACAGCTGGGCGCTGCAGTTGGTCGACGAAGGCGCGATCGACGGCGCCAAGCTGGATATGCCGACGAACACGCTGGTTTTGGCCGGGACCACCGCGATTGTCTACGCGCGGCCTACGGTGGGCGGCCAGCCGCTGTGCCAAGCCGACGCCACCTTTGCCGTCAAGACGCAGACGACAGACATTTGCGAGGTCAAAGCCGCCGGCCAGCAGCCCACTTCGCAGAGCATTGACGGTTGGAGCTTCGTCGAGGTCAAAGGACTGGCGGTGGGCGTGTGCAAGTTCGACGTGACGTGGCAGAACGCCAAGGGCGGCGCCGGGATCACCCAGACTTTGCAGGTCGACGTGGGCAAGGTGCAAAAGCCCTGATGGCAGCCCCAGTTCGAGTCCAGGGAACTTCTCGGCGACGCTGACCGATTTCGATGGACGCCTGATGATTCGCCTGCAGACGCCGCCCCTGGCTGGCAAGCCCCGTATCGATGAGTTGGAACTCTGGTGTCGCAGCCAGGGGTTGTGGCCTGTGCTGGGAACCGACGAGGTCGGGCGCGGACCGCTGGCGGGGCCGGTGGTGGCGGCGGCGGTCGTGCTGGGCGACGAGGTGCCGCCGGGGCTGAACGACAGCAAGAAACTGTCTGAGATGGCACGTGAAAGGCTGGTTCCCCAGATCGAGGCCAGCGCGCTGGCCTGGGCGATCGAGCCGGCGTGGCCCGCCGAGATCGACGAAAAGAACATCCTGGGCGCGTCGCTGGCGGCGATGCAGCGCGCCTGTGACCGTGTTATCGCGGACCTGGAAGAGCGCGGGCTGGAACTGCCGGCCGTCTTGCTGATCGACGGCAATCAGCCGCTGCGGCAGTGGCAGGTGTCGGCGCAGGCGACGGCGGTGCAGGGCGACGGGCGTTCGCTGGCCATCGCCGCGGCGTCGGTGTTGGCCAAGGTGTGGCGCGACCGCCACATGGTCGAGGCCGAAAGCCACTATCCCGGCTACGGTTTCGCGCAGCACAAAGGCTACCCCACGCCGGTGCATCTGGCGGCGCTGCAGAAGCTGGGACCGTGTCCGCTGCACCGCCGCTCTTTTGCGCCGGTGCGGCAGCAGGGGCTGTTTGGCGATGGCGCCTGAGGTTTCGCCGAGCCGGGCGCGCAAGCTCGCCGATCACGAAACCGGTCGCCGCGGTGAAGAGCTGGCCCTGCAGGTGGCGCGCGCGCGCGGCTGGCAGCCGTGGCAGCGGCAAGTCCGCGAGGGCAGGACCGAAATTGACTTGGCGCTGGTTCGCGACGAGGCGGACGGCCGGCACCTGTTGCTGATCGAGGTCAAGACCACCCGCGGCGCCGGCATCGATCACGCGCTGCGCTGGGGCCCGGCCCAACGGCGGCGGCTGTGGCGTGCGGCGGAACCGCTGATGCGGCAAGCCAATGCCTGCGAAGTATCCGTGGCGCTGGTGTTGGTGCGGCTGGCGCGCGATCACCACACCTTGACGTGGCTGGACGCGCCGCCCGACCTGGGCTTCTAAGCGCGCCGCCTTCGCGGTAGCCTGACGACCATGCGCATCCTGGTCGAAACTCCTGAATTCTTCGCCATCGACAAGCCCGCGGGCCTACCGACCATCCCGGATCGGATGGGCTCGGCCAGCGTCCACAACCTTTTTGAGGCGGAAGTGGGGCAGAAGCTCTGGATCGTGCACCGGCTGGACCGCGAAGTGACCGGGGTTCTGCTCTTTGCCCGCACGGCCGACAGCCATCGGGCGCTGTCGCTCGCGTTCGAGCACGGCCGGGCTCACAAGACCTACCAGGCCTGGACCAGCGGCTTGGAGCCGGATCAGCGGCAGTTTCGCTGGCAGGACAAGCTGTTGCGTGGCAAGAAGCGGGCCTATGCCCACCCGGCGGGCAAGGATGCGATCACGCTGGCCGAATTCAGCGGGCCGGCGCCGCAGCCGGGTCTGTGGCAGTGGCAGCTGCAGCCGCTGACGGGGCGAAATCATCAACTGCGGGTGCACCTTGCCTCGCGCGGCTGGCCGATTGCCGGCGATCTGCTCTACGGCAGCCCGGTAACCTGGCGTCCGGGCGAAATCGCTTTGCGCGCCGTGCGTTTGCAGCTGGAGCCGGCGGTGCTTGGCCGGCCGATCGCCGTCGAAGCGGGGCCGATCGAAAGTTTTTCTTGACAGCCGCCGTTGGATACCTGAACATCTGTCCAGTTGTCGGGCCGTGAGTCCGAGGCAGCCCGAGCCCGAGCCCGAGCCCGAGCCCGAGCCCGAGCCCGAGCCCGAGCCTGAGCCTGAGCCCGAGCCCGAGCCCGAACCGGAACCCGCACCCGAACCCCTTACTCATCCATCGTTGTCTACAGGAGTCACCATGGCCCGCGTCAAGAAGGAACTCGAAGCCGTCAGCCAGGCCGCCGATGAGGCCGCCAAGTCCGCCGCCATTGCCAACGCGCTCGCCACCATCGAGCGGTCCTTTGGCAAGGGCGCCATGGTCCGCCTGGGCGACGCCGACTCGACGTTCCGCGACATCGAAGTGGTGACCTCGGGTTCGATTGGCCTGGACATCGCCTTGGGCGTTGGCGGCTTCCCGCGCGGCCGCGTGATCGAGGTCTACGGCCCGGAGTCGTCCGGCAAGACCACCATCGCCCTGCACCTGGTGGCCGAGACGCAGAAGAAGGGCGGGATCGCCGCCTTTGTCGACGCCGAGCACGCCTTGGACGTGAGCTACGCGCGCCGCCTGGGCGTCCGCACCGACGACCTGCTGGTCAGCCAGCCCGACACCGGCGAGCAGGCGCTGGAGATCGTGGACACGCTGGTGCGCTCGGGCGCGGTGGACATCGTGGTAGTGGACTCGGTGGCGGCGCTGGTGCCCAAGGCCGAAATCGAAGGCGCGATGGGTGATTCGCAGGTGGGCGCCCAGGCCCGGTTGATGAGCCAGGCGCTGCGCAAGCTGACCTCGTCGATCAGCAAGTCGAACTGCATCGTGCTGTTCATCAACCAGCTGCGCATGAAGATCGGCGTGATGTTCGGCAACCCCGAGACCACCACCGGCGGCAACGCCCTGAAGTTCTACTCGTCGCTGCGTCTGGACGTGCGCCGCGTGGGCGCGCTGAAGTCGGGCGAGGAGAACATCGGCAACCGCACCCGCGTCAAGGTGGTCAAGAACAAGGTGGCGCCGCCCTTCAAGCAGGTCGAGTTCGACATCCTGTACGGCGAGGGCATCTGCTCGGCCGGCGATCTCATCGACACCGCCGTCGAGATGGGCATCCTGGACAAGGTCGGCGCCTGGTACAGCCTGGACGGCGAGCGCCTGGGCCAGGGCCGCGAGAAGGTGCGGCAGTTGCTCAAGGACAACCAGGAGCTATTCGCCAAGCTGGACCGCCGCGTGCGCGAGGTGGCCTTTACGCCCGACGGCCAGCTGTCCGCCGCGGCCGCGCAGATCGCCTCGACGGTAGTCGCCGAGGGCTAGGCTCCGGGTGGCCGCGCGACCTCGCGCGAAATCGACGTAGTTTTCGCTAGTAGAAAATGCCCTGCATCTTGTGGCAGGCTCCGCCGGTCCGCACCTACCTCGACGGACCCGGAGTTGCCCATGTCGCCCAAGCCGTATCAGAAGAACCCTGCCGCGCCCGCCGCCTCGGCCGACAAGGCCGCGAGCAAACCGACCTCGAAGCCTGCGGGCAGTTCGGCTGGCAAGCCCGCGCCCAAGCCTGCGAAGCCCGCCGCCAAAGCGCCGCTCAAGCGAGCGCCGGCCCATGAAGGGTGGTTGGCCACGGTGCTCGGCTTCCTGGACGCCGACGGTTGGCCGCACGAGACGGCCGAGGACGGGACCGCCGTCCTCACAGGGTACCAAGGCGAGAACGGCGTGTTGGCGCTGACGATCGAAGTTGAAGAAAGTGTCGGGCTTTTGGTGGCTCACGCCGTCTTGCCGGTCGGCTTTGGTCCGGCCGAGGGCGAAGAGAGCGACGAAGTTCCCGAGGGCGCTGAAGAAGCTGTGTCGGCAGTCGCCGAGCTGTGTCTGCGGCTGAACGCGGGCCTGCCAGTCGGCAGCTTCGACTTCGATCTGGACCAGACCGAACTGCGCTTCCGCATCGGTTTCTTGTTCGACGGCGTGGATCCCCAGCCGCAGATCGTCCGCAACGCCCTGTATACGGTGGTGGATTCGGCCGACCGCTACTTGCCGCTGCTCGCGGCCGTCGCTTCGGGCCAGGCCGACGTCGAGAGCGCGATGGACATGCTCAACGAAGAATAGCTCAAAGGTCGCTTACTTGCGCGGGCTGCACACGCCGGCGCGCAGCGACTGCACCTCGGCCTTCAGGCTGTCGATCTGCTGCTGCTGGGTCTGCAGGGTCGCCACCGTCATCGATAAATAACCATACAGATCAACCATGTCGCGCTGGGCGTCCACGGCGGGGCTCTGCGGATCGTCGTCGATGATGAAGCCGAGCTGGCGCTTGCCCTGCGGCCCGGCGGCCGTGTAGCGGTACGTGGCGAGCTTGGTGGCAAGCAGGCGCTGCGACAGCTGCTGCTCGGCCTGGCCGTCCAGGTAGTGGATGTCGGTCTTGTACTTGGCGCGCGAAATCGGGCAGCCACCCGCGTTCAGCTTGGGATCCTTGTCCGTGCACTTGAGCAGCGCGCCGCAGGGGTCTTTGGGATCGCACACCGCGCCGGGGCTGCTGCAGGCGGCGCCGAGCTTCTCGGTCGTGCAGAGCGGGACGTCGGCCTTGGGCGACCAGCCCTTGCACACCGGGTCGCCGCACGTGGCAAACCACGAGGTGGCGGCCACGATGCAGTCGCCCTTGTAGTTGACGTTTTGGCCGGCGCCGGCTGCCTCGCAGTCGTTGCCGTAGGTCTTGCCGTCGCAGCCGCACACCGGCATGTAAAAGGCTGGGCAGACTTCGCTTTTGGCGGCACAGGTGCCTTGGCCGCCGCAGACGCCCATGCCGGTGGACTTGCAGTACTGGCCGGCCGCGCAGCCCTTCTGGCTGGCCACGTCGCAGCCGCCGGTCGAGCTGCATTCGCCTGCGCTGGCTACGACTTGCCCGTCGCCGGCCGCGGAGCATGCGTTCCCATAGGTCTTGCCGTTGCAGCCGCACACGGGGGCGTACTCCATGGTGCACGCCTCTGGCTTCTTGGCGCACGTGCCCATGCCGCTGCACTGGCCGGCGGCTGCGGAGCAGAAGTTGCCCGTGCCGCACATCTCGTTGACGCCGACCTTGCACTCGCCCGTGGCCTTGCATTCGCCGGTGTACGCCACGCTGGCGCCGGCCGCGGCGGCCATGCAGGTGTTGCTGTAGGTGATGCCGTTGCAGCCGCATACCGGCATCAATTCCTTTGTGCAGCCACTGGGTTTGGTGCTACAGGCGCCCGTGGTCGAGCACTGGCCCTGGGTCTTGGCGCAGTACTGATCACTTGCGCAGTCGTTGCTGCTGCTGCAGCCACCGGGGCTGGCATCGGTGCTGCCGGCGTCGTCGCAATAGCCGGGCGGCAACATGCAAGCGTCGGTGGCGTAGCAGGCCCAGCTGCCGCCGCTGCAGGTGCAGACCGTAGAGGGATAGCACTTGCCGCAGCAGCACTCTTGGCCCCACTCGCACTTCAGGCCGGCGTCGGTGCACTTGCCGCCGATCGGCGGATCTTTGGGGCAGTTGCTGGGGGACGTGTCAGCCACGGCGCCATCCACCGCCGCGGCCGAGTCGGCCACATCGGCCGGGCTGGCATCGGCGCTGCTCGTGTCCGCTTTGGCCGTGTCGGTTGCACTCGCGTCGCCCTGGGCGGCATCGCTCAAACTGCCGGTATCGGTTGCCGTATCCGGGGTAGCGGCGGGCGCGCCGCCGGGGCTGTTCTCGCAACCGGCCGCCGCCGCCAGGGCCAGCGCGGCGAGCCAAAGGTCCCATCCAAATCGTTTGCTGGTGCGCATCTTCGCCTCCGCCGCGGCCCAACCAGGGTCGGCACGCCCACTAGCATAGCACAAATCGTGCCGGGCGCACGCCGCCGCAACCAGCTGAAAAGCAGAGTCATCCGCGAATTTCGCGGTGACGTTTGTGTGGAAAATATCTACACGTGTCGAAAATTACCACACTGGCGCCGGCCGGGGCGCCGCAACGGCTTGGTCACGCGGCCCCTTTGCCCAGGCGCGCCGCTGTGCTACCAAGGCGCACGCATGCCACCCTGGTGGCGCCGAGGTTCCTGCCCATGAGCGACCGTTTTGCCTATCATCGCCCCGAGTTCGCCCCCAAGGCCCCGCGCGGCAGCCAGCTGCAGTGCAAGGGCTGGTTGCAGGAGGCGGCGCTCCGGATGCTGCACAACAACCTGGACGCCGAAGTGGCCGAGAACTGGCAGGATCTAGTCGTCTACGGCGGCATCGGGCGCGCGGCGCGCGACTGGCCGGCCTTTGAGGCGATTGCGAAAACCCTGAGGGAATTGGCGGATGACGAGACGCTGCTCGTGCAGTCCGGCAAGCCGGTGGGCGTGCTGAAGTCGCATAAGGACGCGCCGCGGGTGCTGATCGCCAACTCGAATCTGGTGCCGCGCTGGGCCACGTGGGAGAAGTTCCGCGAATTGGATCAGAAAGGCCTGATGATGTTTGGGCAAATGACCGCGGGGTCGTGGATCTACATCGGCACGCAGGGCATCGTTCAGGGCACCTACGAGACCTTTGCCGAGGCGGGGCGTCAGCACTACGGCAAGAAGAAGGACTTCAATCCCCAGCAGCCGCTTGCGAAAAAGCTGGTCGTTACTGCGGGTTTGGGGGGCATGGGCGGTGCGCAGCCGCTGGCGTGCGCACTGGCCGGCGGCACGATGCTGGTGGCCGAGGTGGACCCGGTGCGGATTCAGCGAAGGCTGGATACCAAGTATCTTGATGAATTTGTGGAGGATCTGGACGAGGGTATTGCCCGCGCCGAGCAGTACGCCAAGGACGGCGTCGCCAAATCGGTGGCGGTGCAGTGCACGGCGCTGGAGCTGCTGCGGCGCCTAGAGGATGTGGGCGTCATCCCTGACCTTTTGACGGACCAGACCAGCGCCCACGATCCGCAAAATGGCTACCACGTGACTGGCACTACCTTGGAGCAGGCGGCGCAACTGCGCGTGTCGGAACCAGAAAAGTGGCTCAAGCGCGTGCGGGCCGACATGGTGGAGCACGTGCAGCGGATGGCGACGTACGTGGACCTGGGCGTGCACGTCTTTGACTACGGCAACAACCTGCGCGGCGAGGCGGTGCAGGGCGGGCTGGATCCGGAAGAGGCCTTCCGTTTCCTGGGCTTTGTGCCGGCGTACATTCGGCCGCAGTTCTGCCTGGGGCGCGGGCCGTTCCGCTGGGTGGCGCTGTCGGGCGACCCGGAGGACATCGCGGTCACGGACCGGGCCATGCTCGAGGCCTTTGCCGATAACCCCAGCGTGGTTCAGTGGTTGACGCACGGTGCGCCGCGAATCGCCTTCCAGGGCCTGCCGGCGCGCATCTGCTGGCTCGGCTACGGCGAGCGGGCGAAGGCGGGCAAGATTTTCAACGACTTGGTGGCGCAGGGCAAGGTCAAGGCGCCCATCGTCATCGGCCGCGACCACCTGGACTGCGGGTCCGTGGCGAGTCCAAACCGCGAAACCGAAGCGATGAAGGACGGTTCCGACGCGGTGAGCGACTGGGTCTTCTTGAACGCGCTCATCAACGCGAGCAACGGCGCCACCTGGGTCAGTGTCCACCACGGCGGCGGCGTGGGGATGGGCTATTCGCAGCACGCCGGCGTGGTCATCGTGGCGGACGGGACGCCCGAGGCCGCGGCGCGGATCGAGCGCGTGCTCACCTCGGACCCTGCGATGGGCCTGTTGCGCCATGCCGACGCGGGCTACCCCAGCGCGCTGGCGTGCGCGAGGCAGAACGGCGTGAAGGTCCCGATGCAGGAGTAGACGATGGCCGAGCCCCGCCTGACCGGTCCGCTGTCGCGGCGCCGAGTGCGTTTGACGAATGCCGGGCATTTTCTGACTTGTGCTGGGCCGGAGCGCGGTCCGCTTGCCAGCTGGGAGCAACTGGGTTGCCACACGCACACGGACCTGGTGATTCGGCACGAGCTGCGTGGCGGCTGGCAGGTGGAGTGGATCGGGCCGGCCGGCAGCGCCCAGCGGCCTGATACCGACGCAACCATCGATTTGGGCGGGCGTTTGCTGCTCCCGGGCCTGGTGGACTGCCACACGCATGCGGTGTTCGCCGGGGATCGCAGCGGCGAATTCGTCCAGCGGCTCAACGGCCTGACCTATGCGGAAATCGCGGCGGCGGGTGGCGGAATTCTGCACACCGTGACCAAGACGCGGGCGGCGAGCGTGCCCGAGTTGGTCGAGGCGTCGGCGCCGCGCCTGCAGCAGATGGCCAAATGGGGCGTGCGGATCGTGGAGTGCAAGACCGGCTACGGCTTGGATTTGGCGAGCGAGGTCAAGATCTTGCAAGCCATTGCCGCGCTGCGTGAGCGGTTCGCGGGCTCGATGCGGCTGGTGAGCACGGCGATGCCGGCGCACGCGATTCCGCCCGAATTCAAAGGGAACCCCGATGGGTACGTGGCGGTGGTGTGCGAGCAGATTTTGCCAGCCCTGCGCGCCGCGGACCCCGAGTTGGCGTTCGTGGATGTCTTTGTGGAGAAGGGCTACTTCAACGTGCAACAGGCTGAGCGCATTGCTGAAACGGCCGCGAGCCTGGGGTTGCCGGTCAAGGCCCATGTCGACGAGTTTGCCGACCTGGGCGGGGTCCCGTGGGCGGTGGAGCAGGGCGCCGCCTCCGTGGAGCACCTGTTGCAGACGGGCGAGAAGTCCGTGCGGGCGCTGGCGAAGTCGGGGACGGTGGCGGTTGGGTTGCCGCTGACCTCGGTGTTTCTCCGCGAGCCGTATGCGCCCCTGCGGCAGCTGGTCGACGCCGGCGCGCTGGTCGCCGTCGCGACGGACTGCAATCCTGGGTCCGCGATGACGACGAACCTGGTGCTGGCCATGCAGATGGCGGTTCTTGGGGCAAAGCTCAGCCCGCAAGAGGCGTTGCGAGGGGCGACGCGCTGCGCCGCGCTGGCCCTGCGCGAGCCTGGTGGTTACCGCGGGCGCCTGGCCGTGGGCGAGCCGTTCGTGGCGACGCTACTGGACCTAGACGGGGTGGAACGGCTGTTCTACGAGCTTGGGCAGCCGCCCCGCGCGAGTGACCTCTTGACCGAGGCCGGCGTGCATGGGTAGCGCCGTCGCGCGGACGCGCGCGATCACGACAAGGGTCGCTCAAAAGAAAGGGCGGGCATTTCTACCGGGCGTTTCTACTGCTTGAATTGATTGGGGAGTGGTGGGGCGCTCCGCAGTCATACGGAATCCGTCTAGTTCGGCTCGAAAACTCCGGCAATTCGTCGCAGGTAGAAATTGCCCCCCAGTGTGGGGCGCGGGTCGGAGAGCTACTTCATGGTCGGCATCACGAACTCGGCGCCTGCGCGAATTCCGGTCGGCCAGCGCTCGGTGGTGGTCTTGAGGCGGGTGTAGAAGCCGATGCCCTCGGTACCGTAGACGTTGCGATCGCCAAAGATGGAGCGCTTCCAGCCGCCAAAGCTGTGGAAGGCCATCGGCACCGGGATGGGCACATTCACGCCGACCATGCCAGCCTGGACGCGGTTCACGAACGTCCGCGCGCAGTCGCCGTCGCGGGTGAAGATCGCGGTGCCGTTGCCGTACTCGTGGTCGTTCACCAGCTTGAGCGCGGTCTCGAAGTCGGGCACGCGGACCACGCAGAGCACGGGGCCAAAGATTTCTTCTTTGTAGATCCGCATCTCGGGCCTGACGTGGTCGAACAAGCAGCCGCCCAGGAAGAAGCCGTGCTCGGCCCCTTCTACCACGAGTTGCCGGCCGTCGACCGCCAGGACCGCGCCCTCGTCCACGCCCAGGTCCACGTACCCCCGCACCTTCGCGAAATGCTCTTTGGTGACCAGCGGCCCCATCTCGCTCGCCGGGTCCAGGCCTGGGCCGACCCGCAGGCTCTGCGTCCGCGGAATCAGCCGGGCCACCAGCTCGTCCGCGATATCACCCACCGCCACCGCCACAGAAATGGCCATGCACCTTTCGCCCGCCGAGCCGTACGCCGCGCCGATGAGGGCGTCGACCGCCAGGTTCAGGTCCGCGTCGGGCATCACCACCATGTGGTTCTTTGCCCCGCACAGCGCCTGGGCGCGCTTCCCGTGCGCGCATGCGGTCTTGTAGATGTACTCGCCCACCGCCGTCGAGCCCACAAAGCTCACCGCGGCGATCCCCGGCTCCGTCAGCAGTGTGTCCACGGCCTCGCGGTCGCCGTTCACCACGTTCAGCACCCCCGGCGGCAGCCCGGCCTCGGTCATCAACTCGGCCAGGCGCATCGAGGTGCTCGGGTCCTTCTCGGACGGCTTGAGCACGAAGGTGTTCCCGCAGGCGATCGCCACCGGGAACATCCACATCGGCACCATCGCCGGGAAATTGAACGGCGTGATGCCCGCACAAACGCCCAGGGGCTGGCGCAGGCTGTACGAGTCGATGTTGCGGCCCACGTTCTCGGTCACCTCGCCGCGCAGCAAGTGCGGGATACCGCACACGAACTCCACCACCTCGATGCCGCGCGTCACCGAGCCCTTCGCATCCTCGAAGGTCTTGCCGTGCTCGCGGGTCACCAGTTCGGCCAGTTCGTCCTTGTGCCTCTCCAGCAACTCCTTGAACTTGAACAGCACCCGCGCCCGCACCAACGGCGGCGTCTCGGACCACGGGCCAAACGCGGCCTGGGCATTCGCGATGGCGGCGCGCACCTCGTCGGCACTCGCCAACGCGACCTCGGCCGACTGCTGACCGGTCGCGGGATTGAAGACGGCGCCAGAGCGGCCCGACTGGCCGGCGACTTTCTTGCCGGCGATGAAGTGCCCGATCGATGCGAGGTTGTTGCCTGCTGTGCTACCCATTTTCGCTCCTGACAGCGCGTCGGCTGCGGCGCGCACGGTACCGCCGGGCGCCGCGGAGATCAAATCGCCGGGGCTTCTTGGTCCGCTGCTGGATAGGGCCACGAACTAGAAAAGCAATTGCCGGCCCGGACCGCGCCAACCGCATCCTTGCACTTGGCCGGATGGCGTCCCTATACTTGCTAGTTTGGCACGGCTGGTCCGCGACGCGTCGGCAACCCGCGTACACGTGGACGAGTCCGGCTTCTGGACCACAGCCCCGGGGCACGGGGCAAGGAAGACGAGATGCGCAAAGCGCTTCTGCCCGCACCATTCCCCACCGCGCGCACCGCCGCGCCGTTGGCGATTGCCTGCATCGCCGCATGGGCACTGCTCGCCACCGGCTGCGACAGCGGCACCGCCGCGGCCACCGACACGGCCGGCTACACCTACCCGGGCTTCGACGTCACCATCGGCCCCAACGACACCCAGGGCGGCAGCGACGCCGGCAAAGACGCCGCCCCGGACAGCGCCCCAGAGGACACCACCCTCGCCGACGCCGCCGACTCCAGCGCCGAAGATGCCGACACCGCCAGCCCGGACGCCAGCGACGTCAAGAGTGACACCGGCGACGTCAAGAGCGAAGTGGTCAGCACCGACCCGTGCAACCCCAACCCTTGCTCGGAACCCAACAAAACGCTCTGCACCAAAGTGAGCAGCAAGGCCCAGTGCAACTGCAACATCGGCTTCGAGTTGCAGAGCGACGGCACCTGCGTCGAAAAGTGCGTCCCACCCAAGACCCCGCCCGCGCCACAAAAGAGCTTGAAGGCTGGCGACCTCGTCATCACCGAGATCATGGTCTGGCCGCTCGCCGTCAAAGACGACGCCGGCGAGTGGTTCGAAGTCAAGAACAACTCGACCAAAGACATCGACATGAACGGTCTGACCATGACCGACGACACCGGTACCGACAAGCACGTCATCAACGGCTGTGCGGGCAAGATGACCCTCAAGCCCGGCGAGTACAAAGTGCTCGGCCGCAACGGCAACAAAGCCACCAACGGCGGCAACGTTTACGACTACGTCTATGCCAGTACCTCGTTCAACAACTTGAAGGATACGCTCCTTCTCCGCGCCGACTACGCCGTCCCGTCCGTCATCGACAAGGTTGCCTGGACCCAGTCGTGGCCCCTCATCGACTGGAAGGGCGCCGCGCTCAACCTGGACGTGACCATGACCACCGCCACTGGCAACGACGACTGGAAGAGCTTCTGTGCCTCGCCCAACAAGCTCCCCAGCGGCGACTACGGCACGCCCGGCGTCGCCAACCCGGCCTGCCCCGCGCCGCCCGACCTGGACAGCGACGGCGTCCCCGATGCCCTGGACGATTGCCCCGCCAACTTTGACCCGCCCGGCCCCGACGGCGTCCAGGTCGACAGCGACGGCGACGGCAAGGGCGACGCCTGCGACAACTGCCCCGCCGAACCGAACCCCCAACAAGAAAACGCCGACGGCGACAGCAAGGGCGATGCCTGCGACCCCGCGGTCTGCGGCGACGGCGAGCTGGACCTGGGCGAGACCTGCGACGACGGCAACGACTACGTGGGCGACGGCTGCGACGCTTGCGCCATCGGCGTGCCGCTCGTCGGCAACCTGGTCATCAACGAGATCGTCGCCCACGGCGACAACGTGGAAGACGCTACCGGCCAATGGTTCGAGCTCTACAATCCCACGGGCGCCCCGGTCCCCATCAAGGGCTGGCAGCTCCAGGTCAAGAACGGCGTGGCGGGCAAGCCCAAGACCCACGTGATCAGCGACGCCGTGACGGTTCCCGCCAAAGGCTTTGTCGTCCTTGCCGCAAACAGCAACAAGGCCCTGAACGGCAACATCACAGCGCAGTACGCCTTCAACAAGCCTGGCGCCGAGTTCATGCTCGATCCCAACGGCGACACGCTCACCGTGGTGGACGTGCCCGGCAAGAAGATCGTGGACAGCGTGGCTTTTGGCCTCAATACCCCGGCCGTCAAGACCAACGTGGCGCTCCAGCTCGATCCCCTGTACGCCAACACGCTGCAGAATGACACGCTGGTCTACTGGTGCTACTCCACCGCCCCGATCACCGGCGTGTCCGGCAACTTTGGTTCGCCCGGCCAAACCAACCCCAGCTGCACGCCACCCGGCGGCGACCAAGACGGCGACACCGTGCTGAACGAGGTGGACAACTGCCCCTTCGTCGCCAACGGCACCCAGGTCGACACCGACGGCGACAAAGTGGGCGACGCCTGCGACGTGTGCCCCAAAGTCGCCAACCCCAAGCAATCCGACGGCGACGCCGACGGCGTGGGCGACCTGTGCGACAACTGCCTGGTCACGCCCAACCCCACCCAAATCGACAGCGACAGCGACGGGTTTGGCGATGCCTGCGACTCGCCCACCTGCGGCAACGGCACCCTCGAGGCCGCCGAGGCCTGTGACGACAACAATACCGCCGGCGGCGACGGCTGCTCGATCAACTGCCAGAAGGAAAGCTACAGTGCCGGGCAAGTTCTAATTACTGAAATCATGGCGAATCCCAAGGCGCCGATCGAAGACGCCAACGGCGAGTGGGTCGAGATCTACAACCCCGGCGAACTGCCCGTGGACCTGAACGGCTGGGTCCTGCGCGACAACGGCACCAACAAGGTCGTCCTCACCTCGACCAAGCCGCTGTGGGTCGCCCCGGGCGGCTACTTCGTGATCGGCGCGTCGACCGACAAGGTCCTCAACGGCGGCGTCACCGTGCAAATCGCCTGGGCCCCCGGTCAGTTCTCGCTGGGCAACATCACGGGCGACGACGCCATCTTGGAGTGGAACGGCACCAAGATCGACGGTGTGACCTACATCCCCAAGCCACCGGCCTGCTACACCCCACCGCCGCCGTCGACCTGCGCGAGCCAATTCCCCGTGGTGGAAGGCAAGTCGATGCAGCTAGACCCGGGCGCCTACGATGCCGTCAAGAACGACGACGGCAAGAACTGGTGCGAGGGCAAACAACCCTTTGGCAGCGGCGACTTCGGCTCGCCTGGCCAGGCCAACCCGCCGTGCGTCAACCCCTGCGAGGGCCAGGCCGACAATGTGCCCTGCGGCACCGACCTCATCTGCGTCGGCGGTCAGTGCAAGCCCGCGCCCAAATGCGGCGACGGCATCATCACCGCCGCCATCGGCGAGGAATGCGACGACGGCAACCAGACCGACGGCGACGGCTGCTCGGCCCAATGCAAGAAGGAAGCGCCGCCGCAACCCAAGGGCACCCTGGTCATCACCGAGGTCATGGTCGACCCCGACGCCGTCAGCGACAGCAAGGGCGAGTGGTTCGAGGTCTACAACCCGACCACCGAGGCCATCGACCTTACCGGTTGGAAGCTCATCGCCGACACGACCATCCACACCGTCACGGTCGGCGGGCCCAACGTGCCGAACCCACCCGTGGTGGCCGCCAAACAATTCGCGCTTTTGCTCGCGGTTGCGGACCCGGCGGCCAACAACAACCTAAAGCCCGTGTACGGCTGGGTCGATCAGGCCGCAGTCGGCGGCTCGCTCACGCTCAAGAACGTCCACCTGGACTGGAAGCTCCAGCTCGTCAACCCCGCTGGGGCGGTCATCGACGAAGTCAACGCGGGCAAGCTGCCTTGGGGCGTGGGCAATTCGGCGATGGTTCAGCCCAACTGCCTGACTCCGGCTGACAACGACAAGCCCGAGTGCTGGGTTGCCGCGGGCGCGACCTGCGGCTACGGCCTCTACATGGGCGCGTCGACCTACGCCGCCGAACCGCCGGTCTGCACCGCTCCCACCGACTGTGCCGCCCCGACCGTGTGCCAGCCGATGACAGCCGTCCAAGACGGCAGCAAAATCATGTGGAAGTACGACTTGCAGGCAACGCAGAGTCGCTGCGGCGCGCGCGACCGCGGTACCCCGGGTTACGGCAACATGTGCCCGTAGCCCCCAAGCGGCGCCGACAGCGTCCGTGCTCATCCCCACCCATCCCCACCTGCGGCGGAGAGAACCTATGGTAACTCAAGCCAAGACCAAGCTTTTTGGTACCGACGGCGTGCGCGGCGAAGCCAACGCCGGCGCCATGACCGTAGAAAATGCCGTGCAAATTGGCCGCGCCATCGGCCTGCTCTGTGCCCGCAGCAGCCGCCACGAGCGCCCGCGCGTCCTCATCGGCAAAGACACCCGCCGGTCGGGCTACTTGTTCGAAAATGCCCTGGTCGCGGGACTCTGCTCGGTGGGCGCCGACTCGTACCTGGTCGGGCCGCTCCCCACCCCGGGCATCGCGTTCATGTGCGTGGGGATGCGCGCCGACGCGGGCGTGGTGATCTCGGCGTCCCACAACCCGTTTGGCGACAACGGCATCAAGGTGTTCGGCGCCGACGGCTTCAAGCTCCCCGACGAGTTGGAGGCGCAGATCGAAGACTGGGTGGCCAACCCGCAGCCGCTGTTGGCCGGGCTCGCGCGCGGGCTCGACATTGGCAGGGCCCACCGCGTCGACGACGCCTGGGGCCGCTACACCGTCAAACTCAAGACGACCCTGGCCAATGACCTGACCTTGGATGGTCTAAAAATTGCTGTGGATGCCGGACACGGGGCCGCCTACAAGGTGGCGCCGATGGTCTTTGAAGAGCTGGGCGCCGAGGTCGTGCTCCTCAACGGCCGGCCCGACGGCGTCAACATCAACGAGGGCTGCGGCGCGCTCCACCCCGAGGGACTGGCGCGAGCGGTCGTTGAAAATGGTTGTCAATTGGGCGTGGCGTTGGATGGCGACGCCGATCGGCTGGTCCTGGTGGACGAAAAGGGCCAAGTCGTTGACGGCGACCACACCATGGCGCTCTGCGCCACGCGAATGAAGGCCCAGGGCACGCTGAAAGGCAACACCGTGGTGGCCACCGTCATGAGCAACTACGGCTTCGAGATTGCCTTGCGGCAAGCGGGGATCGACGTGTTGCGCACGGACGTGGGCGATCGGCTGGTGGTCGAGGCGATGCGCCGCGGCGGCTACAACTTGGGCGGCGAGCAGTCAGGTCACCTAGTGTTCTTGGACCACGCCACCACCGGCGACGGCGTACTGGCCGCTCTGCAAGTGCTGGGGATTCTGCAGCGCGAGCAGCGGCCCCTGTCCGAGCTGGCGGCGGTGATGCAGACGGTGCCGCAAGTGCTCATCAACCTGGCCGTGCGCGACAAGCCGCCGATCCAAAGCCTGCCCGCCGTGGCCGGCATCATCGACGAAGTGGAGCGCGAGCTGGTGGGGCAAGGCCGGGTGCTGGTTCGCTATTCCGGCACCGAGCGCAAGTGCCGGGTGATGGTCGAGGGCCGCGACGCCGACCAAGTGCGCGCCCACGCCTCGCGCATCGCCGACAGCGTGGTGGCCGCCATCGGCGCGTAACGATGCCGAAGCTGGTGACCCTGGTCCTGTGCAGCGCGTTGGCCGTGGCGCAGACGGCAGCGGCCGACGACTGGACCGGTGCCGACAAGGCCGCTCACTTTGGGTTTTCACTCGCCTTTGGCGCTGCCGCGACCGCCAGCGTGCCCGTGGCCGGCGGACCGGCCGGGCCGCAATGGCAGCCGCTGGCGCTTGGCTTTGGCATCGGCTTGGTCCCCGGCCTGGCCAAAGAAGGCTGGGATCTGACCGGCCGCGGCGACCCATCGTGGAAGGACATGGCCTGGAACACGGTGGGCTCGTTGGTCGGCGCCGGCATCGTCTGGGCCGCGCAAAGCCTGCTGACTCCGCACGCTGCGACGTCTCGCTAGTCGGCGTACGTAAAGACGATCTTGCCGTCGTCCGCATCGACGACCACCTTGGAGCCGGGCGGGAAGCGCCCCTGCAGCAGCTCGACCGCGAGCGGGTTCTCGATGCTGGTCTGCAGCGTGCGCTTGAGCGGCCGCGCGCCAAAGGCAGGGTCGTAACCCTGGTCAGCCAAGAGCTTCTTGGCCTCGTCCGTCACGGTCAGCGCCAGCTTGCGGTCGATCAGCCGCTTCTTGAAGCGCTCGAGCTGAATCTCGACGATGTGCTCCATGTCTTGGTGGCGGAGCGAGTTGAACACCACGATCTCGTCGATGCGGTTCAGGAATTCGGGGCGCATGTGCCGGCGCAGCTCTTCCAGAACCACCGCGCGCACCGCCTCGTCACCCTTGCGCTCCAGGATCAGGTGGCTGCCGATGTTGCTGGTCATCAGCACCAGCGTGTTGCGGAAGTCGACCGCGCGGCCCTGGCTGTCGGTAAGCCGGCCGTCGTCCAGCACCTGCAAAAGCACATTCAAAACATCGGGGTGGGCCTTCTCGATCTCGTCGAACAGCACCACGCTGTACGGGCGCCGCCGCACCGCCTCGGTCAACTGGCCGCCCTCTTCGTGGCCCACATAGCCGGGCGGAGCGCCGATCAGCCGCGCCACGGTGTGCTTCTCCATGTACTCACTCATGTCGATGCGCACCATCGCGTGCTCGTCGTCAAAGAGAAACTCTGCCAGCGCCTTGACCAATTCCGTCTTGCCCACGCCAGTCGGGCCCAAGAAAATGAACGAGCCCAGCGGCCGATTGGGGTCCTGCAACCCCGAGCGCGACCGCCGCACAGCGTTGGCCACTGCGGTCAGCGCGCCCTCTTGGTTCACCACCCGCTTGCGCAGCTTGTCTTCCAATTCCAGTAGCTTACTCATCTCGCTCTGCAGCATCTTCTGGACCTGGACCCCGGTCCACGACGACACCACCTCGGCGATCTCTTCGGCCGTCACCTCTTCGTTCAGCATCTTGCCCTGGGCCTGCGCCTCGGCGAGCTTCTGCTGCTCGACCTCGATCTCCTTCTTGATGCCGGGGATCTCGCCAAAGCGCAGCCGCGCCGCGGTCTCATTGTCGTAGCGCCGCTCGGCCGCCTCGAGCTGGATCTGCAGTTCTTCGATGCGGTTGCGCTTCTGCTTGATCGCGTCGATCAGGTCCTTCTCGCGCTGCCACTTCGCCTTTTCCGCCGTCGCCTTTTCGCGCAGCCCGGCCATTTCTTCTTGCAGCTTGCTCAGCCGCTCCAGCGAGCTTGCGTCCTTTTCGCGCTGCAGCGCGGCCTGCTCGATCTCCAGTTGCTGGATGCGCCGTTGCAGCTGGTCGATCTCGGTGGGCAGCGAGTCGATCTCCATGCGCAGGCGTGACATGGCCTCGTCGATGAGGTCGATGGCCTTGTCGGGCAAGAACCGGTCGGTGATGTAGCGGTCCGACAGGGTTGCCGCCGCGACCAGCGCCGAATCCTGAATCCGCACACCGTGGTGGGCCTCGTACTTGTCCTTGAGGCCGCGCAGGATCGAGATGGTGTCGTGCACGCTGGGCTCGCCGCACAGCACCGGCTGGAAGCGCCGCTCCAGGGCCGCGTCCTTCTCGATATACTTGCGGTATTCGTCCAGCGTGGTCGCGCCGATGCAGTGCAGCTCGCCGCGGGCCAGCGCCGGCTTGAGCATGTTGCTGGCGTCCATCGCGCCTTCGCCCTTGCCGGCTCCCACCAGGTTGTGCAGCTCGTCGATGAACAGGATCACCTGCTCGTTGGCGTCGGCCAGCTCCTTCAGCACCGCCTTCAGCCGCTCCTCGAATTCGCCACGGTACTTGCTGCCCGCCACCATCGACGCCAGGTCCAGCGCCAAAAGACGTTTGCCCTTGAGTCCTTCTGGCACGTCGCCCGCGATGATGCGCTGGGCCAGGCCCTCGACGATGGCGGTCTTGCCCACACCGGGATCGCCAATCAGCACTGGGTTGTTCTTGCGCCGCCGGCTCAGCACCTGCATCACCCGGCGGATCTCGTCGTCGCGGCCAATCACGGGATCGAGCTTGCCCTGCTGGGCGACCGCGGTCAGGTCGCGGGCGTACTTCTCCAGCGCCTGGAATTGCGACTCGGCGTCCTCGCTGGCCACGCGGGTCGAGCCACGCAAGGGCTTGAGCGCCGACAGGATTTTCTCGCGGTTCAGCCCGCGGTCGTGCAGCGCCCGGCCTGCGGCGCCCTTGCGGTCGGCCAGGAGCGCCAGGAACATGTGCTCGGTTGACAGATAATCGTCGCGGAACTTGCCGCGCTCGTCGTCGGCCGCCTCGAAGAACGCCTGCAGCCGCTCGGACCCCACCAACCCGGGCCCGTCCTGGGCCTTGACGGCCGGCATCCGCGCCAGCTCGCGCGCCATCTCGTCGCGCAGCGGCTCGACCGGTACCTCTAGCTTGGCCAGCAGCGGCTTGACGATGCCTTCCACGTTGCCGGTCAGCGCCCACAGCAGGTGCTCGGGCTCCAGCTGCTGGTGGCTGCGGCGAATCGCTTCTTCGGACGCCAACTTCACGGCCATTTGGGCGTTGTTGGTCAGCTTGTTGGGCTGCATCGAATCTCCTTGCGCCAGCTTGGATAGACCTTGACCCCGCGCGCCCCCAGCGCTCCACTTTGCGCTGCACGCCCACTCGCACCGCCCGACGCAGCGTCTGGCGATTCTTGTGTGTTTGGTTGAGGTTAGGTCGCCGCAACTCGGGCACTGGCGACAGAAATCAGGAAAGGACGGCTGGCCGTGCTGTCAAGGCACGCCGCTGGTGCCGCTAGCGCGAAATGGCCTTGTAGTAGCGCTGCAGGCGGTCGTGCCAGCCGCCGGGCTCGGGCTGCTGCATCGATTTCAGCACTTCTTCGCGGAAACGGTCAACGGCGTCGTTCTGATTGCCCGAGCGGATCTCGGCCGATCCACCCGGCTCCATGCCCACCTGCTCGCTGCCTTCCTGCCTCGGCTGGCCCGACCCACCGCCTTGCTGCAGCATCTCGCTCGCCCGCTCCAGCGTGTCCAGAATCTCGGCGGTCTGGTCAAAGGCGCGCTGGGCATCGCCGCGCCGCAAGCTGTCTTCGGCCTCGCGGAGTACCTGCAGCGCGTGATCCAGCCGCTCGCCGACTTGCTGCCGCAGGGCAGGGTGGGCATCGCCGGCCTCGCGCAGGCGCTTTTGTAGGCGTTCGAGCAAGTTGCGCACTTGCGCCTGGGGCTCGCCAAGGCCGGCCACCCGTTGCCGGCTCGCTGGCCGCAGCAGCTCGGACGCCTCGGGCATCGCTTCGCGGAGGCGCTCGGCCATCTTGGACAGCCGCTCTTGGGCGGCGTCGACACGGCGAGCATCCGCCTGAGTATCCTTGGAGTTTTCGCCGCCCTGTGCCAGCGCCCGCCTCGCCGCGCCCAGTTCGTCTTGCGCCTCTTGCAGCGACTGCATGGCCGCGTCCAGGCTGCTGCGTTGCAGGGCGTCGCCCACGCCGTCCAACGCCCGCCGCACCTCGGCCAAGGCCGGCCCACCGCGCAGGACCGCCGTTTTCAACCGCGACGGGCGCAACATTTCGCGGATGTCGTTCAGCATTTCGCCAAGCTGCGGCGCCAGTGTGTCGCGCATCTGCCGCATCAGGTCGTCTTGGGCGTGCTGCTGCTCTTCGGCCGGGCTGCGCAAGTCGTCGCGAATGCGCCCTTGCCCGTCTAGCGCCCGGTCGATGCCGCGCCGAAGATCCTGCAGCAAACGTTCGTACGAGCGGTCTTCGGCGCCGCGATGCTGGGCCAAACCTTGCTGCACGCCGCCCGAGGCCTGCGCCAGATTCTCGGCCAATTGCCGCATTTTCTCAAGGGCTTCACGGCTCTTGCCCTCGCGGAGCAACCGCCGCACCTCGGCCAGACCCGTGCGCTGGTCGGCCAGATCCCGCGGCAGGCCACTGGGATCGATGGCCTGGGCGTTGACGTGCTCGTGGGGCACCTGCCGAGCTTGCTTTTGTGCGGTGGTCGCCAGCCGATCGACCTGCTGCTCGACCAGATCCAGCAGGCGCTCCGCCTCGGCCTGCATTGGCTTGCTGTTGGTGTCAGCCATTTTCTCTAGCGTAGACATGAGCTTGCGTTGTGTGTCGGCCAGCGTGGCACTGTCGCGCACCAGGGCTGCCTCGCGCTCGTCGCCGGCCAGTTCGACCAGCGCCACCACGGCTTGCTCTTGCGCCGCCACCACCATCGCATGGCTGCGCTGCAGCTGGTACAACTGGCGGACCGCGGTATAGCCCTCGGCCATCGAATAGCCGCTGGGCACCGAGCGGGCTTCGTCGGTCAGGGCGTCGGTCAGTTGCTTGTCGATGGCGTCCAGGTCGGCGAGCGAGCGCGGCCGGGCCAACGAGTCGTCGGCCAAGTCCATGCGCAGTTGGTGCAGCGCGTCCAGCGCCTTGCGCTCCTCTTCGGCAAACTGGTTGCGCCGTTTCAGCGCTTCGGGCAATTCGGCATGGGCATCGCCGGGGTCGCGCTCGACCCGGTCGGCCAGGCGCAGCGTCCAGGTGTCCGCAACTTGGCCAAGCGCGTCGAGCACTTTGCTGTGCTGCCGGTCCGACGAGAACATCCGGACCCGCAACTTGCGCGAGCTGCCTTTGCGCGCGCCATCGAAGGGATTTGTATCCGCGGCCTCGAGATAGAGCTCGGCCGACTCGCCCGGACGCAGCTGCAACCCGTCGACCGCCAAGCTCTCGCGCACCGTGTGGTGGGCCGGATTGCCGCGCACCTCGATCGGCCGGCGCTCCAGGCCGGTAGCGGGCCGCTGGATGACCAATTCTACCTGCAGCAGGCCAATGTCGTCGTCGACTTGGCCCTGCAGCGCCACGGTCTGACCGGGCCGGACTTCCAGGTCGGCGCTCGGCTTGTCCAAGGCAACGCGCGGCGGATGATCGGCCTGGACCCGCAGTTCGCGCCACGCGGTCTCGCGCACGGGTTGCCGCTGGTCGTCGCGGCCCAGGTAGCGGTACTTGACGGGATCCAAGAGCGTGGCCTGCCACACCAAGCCCTTGCCCGGCAGTTCGGCCACCGGCTGCCGCTCGCTGTGCGGGGGACCGGCCAAGCGGGTCTGCACCTCCACGGCCTCGATCACCATGCCGGGCAGCGGCGAGGTCTCGACCGTCACGTGACTTCCGCGCAGCACCGTCGTTTCTGCGCCGTCGTCGTCGCGCGAGGGCACCACGGCCGCCGCGTAAGCCGGCGGGTCGACGCGCACCCGCGAATCCCCCACCATCGTGCCAATGTCGCGCGGCGGCACTTGCTCGGCGATCGGGTCGGCCCACCAGTCGTGCCAAGTGTCGGGCACGCCCCGCCAGGCCAGAGCGGCCAGCAGCGCCGCCAGCAGCAGCGACGCACCATAGCGCTGACAGCGTACCCAGATCGCCGCCGCGTCGATATCCAGACCCCGCGCCTGCTCCTCGGCCTGATGGAGCGTCTCGACCAGCAGCCACGGCGAGCCCAGGGTGAGCGGCGGCGTGCCACTTTGGAGATTGTGGGCCAACTCGGCACCACTCTTTAGCAACTCGCCATCTACCTCGGCATGGCGCACCGCCCGCAGCGCGGCCCACTGCGCCAAGTCGCGGCCCGACAGGAACCGGTGCGTCAGCATCGCCAGGGCCGTCCCGAGCGCCGGCACCAGCGCAGTCCACGCCAACAGGCGGCCGACACCCAGGGTCTTGTGCAGCAAGGTTGCGATTGCCAAGCCGAATGCCGTCACGACCAGCGCCGCGACCAGGCCCAGCAGCGCCGCTTCGACCGAAGTGACCCAGCGCCAGCGCGCCCGCGCCAGCAGCAGTCGCCGGACCAAGCCGTCGGCCGCCCGTACCGGCGCCGTTTCGTTGTAGCCGCGACCCCCGCGCACCGAGGAGGTGGCGGCGAAAATTCCCGTGATACTTTGCGCGCCTTGCGGTGATTGGCTGGGCATCGTCTGCGGCGAAGCGAGAGCGCCCTGCTGGACCGCCGCGAACCGCAAACTGCCGATCGTGTCCGGGGTTGTCAACTGCTTTGAGGCGCCGATTGCGACCATGGCTTGCTGCCACCGCGCCGCCGTGGTCAAATCCGCGCCCCCGCGCCGGCCCGGTCTTGGCGCATCGAGGTTGTCATGGGTCTGTCGTGCGGTATCGTTGGTCTGCCAAACGTTGGAAAGTCCACGCTTTTTAATGCGCTCACGCGCGCTGGCGCCCAGGCGGCCAACTACCCGTTCTGCACGATCGAACCCAACAACGGCATCGTGCCCCTGCGTGATCCGCGCTTGGACCGCATCGCCCAGATCGTCGGGACGCCCACGATCATCTACGCCACCATGGAGTTCGTCGACATCGCCGGCCTGGTCAAGGGTGCCAGCAAAGGCGAAGGGTTGGGCAACAAGTTCTTGGCCAATATCCGCGAGACCGACGCGATTGCCCATGTGCTGCGCTGCTTTGACGACGGCGATGTGGTCCACGTAGAGGGCTCGGTCGATCCCGAGCGCGACGCGGCGATCATCAACACCGAGCTGGCCCTGGCGGATCTGGAGCAGGTCGAGCGGCGCCTGCAGCGGCAGCAAAAGCTTCTGAAAACGGGCGACAAAGATGTGGTGGCCGAAGTGGCCGTGCTCGAGCGCGTCTACGCCGTGCTGAACGAAGGCAAGCCGGCGCGCACGCTGGAGG
This sequence comes from Myxococcales bacterium, assembly GCA_037441385.1. Classification (GTDB taxonomy): domain Bacteria; phylum Myxococcota_A; class UBA9042; order UBA9042; family UBA9042; genus SXRM01. The sequence continues at coordinate 79,932 of JBBISH010000005.1, forward strand.
TCGGCAAGGAAGAAGACGTCTACCTCAGGGCACTGCAGCTGATGACCCGCAAGCCCATGCTTTACGTGGCCAATACCACCGACCCGGGCACCGACAATCCCTACCTAGAGCGCGTGCGCGCCTTGGCCAAGGCCGAAGGGGCGGCGGTGGTCGAGCTGTCGTGCAAGACCGAGGCCGAGATTTCGGAGCTGGACGACGAGGCCGAGCGCAAGGAATTCTTGACTGCCCTGGGCCTGCACGAGTCCGGCCTGGACCGGCTGGCACATGCCGCCTTTGATCTCGTGGGGTTGCAGACCTACTTCACAGCTGGCGTCAAAGAGGCGCGCGCCTGGACGATTCGCAAGGGCTGGACCGCGCCGCAGGCCGCGGGCGTCATCCACACCGACTTCGAGCGCGGCTTCATCAAGGCTGAAATCTACAACTGCGACGACCTGTTTGCCCTGGGGACGGAGAGCGCGGTTGGCGCGGCTGGCAAGAAGCGCATGGAAGGCAAAGAGTACGTGATGCGCGACGGGGATGTGTGCAACTTCCGGTTCAATGTCTGACCGCCCACGGGCCATGTCCCTGCCGCCGCAACCCCATCCCCACCTTGCGCCTTGGCTGGCCGCCGTCTTGCGCGCGCTTTTCTGGCTCGCGACCCTTACCGTGGCGCTCGCCGTTTGGGAGTTCGCGACCGGCGCCGAGTTGCCGTACAACTCCGAAGGCCGCTATTTCGACCCCACAGAGGGTGTGGTGTACCATCAGCAAACCGTGGAGTTTTGGGCGGTTGTGCTGGTTGTTGCCGCGATCGCCGCCGTTGGCAGTCTGTGGTGGCTGAAAAAGCCGCCAAGTTCACGATTTTTGCCGTAAAGTTGGCCCGTTTCCAGGCTCGGAGTAGACTGCCGGCGGAGGCCCGCGCGTCCAAAAGGGCGCGGTCTGTCCGCTGGAGTCCGCTTGGCCGAAAAGTCCACGATCGCAGGACGGAAGTCGTTGGTGCGTCGCAGGTTGCGTCGTGCGGGCCAGTTGGCCTACTTGGCGACCATTCAGGCGACGGTGGGCTTGGTGTGGCTGCTGCTGGGCGTGTACTTGACCGTCAACTCGCCCTCGACCGCGGCCGTTGCCAGCCGGGTGGTCAGCGAGATTCTGCCAGGATCCCTGCGGGTCCAGTACTTGCACGTGGGCCCGGTTCTGGGCGACGGCGAACTGCGGGTGCGGCTGCAAGCGCGCGGGCTCGAGCTGCGCGAGCCGGGCGGCGACGTCCTGCTCGGCGCGGCGCGGGCCGAGGTCGATCTGGCCCCGGCACGGCTGATCGATGGACTGCAGGCTGGTGCGCTGCGCCTCACCTTGCCACGGGTGGTTCTGGACCAGCCTCTGTTGCAGCTGGACGTCGACAAGCTTGGGCGACTGCGCCTGAATTCCATCTTCGTTGACCCCGCTGAACCGCCCAAACCAGACCCCAAGCCGTTGCCCGTGTACGTGCGCCTGGGCAAGACCGAGGTCAACGATGGGCGCTATGTCATGGACTTGCCTGCCATGAGCATCGACAGTCACGGGCTGTGGTTCACCAGCCCTGGTTCGGCCGTGACCATCGAGCCCGGCCGCCCGGAACCGGTGGATGTGCAGTTCGATGCCCGCAATATCGTGGTGGCGTATGCCCAGACCAGTCTGGACTCGATGCGGCGTCTGCCGGCCATTCCGGCCGGATCGCTGCAGGCCGAGTCAGCCGTGGGCGACCTGCGCGAGATGGTCGTGTCTGGCGTGAGTTGCCAGATGCCGCCGGCCACGCTCGCCGAACCGCTGCAAGAGCCAATCACGTCGCTGTCCAAGTCGCGGATCCTGGTGCAGTTGCAGCCCGAGATCCTGGTCCACGGCGACCGCTTGCTGCTCAGCACCTCGAGCAAGTCGACCTTCATGCGCGACATGCTCGGCCAGCTATTTGCTGCGCAAGCCCAGGCCAGCGGGCAGTTCCACTGGGACGCCAAAGTCGGGTTCTGGACCGAAGGGCACGTGATGGGGCGCGGTTTGATGTCGGGCTTTCACGGCGAGGCCGTGCGCGGCGACGTGCGCGTAGAGACGGGGCCGCCGGGCGACTCGTTGGTGCGGGTGATCACACGGAACTTGGACGTGGCGGCCTACGGCGGCTTCATCCATTCGGACCGGGTCGACTATCGCATGGACCTGGAGCGGCCCGAACACGTGACGATGGGGGCGTTTTCCATCCGCCATGTGCGCGGCGATGCGCCGCTGCTCGACGACGCCATCAAGCTGACCGGGATCACGCCGCTGCTGGCCAGCGGAACCATTACGGGGACTTTGGGTACCTACACGCGCACCCATCTGCCCGCGGGCAAGCCGCTGGACCTCGACGTGGCCCTGGACGCCGATCTAGACCTAGTGCGCGACACGCCGGTCAAGATGATCGCCCAGAAATTGCCACGGGTTCTTTGGCGGGGCGGCCTGCGCTACGCCATGGGGCCCGACATCGGCATTCGCGTCGATTTTGCCGATTCGGAGCTGGTCACCGAGGACGCCCACGTGGACGGCAGTCGCACTGCCGCGCTGCGCTGCGACGGCCGGCTAGACTTGAGCGGCGACACTACCGACCTGCGCGCCGACCTGCATCTGCCCCGCCTTGAGGACTGGCTGGCTCCCCTGGGGATCGCCGACGTGGCCGGCAGTCTGCGCTTAGAGGGCGGCCACTTGCGCGGTGCGCTCTTGAAACCCGGCGTGTTGGGTAGGGTGCTGGTCGAGGACTTTGCCGCCTATGGCTACCACGTTCGCCGTGGCGCGGCGCAACTCAGCCTCCACGGCGGCGAGGTCGCCCTGGAGGGGCTGAGGGCCAGCACGGATGTGGGCGAAGTCAGCGGCGATCTGCGCATGGGCCTTTTTGGCAGCAATCTGACCGAGATGGCCGCCCAGCGACCGCTCCACATCGATCGCCTGAGTGTGCGTCAGATCGACTTGGGCAAACTGTTGGGGCGCTTCAGGATTGCTGGAATCACCGGGCAGGGCGACTTGAGTGGCGGCCAGCTCACCGCCGACCTGGTGCGCTTCATGCCCAGTTTGCGTTTCAGCGGCGACATGACCGTTCAGGGCGTGCACGCCTACGGCGAGTGGTTCGACCGCGGCGGCGCGCACATCGACCAGCACGGCCTCGTCACGCTGTTCACCAACTCGTGGTTGCGTCTGCGCGGCAGCCGGACCGACGGCGGCGCCGACATCACCGCCTCGGGGCGCTTTGACCTGGCGACGATGCGCCTGGACACCGACGTGCGTCTGCCCGAGACGCCCTTCAAGCAGTTCTCGTGGCTAGAGAAATTGCCCATGCCTGGCACGGTGGCGGCGGCGATCAAGCTCACCGGCGACGGCAAGACCATGACCTTGTCGGGGGGAGTCGACATCAAGGACTTAGGGTGGGACGCCATTTCGCTGGGTTCTGCGCACCTCGACCTGGAGAAGACGGCCACCGGGCCGTTGGTCCTCCGCAGCGACAACTTCTTTGAGTCGTTCAAGCTTCTGGCTGGCAGCGAGGTGCGTTTTGCCGGCTGGATGCCCACCACATCGACCTTGCGCATCGGCACCGACGCCCCAGTGGATCCCTTCGAGCGGCTGGGGATGCCGCGGCCGCAGGGCATTTCTGTTCGCGTCGAGGGCGAGACCGCCGTCGACATGTCGCTGCAGAACAACCACTTTGACTGGCACGTCGAGACCATTGTGCCGCCGGCCGGGCTTTGGGTCGACCCAGGCGGCGGGGCGCGGCCGATTCGCAACACCAAGGCGGCCGTCATCGGCGTTTCGGCCGACAAGATCACCTTGGGCGGCACCTACTTTGAGCTCAACCGCAGCGGCGTCGAGGTCTGCGGCGAGTGGCGCTATCCGCACGACGACGAGCCGGCCAATCTGCTCGCGTTCGTCGCGGGGACGTTTGATATCCAGCGCTTTGGCGCGCTGAGCCAGAGCCTCTCGGACCTGGACTTGCGGGTGAACGTGCTCCGCGACCCAGCGGTGGCGGCCGATGCGCGCGCGACCTGCCTGGAAGCGGCCATGGCCGGCGGCGGCATGATGCGCGTCGAGGGGCCGCCCGATCGGCTGCGGGTGCAGGCCTTGCTCGAGACCGAAGCAGGTCGCGTTGCGCTGCGCCGTTTTGGTCACGACATCACGCTGCAAGACGGTGCGCGCCTGCAAATTGCCACCAGCGCCCGCGGGGTGATGACTGTGGCGATTCCCATTGACCACGAACTCAAGGGCCAGGTCGACGACGGCCACTTTACGCTGTCGGGCCACGCCTCGCTGGTGGATATGCAGCTCGACTCGGCCTATGCGCGTCTGTGGGCCGGCGACATCCCCTACGCCGCGCCCAAGGAATACCAGATGCTGATCTCGCCCGATCTGGTGCTGAGCGGCAGCCGCTTGCGCGATCCGGCCAGCCGCGATCTGCGCCTGACCGGCGACGTGCACATTGGCGAAGGCAGCTACTACCGCAGCTTTGACCAGATTTCGAGCGTCTTGGGCAACGCGGGCGACCGCAAGGTCGAGACGTACAGCAAGCCCATCACCGAGACCATGCCGTGGCTCGCCGAACTGGGCCTGGACCTGAAGGTGCACGGCAAGAATTTTGAAATCGCCAGCCGCGTGCCGGGCGGCAAGACCGACCTGGTCACCGAATTCGACCTGCGCGTGTCGGGCAACCTGAGCAACCTGCAGGTGCACGACCGCTTGCGCGTCGTCGAAGGTTCGGGCAGCCAGATCAGCGCCTCGCTCAATAATCTGATTTTCGAGGTCGTTTCCGGCACGCTCGACTTCAACGGCGACGCCACCAAGCCCTACTTGGAGGCCATGGCGCGCACCGATATCCCGGTGCGGGCCGGCACGCGCACCGGTACTCTCGCCTCGACCTTGGGTACCGATCTGACCACGGACACTAATCAACTTGACGAAATCGTTCAGGTGTTTGTGCAGGTCAAGGGCGTGTTTGGCGACCGCCGCAACTTCACCGTACACCTGACCAGCAACAAAGGCGACACCGAGACCGACTGCATGTGCCTCATCGCCGCGCGCCGGCGCTGCAACGACCAGGGCGGCGGCGGCACCCGCCTGACCACCGACTTCTTCTTTGGCGAGGCGCTGAACACGGTGGTTACCGGGCTGCTGAAGTCGGTCGTCGACACCGTGCAGATCGATTTTGACCCCGTGAACTTGGGTGTGTCGGCCGACGTGACCAAGAAGTTGGGCAAGTCGATCGCCTTGGGTACCCGCGTGCAGACCGGCAAAGAGAACCGCTACAACGCCAACTTCTCGTTCCGCATCACCGATCGCCTGTCGCTCAACGGCCTGTGGCGGCGGCAGAAGCTGCTGGACTCGTCGAGCAGCCAAGAAACCAGTGTCGATGTGTACGAGAGCAAACTGCGGTACAAGGTACCGCTGAGCGACGAGTAGGAGCCGCCCGCCGCAATGCAGTACCCCGACCTCAGCTTGCGCGTGACGCCGTCCCCGTGGCGGCGCGCGCTGCTTTGGGTGTGGGCAACGCTCGCGCTGCTTCGGGTTTCCAGTGCGTCGGCCGACGATGCGCTGTTGCCGACAGCCGCGACCGCGGTGGCGGCCCCCGCAGAGGCCACGGCCGCGACCCTCCCCGGCGGGCTGGTGGGGGCGCGCCTGCTGTTTGGCGACAGTGGGGTCAACGCCTCGGACAAAGTCTGCTTGGGCTTGACCATTGCCGAAGTGCGCTTGGACGGCTGCGCCGCCACCCCGTGTGAACCGCCCGACGTCCACGCCGAAGTGCTGCGCCTGTTGGACCTTGCGCCAGGGCGTGGATTGCAGCCTGGGCAATTGCAGAAAGCGTACGAGCGGTTGCTGCGCCTGGGCTACGTCAAGTCGGCCAGCGTCCAGTGCCGGCGCGACCCCGACGGTCGCTCGACGATCCGCTGGAAAGTGGTGGGCAGCACGCTGGTACGCGGCATTGACATCGTGGGCAACAGCGCCATGTTCCAGGACGAAGTGCGCGCCAAGCTGCAGATCCAAACCGGCGACGTGCTCAACCTGGACACGGTCGACGGCAAAAAGCAGTTGGAAGCTCAGAAAGAGGCAATCGAGTCGCTGTACCGGCGCAATGGGTTCTTGGACGCCAAGGTGCGGCTGCGCACGGTCCCGGCCGGTCCCGGGCTGCTGCGCATCGTGGTCGACATCGACGAAGGCGAGCGCAAGCGCATCACGCAAACGCACATTCAGCTTCAGGATTCGCCGCTGCCGACCGAGGTAGAAGAGCGCCACGGGCTGCTGTGTCCGCGCATCGGCGAGCGGGCGCTGCGCCAGGCCGCCGACACCTCGACCATGGAAGTGTTCAGCCAGCGCGAGGCCAACCGCATCCGCTCGCGCGTGCGGACCTATTTGCGCAAGCTGGGGTACGGCAACCCGCGGGTCGACGTGCTGCACGACCCGCTGGACCAGGCGGTGCGCATCGACGTGCGGCCGGGCAAGTGCGCGCTGGTGCAGATTTGGCTGCGCGACGACGCGGGCGGCGGCAAAGCTGGCTTCGTCCTGAGTGAAGACCAGAGCCTGTACGACGCGCTGCCGTTTGGCGATAGCGGTCAATTCGACTTTGAAGAGGGGGAGCGCGGGCGGCTGGATTTGCTGGCCCTGCTGGAGAATCGCGGCTATCTGTTTGCCGATGTTCGCCTGGATTTTCGGCCAGTTCCGGCGCGTCTGTCGGCACAAGTGACGGCGGCGGTCAGCTACTACGTGACCACGGGCTATGTGTCGCAAGTGCGCGGAATCTTCTTCCACGCCCAAGATCGCCCCCGCAACCCCTTGATAAGCGACGACAAGCTGCGGTCGGTGCTGACCAGCAAGGCCTACGACTTCTTTGACGCGGGCGGCTACCTGCAGGCCGACCAACTGCTGGCCGACCTGGACGCCCTGCGCCAGTACTATTTGGACAACGGTTTCTTTCAGTTCCACTACGCCGTCACCCTGCCCGAGGGCGTGACCCCGAGCAACTTGAACCGGCGCCAGCGCGTGGAGCACATGAACGAGAGCGAGTTCATCTACCGCTACGAAAACAAGGGCTTCCGTGTGCGGCGCCCAGTGGGCGAGAACTTCATCTACATCGACATCGACTACCACGAGGGCGAGCGCACCCGCCTGCGCACGCTGGCCATCGAAGGTGCCAACCAAGTGACCTCGAACGATTTGCGGCGGTTGATGACCATGCGCCAGGGCGACGTGGTCAGCTACTCGGTGTTGGACGAGGCCATGCGCGCCGTGGAGCAACGCTACCGCAACAACGGCTTTTTCCGTACCCAGATCAAGGCGTTGTGTGCCTCTGTGGAGCCCAATCGCGACGAGGCGGTCTGCGCGCCTAGCACTATGTTGGCCCGCTTTGTCGATGTGCGCCTGGTCATCGAAGAGGGCGAGCGCGTCGATTTTGGCGAGTCGTTCGTGGTGGGCAATTTCATCACCGACCGCGCGGTGATTCTGCGCGACATGCCGCCGTACGGCGGGCCGTACTCGGCGGCGGCGGTGTTCGAGACGCAACGCAAGCTTCGAAACCTCGGCTTGTTTTCCCAGGTGTCGGTGTCGTCGATCGGCGACGAAGAGAAGCCGCCGCGCGACCACTTGGCCACCTTGGTCAACGTGGTCGAGGGGCAGAACCGCTACTGGGAAGCGTCGCTTGGCTTTCAGACCATCAACACGGCGCGCTCGCCCTACGAGCAAGAAACCGTGCAGACGCTCAAGGATTTCATCGACCGCACCACCACCGCTTCCGACCGCCTGACCACCGGCTTTGGTATTGCCCAGAACCTGACCTTGCCCAACCTATTGGCCACCGGCGAAGCGGCCTACGTCAATCGTAATTTCTTGCGGTCGGGCAAACTGCTCAAACTGTCGGCCAAGCTGGGGGCCGCGGTGCCGCCCGACTACGCGGGCGTGCCCTACGAGGGCACTGCGGAATGCAAGACCTTGCTCGCCAAGGCGAAAACCTGCGCGCCGTGGTACCAAGCCAGCGGCTCGTCTGCCCGCCAGACGCCGCCGTGGTATTCCGACACGCTGCGCTATGCCGCGATCCTGCCCACTTATCAAGACAGCCGGCTGCTTGGCTCGGAGTTCGGCCTGCGGGTGGTGCTGCCGTACCTGATTCACGACTATGCCATCGGCCCCATCGACGTGGACAAGGCCGGCGCGTTGCTTGAAGTTACCCGGCGTTTTGGCAAGTTGGCGGCCTCGATTGCGACGGATGCGGGCTACATCCGCACGCGCCTGCCCGAAGCACGTAACCTGGATTTTGCCGAGTCGCCCGAGCCGCAACTGAGCTTGATTCCGTCCTTTTCCTTTGCCGGCAAAGTCGTTACCGGCTTCCCGCGCCGCGGTTTTTCGCTCGCGTTCAGCTTGCCGTACATCAATGCCAGCGTAAAACAGAACGAAGTCAAGACGGTGTACGTGCCGGCCAACTTCATCAAGTGGGAACTGAGCGCGCGCTCGTACGTGCCGCTGGGCGACTCGATGGTGCTCGCGATCCTGCTGCACGGCGGCGCGGGCCGATCGCTGGGTGCGACCACCGGGCAAACCCTGCCGCAATTCGCGCGCTTCCGCCTGGGCGGCCAGTACTCGCAGTCGCTGCTGCGCGGTTACGCGGACTTTGGGGTGCGCCAATACGACTCGAGCGGTTGCACGTTGGTGCAGGATCAGTCCGGCAAGACCAAGGCTTGCAACGCGCCGTTGGCGGCGGGCGACAAGGTCTTGGGCGACGGCGACGTGGTAGCCAACGGCTCGGCTGAACTGCGGTTCCCCATCATGGCCGCGCTGGGCCTGTGGGGTGCAACATTCTGGGATTTTGGCGGAATTTCGGAGACGTGGAGCGGCCTGCATTCGGCCTCGCTCCGCCACGGACTGGGCGTGGGCGTGCGCTGGATGCTGTCTGGGCAGATTCCAGTGCGCCTGGACTACGCGATTGCTCTTGGGGCCTCGCGCTGCCGCGACATCAAAAGCGATGTGGCCGGCAGCATTTCGTGCACCACCGACGAATTTGGTCAGTTCAACTTTGGCCTTCTGTACGCGTTCTGACGCGACCCTGACGGCGTGGCCAACCGGTGGCAGAAGCCGCCGCGCCCAGCTTGACCGTCTGCCGCCTCGGGCGTACCGTCGCTGTGTCGCCCACTACTTGCCTGTTGCCGGAGCGCATGCCGTCGCGACTTTCCAGTTACCACCGCCCACAGTCGCCTGAACATGCTGTGGAATTGCTTGCCAACCTTGCCGGATCGGCTGTGATCGGCGGGGCGACGCTGGCCCTGGGCCGGCTTTGGGGCGAGCGGCCGCAGCATGTGATCGACTTGTGCGACGCCGGTTTGGACCGTATTTGCTGGCAGGGCCATCGCCTGCGCATCGGTGCCACCGCGAACATGGCGCAAATCCGCGCCCATCCCGACCTGCTGGCACCGGGATTTGCGGCGATCGCCGACATGGCGAGCCATTTCCAGCCGGCCCCCATCGCCGCGCAGGCCACCTTGGGCGGCAACCTGTGCACCGGCGTGGGTTCGCTGGTTGCGCCGCTGCTGCTGTACGAGGCCCAAGCGGTGCTGCTGGGGCCCGAGGGCGAGCGCCACGCGCCGATTGCGCCCCTTAGGTTGCATCCCGGCGAAATTATTCTAGGCGTCGACGTGGACCCCACCTCGCCGCTCTCGCGTTCGGGCAGCCTTACCTTGCGGCGCACCCCCGTCGGGCCGGCGCAAGTCGTGCTGTCTGCGCTGCGCGACGGCGAATTGCTGCGCCTGGCCGTGGCGGGTCTGGAAGTGCCCGCGCGGCGGCTGCGCGATTTAGAGGGGCGCTGGGATCGCCAGTCCGTCGCCGAGTGGGCCTTGAAAATCGCCCATGCCGTGCGGCCGATCGACGACGCCCGCGGCTCGGCCGAATACAGGCGGGCGATGGTGGGTGTATTGGCTGGGCGGTTGCTGACCGGCCTGGGCGAGGTGCATTGATGCACTGGTACGCGACCGTGGATGGGCACCGGCGCGAGTGCGAGCTGCCCGGCAACGCTACGCTGGCTGAAGCTCTGCGGGGCGGCGTGCAGGCCACCTCCGTCAAAGTCGCTTGTGGCGAGGGGACTTGCGGTGCCTGCAGTGTCTTGGTGCGCGGCGAGCGTGTGCACGGCTGCGTCTACCCGGCGTTTCGCGCTTTGGGCCAAGACGTTCAGACGGCGGCCACTTTTGCCGATGGGCCGGTGGCGCGCGCACTGGCCGAAGCCGGCGGGATTCAATGCGGTTTTTGCACGCCCGGCATGGTCGTCACCGTGCACAGCCTGGCCAAGGACGTGCCAGCCACAGAGGCCGATTTGCGCGCCGCTCTGGGCGGCAATTTGTGTCGCTGTACCGGCTATTCCGCCTTGGTCAAGGGCGCCGTCGCCGGCTTGCAGCGTTTGCGGGCGGGTGAGCCGTGAACGGAATGCCGCTCCTCGACGCCGCCGACAAGGCCGCCGGTCGCGTCAAGTATTTGAGTGATCAGCAGTTTGCTGGCATGTGCCACGCAACGCTGGTGCGCTCGCCCTACGCCCACGCCCTGGTCCAAGCCATCGACGCAAGCGCGGCCTTGGCCATGTCCGGCGTGTTGGCGGTGCTTGGGCCCGACGACTGCCCGCCCCACGACCTGCCCGGCGAGGCGTTCTACGGCCGCAACCTGATGACGCGCCCGCTGCTTTGGCGCGAACCGGCGTGGGTCGGCTGCCCAGTTGCCGTTGTCGTGGCCGAATCCGCCGAGCGGGCGCGGGTCGCGGCGCGCCAAGTCCACGTGCGCTACCAGGTGTTGCCGCACGTCCTGGACTTGGAAGAGGCTCTGGCCAAGCGCGCCGTGCCCGCCCATCTGGGGCGCAGCAATTTGGCGCTGCCGTTTGGCGCCATCACCTACGAATCGGGCGATCTGGCGGGTATTTTCGCCAGCGCACGCCATGTGGTCGAGACGGTGTACCATACCAGCACCGTACAGGCCGCCGCGATGGAGCCCTACGTCTGCGTGGTAGAGCCCGGCCCCGACGGCGGGCTGGTGGTGCACAAGGGCACGCCCTCGCCCTACGAACTGCGCCACCAGATGGCCCACTGGTTGGGGTTGCGGTCCGACCAAGTGCGCGTGGTGGTGCCGGCGCAGATTGGCGGCGGATTCGGCAGCCGGATGGACGACTTGGAGTACGTGGCAGCGCTGTGTTGCCGGGTGGTGCAGCGGCCGGTGCGCGTGGAGCTCGAGCGCGCCGAAGGGTTGGTGGCGGGGCGTGTCCGTCATGGTGCGCGCATCCGGGTCCGATCCGCGCTGGACGACGACGGCAACCTGCTGGCCCGCGAGATCGACGCGGACTACAACGCGGGTGCCCACCTGGACTTGGGACCCTACGTAGTGTTGCGGGCGCTGCGGCCGTTGGCCCTCTACAGGTGTCAAGCCGTGCGCTTTGCCGGTCGGCTGGTGATGACCAATGCCCCGGTGGCGTCAGCGACTCGCGGGTTTGGCAATCCGCAGGCCACCTTTGCCGTTGAGTCGCACAACGACGAACTGTGTCGACGCTTTGGACTGGACCCCATCGACTGGCGGCGCCGTCACCTGCTCCGCAGCGGCGATCCCAACCTATCCGTGGGCGTGGTCGACACGGCCACGGGCAAGTTCATCGCCAAAGGTGCGACCATCTCATCGTGCGCACTTGACGAATGCCTCGCGGCGATTCGGCCCATTTGGGACGCCCCCGCCGGGACGCCGCCGCCAGGTTGGGCCCGCGGCAAGGGCGTGGCTGTGGCCATGCACACCACTGGCAAGGGGCGCAACGAAGTTAGCAACGCCAAAGTGATTTTGCGTGCAGACGGGGGTGTGGAGGTGCACAGCGGCGCTCCGGACCAAGGCGGCACCGGCGTGGCCACCACCTTGGCCGTGATTGCCGGCGAAGTGCTGGGCGTGCGGCCGCAACAGGTGCGGGTAGTCCTGGCCGATACCGCCGAAGAATTGGCCGATTCGGGCGCCCACGCCTCGGGCCGCACCTACATCGCTGGCGAGACCGTGCGTCAGGCCGCCGAGAGCGCAAGAAAGCTGCGCGATCAGGGCTCTCCACTGCCCATCCAGGCCGCTGCGACGTGGTCGCCGCAGACCAACGCCCCGCCGTTTGCCGCTTGCGTCGCGGTGGTCGACGTGGACCCACAGACCGGTCAGACCAAGGTTGTGCGCCTGGTGCAGGCCGTCGACATTGGCCGCGTCCTCAATCCCTTGATGGCCGCAGGACAAATCCAAGGCGCGACCGCCCAGGGCCTCGGCTTCGCCTTGACCGAGCGCCTGGACTTCTCGCCCGAAGGCAAGCTGCTGACCCGCGGTCTGTTGGACTACGGCGTGCCGCGTAGCGCCGATCTTCCTGAACTAGAAGTAATTTTCTGTGGATCGCCCGAGCCCAGCGTCCCCCTGGGGGTCAAGGGTGCCGGCGAAATCGGCCTGATGGCCGTCGCGCCCGCCGTTGCCAACGCCATCGCCGACGCCACCGGCGCCCGCGTCCGCCGTCTTCCCATGGACGGCGAGACCGTCTGGCACGCCGTGCTGGGCTGATTGCGACTTACGCACTCTCCTGTCGAAGAAAGCCGTCTGATGTCGGGTGGTTGGTCCTCACCCCGCCGCCTTTGGCGGCCGCCCCTCTCCCAACGCATTGGGCGAGGGGCAGCGTATTTCGAATATATATCAGGCGATTACACGGGGTGCGCGATCGCGAATACTCTGGAGGGGCATCCTGCCTGCCAGACGAGCAAGACGCACGAAGGCAGCAATGCCGGGCCAAGCGGCTCCCTGGCCAGAAAGCTCGCCAATGGGGCGCGTATCGGCTGTCGCCGGGCCTTTGACCCAAGCACGCGATATTCGCTTGCTTCTCTCAGGGTAGGTTACCGGACTTGGCAGTCGCTCAACTGGATATTCATCATCTTGCCCTTGACGTATCCAGACACGACGACACGCTGGCCCGGCTGCAGCGCTCCCGCCGCAGCTTCGTTGCCGCGGGCAAACGTGCACTGGACAACAGGGATTTCGAACGCCTCTCCAGTTCCGACTGTCACGTACGCACTGTCGACGATGTCCTTGCCGATCTTGTCCACGACCCCGGCGACCGAAATGACCTTGTCCTTGAACCGAGCGTCTGCACTGACTTCGTTGCCCTTGTAGGCGGTCAGGAGCTCGCGTATTCCGACCTCGACGGCAGGTTGCGCGGGCGCTCGTGCAGCTGCCGCACTCAAGCTCGTGCCAGCCGATGTGCTGCTCGCTCCCTTGCCGCCCAGAGCCGAGAGCACCATGCCGAAAAGGAGCAGGCCACCGCAACCGATGCCGAACTTCTTTCCGTTAGAAAGCTTTAGAGCCTTGCCGCACTTGGGGCAAGACGCAGCAGAACTGGAAACCTCTCCGCCGCACTCCGGACACTGCTTCAACGCCATCATCGCCTCCGCAACAAACCAGCATGTTCGTCCTGGACGAACTAGTGTATGCGAGGACCCGGCTAATGTCCACGTATGCCGCGTCGCTCCGAGCCCAATGCACTCGCTTTGCAAGTAGGCATGAGGATAAGGGAATTGCGCATGGAAGCCGGTCTCACGCTCGAACAACTGGCGTATACGAGTGAGATGGGCTCGAAGGGGTACCTGTCGGATATTGAACGGGGACTGGCGATGCCGTCGATCTTTACGCTGCAATCGCTGGCAGAGCGACTGAACGTGCAGCTCTTCGATTTGCTAGTGGCTCCCGGCACCGACGCCAGGTCAGCGCTGACGGACAAGTTGCGTCACATGAGCGACGATCGGCTGCAACAAGTGGCAAGAAGTTTGAAGGATTAGGATCCGGCAATACCCCAATGCGTACACGAAGCCCAATTTGGGGCGCATGACCAGCACGGCCGCCTTGAGAAGCTTGAACCCCTGTCGGCGCAGCCCGACAGCAAAAGCCCCTCTCTCCAGCGCGTTGGAGAGAGGGGCAGACGCATTGCGTCGGGGTGTGAGGCGGCGTTACTTGAGCCCCGCGACGACCTTTTCCATGCCGTCTTTGGCGTCGGCGTAGAACATGCGGGTGTTCTGCTCGTAGAACAGCGGGTTATCCACGCCGGCGTAGCCCACCGAGCGCGATCGCTTGAGCACCACCACCCGCTTGGACTTCCACACTTCCAGTACCGGCATGCCGTAGATCGGGCTGCTGGTGTCGGTCTGAGCGCCGGGGTTGACGATGTCGTTGGCGCCGATGACCAAGACCACGTCGGTGCTGGGGAAGTCGGCGTTGATTTCGTCCATTTCCAGAACGATATCATACGGCACGCTGGCTTCGGCCAGCAGCACATTCATGTGGCCGGGCAGACGGCCGGCAACGGGGTGGATGGCAAAGCGGGTGGTGCAGCCCTGGGCCTTCAGCACGTCGACCAGCTGCCGCACCGCGTGCTGGGCGCGCGCCACCGCCATGCCGTAACCCGGCACCACCACAACTTGCTTGGCTTCGCGCAGCTCTTCGACCAGTTCGTCCAGGTTGGTGGCGATCGGCTCGTTGGCGTACACCACCGCAGGGCCCGCCGCGCCAGGCTTGGGATCTGCGCCAAAGCCGCCGAAAATCACCGACAGCAGCGAGCGGTTCATCGCCTTGCACATGATGTAGCTGAGGATTGCGCCCGAGGAACCCACCAGCGCGCCGGTGATGATCAGCAGGTTGTTGTCCAGCATGAAGCCGGCGGCCGACGCCGTCCAGCCCGAGTAGCTGTTGAGCATCGAGACCACGACGGGCATGTCCGCGCCGCCGATGGCCGCGACCAAGTGGATGCCCTGCAGCCCCGCAAGCACCGACATCGCCACCAGATACATCACGCCGCTCGTGCCCTCAGCCTGGGCGAACGGCACCACCAGCCCCAGGCTGACCAGGAACACCACCGCATTCAGCATGTGGCGACCGGGCAGGAGCAGCGGCTTGCCCGAGACCGAGCCGCGCAGCTTCAAGAACGCCACGATCGAGCCCGTAAAGGTGATGGCGCCGATCAGCACGTCGATCCAGATCTCGACGTCGTGGACCAAGTTGCCCTGGCCATTGGGCGGATCCAGGTAAGCGGCATAGCCGACGAGCACCGCGGCCAAGCCCACAAAACTGTGCAGAATGGCGACCATTTCCGGCATGGCCGTCATCGCCACGCGTTGCGCCATCACGCCGCCGACTACCGCGCCACCGACCAGCGCCGGCACCAGCAGCCCAAAATTGGCCACCTGGCCCGAAGCGAGCAGCGCGACGATCGCCAGCGCCATGCCGACGATGCCGTAGCCGTTGCCGCGGCGGGCGGTTTCTTGGTGGCCAAGACCGCGCAGCGAGCTGATGAACAGCACGCCGGCCACCATCCAGGTCAGGGTCAGGAAGGATTCCACGGTCTACTCCGTTACTTGCGGAACATATTGAGCATGCGCTGCGTCACCAGGAACCCGCCGCCGATGTTGATCGTGGCGAACAACACAGCCAGCAGGGCCAGGATCAGCGCGGGACCATTGGCCTTGTCGTGCAGGTGCAGCATGCCGCCCACCACGATGACGCCCGAGATGGCGTTGGTCACGGCCATCAGCGGGGTATGCAGCGCGGGCGCCACACTCCAGATGACCTGGAAGCCCACGAAGCACGACAGCGCGAACACGGTCAGCTGCTGCATGAAGTGCTCGGGGCCCGTGCCGTTGCCCATCTTGGCCGCCACGAACATCAGGACCACCGCGGCGATCGACGCCCAGGTCAGGCCCGCTTTGGATGCCGGGCCGGCCGGAGCCGGTGCTGCGCCGTGACCGCCGTGGCTCGACTTGGCCGGAGCAGCGGCGGGCGCGGGAGCAGGTGCGGGCGCAGGCTTGGCGGCCGGGGCGGGCGGAGCCGGACGGGCCGGCGGCGGCCACGTCACTTCGCCGTTCTGGGTGACCAGCGCGCCGCGCACCACTTCATCTTCCAGGTTCAGGCCCAAGACGCCGTCTTTTTCGGCCTTGGCGCCGCCGATGTCGCTGAGCAAGTGGACCAGGTTCTGCGCATACAGTTGGCTGGCCGTGGTGGCAAGCTGGCTGGGCAGATCCGTGGGGCCGACGATGGTCACGCCATGCTCGACCACCACTTCGTCGGCGCGGGTGTACTCGCAGTTGCCACCGGATTCCGCCGCCAGATCCACGACCACCGAGCCCGGCTTCATCAGCTGGACCATGTCCTTGAGCCACAGCTTGGGCGCGGGCTTGTTGGGGATCAGCGCCGTCGTGATGACGATGTCGACCTCTTTGGCCTGCTGGCGGAACAACTCCATCTCGGCGGCGATGAAGGCTGGGCTCATCTCTTTGGCGTAGCCGCCTTGCCCTTCGCCGTCCTCGTCAATGGTGACTTCCAGGAACTCGCCGCCCATCGACTTGACCTGGTCGCGCACGGCCGGCCGAGTGTCAAACGCGCGGACGATGGCGCCCAAGCCCTTGGCCGCACCCAGCGCCGCCAGACCCGCGACGCCAGCGCCGATAACCAGCACCTTGGCCGGAGCCACCTTGCCCGCCGCGGTCATCTGGCCGCAGAAGAACGAGCCGAAGTGGTTGGCCGCCAGGATTACCGCGCGGTAGCCGGCGATGTTGGCCATCGAGCTCAGCGCATCCAGCTTCTGGGCGCGCGAGATGCGTGGCACCATGTCCATCGCCAAGCACTGGATCTTGTTGGCCGTCAGTCGCTGCAGCAGCTCGGCCGAGCGCGCCGGGTAGATGAAGCTGAGCAGCGTCGACCCGGGCTTGAGCAGGTCGACCTCGTGGCCCAGGCCCTCGCGCTCGCACGGCGGCCGTACTTTGAGGAGGATCTGGGCGTTGGCGTACAACGTTTTGGGATCGTTCTCGATCGTCGCCCCGGCGTCGACGTACAGCCGGTCGGGGTAGTGGGCGCTGTCTCCGGCCCCACTCTCGATCGTGACCGAAAAACCAAGCCCCTTCAGCTTCTTGACGCTTTCGGGGCTGGCCGCCACCCGGCGCTCACCGGGGTGGGATTCCTTGGGAATGGCAATGCGCATGAGATTCTCGCGTGCTGGGGCTCGGTACGCCACGCAGACGCCCCGAGGCGCGCGGAGTTTGGGGCGGCCACGGCCACAAGTCAAACGAGCGATCGGTTGGCGGCCCGCAGGCAAAAATAACGACGCTGACCATGGTTAGCATGGGATCAGCTACCGCCGCCACCGCCGGCTTGACTTGAGCCGACGGTCTTCGATCGTCGCCAGCGGTGATCAGGGCCAGAAAAACCGCGAGACTGCGCGGCAATTGCCGCCCGTTGCGGGGACTCCTCCAGCTGTCATGTTCGCGTCACGTCTGCTGGTTCCACGCTCGAATTTGCCGTGGGCGCGGTCCGATGGCTTGCGATAGATCGCTGGTGCCGGTACAGTCCCTTGTCGCGAGCCCAGTCCCTGGGTAGGCAAGATAGTCAAACTGTCATCGTTGCCAGAGGTTTCCGGGTGGAAGTCACTTTTTGGGGCGTGCGCGGCAGTTACCCCACTCCCGCCCCAGAGACAGTCCGATACGGCGGCAACACCTCGTGTGTCGAGGTGCGTGCCCTGTCTGGCGATCGGCTGGTGGTCGACGCCGGCACGGGTTTGACGCGTCTCGGCGACTTCTTGGCGAACTCTGATCAATTGGCAGGCACGCATCACATCCTGCTGTCGCACCTGCATTGGGACCATATTCAGGGACTTCCGTTCTTTGCGCCCGCCTACGATCCCCGCGCCCGCATCTCGATCCATGCCATGCCGGACACGGCCAAGCCGCTAGCCAAAGTGCTGGCCGGGGTGGCGCGCCATGAGTTTTTCCCGGCCGCGCTGGATGATTTTGCCGCGCCGTTCGATTTCCACGAGGTGATGGCCAACCAGCAGTTCGCGCCGCAAACCTTTCGAGTGATGCCATTCCGCCTGAATCACCCGTCAGGTGCGATGGGCTATCGAATCGACGCCGACGGCACATCCTGCGCCTATGTGTGTGATACGGCTCCGTTTACCGAAGTGCTGCACAAGCGGCACTTCTTGCGCGGATTGGAACCGCTAGACGACAAGGACCGCCAAGAGTTGCAAGCGCTGCGCGATGGCGTGGTCAAAGTCATCACCGACTGCGACACGGTCATCTACGACACGCACTTCCTGCCAGAGGAGTACGCGAAATTCCCGCACTTTGGCCACTCGACGCCCGACCAGGCCCTGGCGCTTTGCACGGGCATCGGTATCCGTCAGCTGGTCCTGTATCACCACGCCCCGAACCACGATGACGCCATCTTGGATCAAATGGCG
The DNA here is from genome assembly GCA_037441385.1 of Myxococcales bacterium. GTDB lineage: Bacteria > Myxococcota_A > UBA9042 > UBA9042 > UBA9042 > SXRM01. Next base: position 98,173 of record JBBISH010000005.1, read on the forward strand.
AACGTCTACGCGAACTTGGGCCAGCAGGTTGGGCTGCAGGTGGTCACTGCGCGCGAAGGATTGGTTCTGCAAGTCGGCGCCGACGACGCGGGGACCCGGCGGGTGCGGCCATGAAGCTGCGCTTTTGGGGCGTGCGCGGATTCTATCCGATCGCGTCGGCCGCGACGCAGCAATTTGGCGGCAATACCGCGGCAATCGAGATTCAAGGCGCCAGTGGTGCACGCCTGCTCGTCGATCTCGGCACCGGGGCGATCCCGTTTGGCCGCGCGCTGATGGGCCAAGAATTCGGTCGCGGTCAGGGTCATCTGTCGGTGCTGCTGACGCACACCCACCTGGATCACACCGCCGGCCTGCCGTTCTTTGTGCCCGCCTTTGTGCCGGGCAACCGCATCGACATCTACGGCGCCGCCTCGGTTTTGTCGCTGCGCGGTGTGCTCGACGATTTGTTTGATTCCCACGTGTGCCCGATCAACAGCATCGAAAACCTGAGCGCAACCCTGACGATCAGCGATGTGTGCGATCGTCGCTTTTCGGTCGGGGAATTTGGCATCAGCCAACTTTGCGTGCCCCATGGCCATGGCAGTGGGGCGGCTTGGCGAGTTCGCGCCGACGGTCGCGACGTGGTGCTGATGACGGGCATTGACCATCCCAACGGCACGATCTTGCAGCGCGCGGCCGAGTTTGCCCGCGGTGCGGATCTGTTGCTGCACGACTGCACGTGGAAAGCGCCCAACGAGCTCAAGCTGCGTTGGGGCGGCTCGACGTTGGGGCAAGCGCTGCAGATGGCCAAGGCAGCGCAAGTAGGGCGACTCTGCCTGACCCACCACGCTCCGGGCTGCGACGACGCGTCCATCCGCGCCATGCTGACGGAAGCCCAGCGCACCACCGACATCGAAGTGTGCGCCGCGGCCGAAGGCGACGAGTGCCCGGTATAGGGTCGCCCCGGTCGCCTCCAGGGATACCCCGCTTCCCGGTCCTCCAGATTCGCAATCGGGCGGCGTTTGCCGCAGTGGCCGCGCTACTGCAGCACTTGGCGCAGACCGGCGTCCAAGCGGTCCATGGTCGACTGCGTCGACAGTTGGTCCAAGTCCTTGGGCACAAAGGTGCGACCGGCCGCCACCTCGGCCAGGGCCTGCAGCATCGCTGCGCGGTCGTCGAGCGGCACGGTCCAGCCCAGATTGTGGCGGCGAACCAGCTCGGCCGCGGCGCAATCCGGCGGGCCCACCAAGAAGATCGGCCGGCGCGAGTTGAGGATATCAAAGATCTTACCGGGGTACGGGTACATCCATCCGGGCGATACCGTCACCACGCCAGCCCGGGCCGCGCCCACCAGGGCCAGCGCCGTCGCCTTCGACACTTCGCCGTGATCGCGGACCAGTTCGGTCACGCCCAGGCGCTCCGCGTCGTTGCGCACGGTCTGGCCGTGGTTGCCCGCGTAGTCCACTCGTAGCGCAACGCCCTGCAAAGACAGCTGCCCCAGCGCCTGCAAGATACCGTCCAGCGAGCGACCGTAGGCCAGCGTGCCGGTGTACGCCAACGCCGCTTGCGGGCCGGTCGCCAGTTCGGTCGCCACTGCGTCTACGGCGTTGGGAATCGTGAGCACCGGCGCCGATGTGCGCTGCTGCAGACCGGCGCTGAGGACCGGGGTGACGCCCACCACCAGCGCGGCTTGTGCCAGCAGGGCATCTTCCAGGCGCCGCTGCCGTTGGGCCAGCTTGGGCGCCGCCTCTGCGTGGCCCGGGATATCGGTCCAGGGGTCGCGGTAGTCCAGGACCAGCGGCGCGCGGATACGCTTGGCGACCTGGCCAGCGACCAGGGCGGTCGTCATGGGCGGGATGGTCGCCAGCACCACATCGAATTGGCGCCCGGCCACCGCCGCCAAGGCCAGCGGCAGCCATCCGTTGAACTCGTCTGGAAACAGCAAGTTCTCGCGCAGAGACTGCAGACGCGAGCGACGGGGCGCCGCGCCAGCCGCTGTTGTGGTCGCCACCGCGGTTTTTGCGTGCCCGGCCCGCAGGCGATCGCGCACCAGCCGCCCCCAAGCCAGCGGCATCAGCGCATGGCAGCGCAGCACCTCTACGCCTTGCGGTTGCGCTAGCGTGGTGTCCGTCGGCGGCGTGTACTCGGGCCGCAGCGTCAGCACCGTCACCTGCCAACCGCGCGCCTGCAGCTGCGTGGCCATCCGCTCGGCACGCCGGCCGCCCACAGCCTGGGCAGGCGCCAAGTAGGCACTCACGATCAGGATTTTGGGCATTGGCTAGGCCGGCTTGTCGGACAAGTCCAGGCTGGACGAGCGCGAGAGCTGCGAAAGCACGGAACATGCTTCGATGTTGCGGAGCCCCGAGCGCGCGATGACCTCGGCCAGCGTCAGGGTCCCATCCAAGTGCCGCACCAACTGGGCCACCTTCTCAAAGCGGTGGAACGCCGCCGGAAGGGCCGTGTCGCCTTCGCGCAGCCGGCCGGTCCGGGTCCACGGGCCCAGCACCGACTCGTAGTACTCGACCAGCCGGGCTTCGTTGTGCTCCAAGAAGCTCTCGATCTGCGGGGTGATCGGCGCCACCACCAGCAGGCGCTCCAGCGAAACCAGAGCGCCCTCGCGGTCGCCGATCTCGAACAGCGCACCGATGTCCTCGTAGAGCACCTGCGCCACGTAGCTGGGCATGATCGACTGCTTGTGGCGGATCTTGCGCTTGATCTCCGGGCCAGAGAGCACGATCGTCTCGGCCGTGGCGAACTGCGGCAATTTGGCCGTCTGGGCCAGCGACTCCATTTCGTCGGGCGGCGAGGGCGCGCTGGCCGCATCGCTCACCTCGTCGGGCGACAGTTCGATCGCGTCGGCCACATCCACGGGCAGTTCGTCGACCTCGGACGCCGAGACCGCTGCTGCAACGGCCACGGCGCTGTCGGGCAACTCCTCCGTTGGGTGCCGCGTGCGGGCGGGCCGTGTCTGCTCCGCCAGGCTTTGCAGTACCTGATCCAACTGCTCCAGGGCTGCCAGCAGGCTCAACGTTCGTTCGTCCAGGGGCAGACCAAGCACGGCCATGTGGCGGGCGCGTGCCCACTCGGGACCAGCGGCCGCGGCAAAAGGATCGTGGGGCACGTCCGGTTCGATCGCGAAATTGGTGATCGGGGGGTTCGCCACGTCTGCTCCGGCAGGGGTCTGCACCGGTCGATTCCACTTGCCTGGCCCGCCAGTCCGCGCCGGCAAGGGCAGGGGAGACGGCGGGTCCGTGACCGTCGCCGCGCCGGTCCGCCGCTGGACCCGCACGCCGACTAGAGGGCATGATACGGCAGGTGAGCCTGTTTGCCAAACCGGCAGCGGCACCAGCGAAACCAGTTCGAGCAGGCCGGGTTGGCGCCGATTGCCCCCCTGCGCCGGGATAGGAACGTGACGATGGGTGCAGACCGCCAGACACAGCTGCAGCCTGCGGAGTTTGCGGTCGAATCCTCTGTTCGGTTGGACGTGGCCGTGGCGGGCGCGCTGGCCTGGAGCCGTGGGCACGCCCAATTCGCGATTCGCGACGGCGCGGTCTACGTGGGTGCGCAGCGCTGCCGCGAACCCGGTCAGCGCGTGGAGCCGGGCCAGACGGTGCGGGTCTTGCCCCAGGCCCCGGCCGAGCGGCGCGCCATCGACGGGGGCGCGATCGCCACCATCCATCGCGACCCGCACCTGTGGATCGTCAACAAACCTGCTGGGTTGCCTACTCAGCCGCCGCCGCGAGGTGGCGATGCCTTGAACTTGCGCCTGCAAAAGGAGCTGGGGCCGCGCAGCTACTTGGGCGAGATCCACCGCCTGGATCGCGACGCCTCGGGCCTGGTCGCCTACGCCTTGGACAAACCGACGGCGGCCGATCTTGCGGAGCAATTTCGCACCCATCACGCGCGTCGCCGCTACCTGGCCATCGCTCGGACGGGCCGCGCGCCCAGCGTGATGGACATCGACGAGCCGATCGTGGAGATCGAGCCCGGCCGCATGGGCCTGTCGGCGACGGGTATGCCCGCACATACCTGGGTTAATCCGCTTGCTTACGACCCAGAGCGTCAGTTGGCGCTGCTTGAATTGGCGCTGGACACGGGGCGCACCCACCAGATTCGCCTGCACGTGGCCTGGGCGATCGGGCCGCTGCTGGGCGATCGGCTCTACGGCGATCCCGGCGGCCCACACCGCGGGCGGATTGCGCTGCACGCCGCGGCCTTGGGCTTGGTCGAGCCCGCCAGCGGAATGCCTCGGCGGTTTGTGTGTCCGCCGCCGGCCGAATTTTGGCCAGAATCTCACGATTTCAGCGATGCAGCCTGGGCGGCGGTGGTGGCCAGCCGCGGCCGCGATCGCGCCGATCCAGCGGCCTGAGGGCCATTTTGGGGTTCGATCATGACCGATCCGTCTACTTCGCCGGTTTCCGCTGCCCAGCAGGCCTGGGCGGGCCGCGTGCTGGCCTCTGCCAAGAAGAAGGGGCTGCGCCGGGCGAGCTTTGCGCGCTCCACCGGCGAGCCGATCGACGACCTGGCGCTGCCGACCGAGCACGAGGGTCAGAACTACCTACAGAAACTCGGCTTTCCGGGTCAGTATCCGTTCACGCGCGGCGTGCAGGCCACCATGTACCGCGGGAGGCTGTGGACCATGCGGCAATACGCTGGCTTTGGTACCGCTGCCGAGTCGAACCAGCGCTACCGCTACCTGCTGCAGCGGGGCCAGACGGGCCTTTCGGTCGCTTTCGATCTCCCCACGCAGATGGGCTACGACCCAGGCGATGCGATGGCGCTCGGCGAGGTCGGCAAGGTGGGCGTGTCGATCGCCAGCGTGGAGGATATGCATGTTTTGATGCAGGATCTGCCGCTCGACAAGGTCAGCGTGTCGATGACCATCAACGCGACCGCGACGACCTTGCTGGCCTTCTTGGTGGCCGTGGCCGAAGAGCGCGGCATCGACCCGGCGCTGCTCACCGGCACGGTGCAGAACGATATCCTAAAGGAATACATGGCGCGCGGCACCTGGATCTACCCGCCGCGGCCGTCGATGCGCCTCATCACCGACCTGTTTGCTTGGTGCGGCAAGCAGGTGCCCAAGTGGAACACGATCTCGATTTCGGGCTACCACGTGCGCGAGGCCGGCTGCGACGCGGCGCAAGAGATTGCGTTTACCCTGGGCGACGGCATGGCCTATGTGCAGGCGGCGCTGGACGCGGGGCTCGACATCGACGAATTTGCCGGACGTCTGGCGTTTTTCTTCAACGGACACAACAATTTCCTTGAAGAAGTGGCCAAGTTCCGCGCCGCGCGCCGGCTGTGGGCCAGCATCATGCGCGAGCGGTTCGGCGCCCAAAGCGACGAGTCCTGCAAGCTGCGCTTCCACACCCAAACCGCCGGCTCGATGCTCACGGCCCAGCAGGCCGACAACAACATCGTGCGCGTGACGATTCAGGCGCTGGCGGCGGTGTTGGGCGGCACGCAGTCGCTGCACACCAACTCGCGCGACGAGGCCCTGGGTCTGCCGACCGAGGCGAGCGCGCAAATCGCTCTGCGCACTCAGCAAATTATCGCGTACGAGTCGGGCGTGGCCGACACGGTCGATCCGCTGGCCGGCAGCTATCTGGTCGAACAGTGGACCGACGCGCTGGAGAAGAAGGCCGGCGAATACTTGAACCGGATCGACGAGATGGGTGGCATGGTTGCAGCGATCGAGAAGGGCTATCCGCAGCGCGAGATCCAGGACTCGGCCTACCGCTGGCAGCTGGCGGTCGAAAAGGGCGAGCAAATCATCGTGGGCGTCAATCAGTTCCAGGTCGAGTCCGAGGCGGCGATGCCGGTGCTGACGATCGACCCCAAGGTCGAGCGCGAGCAGATCGCCCGACTGCAGCAGCTCCGTGCGACGCGCGATCCCGTCAAGCACACCCAGGCGCTAGAGAATTTGCGCGCCGCGGCAGCGGGCACCGCCAACGTGATGGACGCGATGGTGCAGGCCGCCAAGGCGCGGGCGACCACGGGCGAAATCAGCGCCACGCTGCGCCAGGTATTCGGCCGCCACCAAGAGACGCTGGTGGTCTGAGTGGCCGACCGCATCGTCCTGGCTACGGTCAACGCCAAGTACATCCACGCGTCGCTGGGGCTCCGCTACCTTTTTGCGAACATGGGCGAGCTCAAACCGCAGACCCGGCTGATGGAGTTCACCCACGATCGCCCCGCCGCCGAGATCGTGGAGAAGATCTTGGCCGAGCAGCCGCGGATCGTGGGCCTGGGTGTCTACATTTGGAACGTGGTCCACACGGCCGAGATCGTGGCGTTGCTCAAGATCGCGGCGCCTGCGGTCGCGGTCGTGCTGGGCGGGCCCGAAGTCAGCCACGAGCTGGACGCGCAAGCCCTGGTCCAGCAAGCGGATCACACCATCACAGGGCCAGGCGATCTGGCCTTTGCTGCGCTGTGCCGGCGCATCCTGGCGGGCGAGCAGCCGCCCCAAGTCGTGCACGCCGAGCCGGTCGAGCTGGCGCACCTCCAGTGGCCGTATGCGGAGTACACCGACCACGACCTGGCGACGCGGCTGATCTATGTCGAGGCCTCGCGCGGCTGTCCGTTCCGCTGCGCATTTTGCCTGTCGGCGCTGGACAAGACCGCGATCCCCTTTGATCTCAGCCAATTCCTGGCCCAGCTTCGCCAACTGTACGAGCGCGGGCTGCGCCACTTCAAGTTCGTCGACCGCACCTTCAACCTGCAGCTGGGGCACAGCACGGCGATCTTGGACTTCTTCCTTGAGCGCCTGGCGCCGGACTTGTTCTTGCATTTTGAAATGATTCCAGATCGTTTGCCTCCGCAGCTGCGCGAGCGATTGGCACGGTTCTTGCCAGGCACACTGCAGCTCGAGATCGGCATCCAGACGCTCAACCCACGGAGTCAGCAACAGATCGATCGGGTTCAAGATGCCGAGCGCGCCCAGGCCAACTTGCTCTGGCTGCGGCAGCACAGCCACGCTCACCTGCACGTGGATCTGATTGCCGGGCTGCCGGGCGAGGACATGGCTAGCTTTGGTAATGGTTTCAACTGGCTGGTTGGGCTGGGGGTGCACGAGGTGCAAGTGGGCATTCTCAAGCGACTGCGCGGCACTCCGTTGGCCGAGCGCGCCAGCGATCTTGGACTGCGCTTCGCGCCCACTCCGCCCTACCTGGTCGTTCAGACGCCGGACTGGTCGTTCGCCGACCTGCAGCGATTGGGGCGGCTGGCGCGCTACTGGGATTTGCTTGGCAATTCTGCGCGGTTTCCGCACCTGCTGCCGTTGTTGCTGGGCGAGCAACCGTTCCAGCGGATGCTCGCTTTCAGCGACTGGTTCTTTGCCAGCACCGGTCAGACCCACCAGCTCAATGCGGATCGGTTGGGACAGTCCGTGGGGGCCTGGCTCACGCAAATGGGCAGTCTGGACTCAGGAATCGTGGCCGAGGCCTGGCGCAACGACCAGACCCATCAAGCGCGGGCGGCAGCGAAAACCCGACGCGCCCGCCAAGAACGCAGCGTGGCCGCGGAAAATGCCGTTGCTGGCAAGGAAGGCACTCGCTAGACTCAGATGACGCCATGGGGGCCGCCCGTCAATGCCACTCATACCAACTCCGTCCGAATCGGATCGAAAACTCGGGCAATTCTTCGGGCCCGAACCGGGGTCCCCGCCTGATTCTCGCCAGTTGCAGAACGGGTCAGATAAGCCGTACAGGCGCGAATCAGGTGGGGTGCGTATCACCCACCAAAACTCGCATCCGAGCACGCGATCCCGCGGCGGTCCGTTTGGGCAACTTTGGGCGATCTTTGCCGTTCTCGCATGGCTTGCGCTGGGCTGCAGCAACGACACCACCACCGTGGAACCGGGCAAGACCGGCGCCGATACCGCGGTGGCCGCCGACGAACTGACCAATCCCGGCGAGGATGTGGCCGCCGACACGCCCGACGAGGACAGCAGCGGCACCGACGCCACGGTCACGCAGACCGACACCGGCGGCCACGCGACCGGCGACGCGACCGGCGACATAGGCAGCGGCGAGTGCCCCGGCGGACCGTTCTGCCCCTGTGCCAAAGACAGCGAATGCGACTCTGGCGCCTGCGTCGACACCGCGGCGGGCAAGCAGTGCTCCAAAACCTGTGGCGGCGAAACCACTTGCCCAGTGGGCTGGGAGTGCAAGCTCTACGGCGCCGTGGATCCGGTGTCGATGTGTCTGCCCAAGCAAGTGTCGCTCTGCTCGCCCTGCAAGGCGCACGCAGACTGCCAGGTCGGCGGCGACAAGACCGCTTGGTGTCTTGACTATGCGGCAAGTGGCAAGTTCTGCGGGGCCACCTGCGCCAGCGATGGCGACTGTCCGGACGGCTACGGCTGCGCTGACCAGAAAGACGGAGCCTCGCAGAGCAAGCAGTGCCGCCTGAAAGACGCCGCCGCGGTCTGCACCTGCAGCTACTGGGGCAGCAAGTCGGGCCTGAGCACGGACTGCCTGATCACCAACAACTTTGGCACCTGCGGTGGTACCCGCTCGTGCGGACCGGGCGGCCTGAGCGCGTGCACCGGCAAAGTCGCCCAGGCCGAGGTCTGCAACGCCGAAGACGACAACTGCGACGGCAAGATCGACAACCTGCCACCCGACGCGGTGTGCTTCAAGTTCGCCTATCTGGCCAGCGGCAGCGGCAAAGCTTGCAGCGGCGACAGCGATTGCCCCAGCGGCGAGGGCTGCGATCAGACCGCCTGCAAGACCATCTTGGGCAAGTGCCCCGGCAAACCCACCTGCACCAGCGGCGGCCAGCAAGTCTGCACCGACGCGGCCACGCCCAAAAAAGAGATCTGCAACAACGAGGACGACGACTGCGACGGCCTGACCGACGAAGACTTCTTTGTGGTCGAACTGTCGACCGGCGCCACCGTGGGCGTGGGCCAGGCCTGCGGCAGCGGGCTGTGCGCCGGCGGTACGGTCCAGTGCCAAACCGTGGCTACCGCGCTTTGCACCACCGGCAACTTGGCCAAGCCCGAGTCGTGCAACGGCAAAGACGACGACTGCAACGGCAAGACCGACGACGCCACCTGCGTCGACGACGACGCCTGCACCCTGGACAACTGCGACCCGCAGGCCGCCAAGTGCAACAACCCCGCCGCCAAGGACTGCGACGACGGCAATCCGTGCAGCGGCGACGGTTGCGACAAGATCAGCGGCGATTGCACCCACAAGGTGTTGACCGGCGCATCGTGCAGCGACGGCGACGCCTGCACCGTGGGCGATCAGTGCCAGGCCGACGCGGGCGGCACCCCGGTCTGCTTGGCGGGCACCGCCAGCCAGGTCTGCGACGACGGCAACCCCTGCACCAACGATTCGTGTGACTCCGCCAAGGGTTGCGTGGTGCTCGCCAACGACGCCACCGCGGTCTGCTACACCGGCGGCAACGGCACGGCCGGCGTTGGTCTGTGCGTGCAAGGGAAGAAGCTTTGCAAAGACGGCCAGTTTGGCGAGTGTCTAGGTCAAATTGTCCCGAACGGCGTCGAGGCCTGTGACGGCGTGGACGACGATTGCGATGGCTTCACGGACGAAGGCTGCAAGGCCAACGCGCTAGAGATCGGCATGGCCGGCTTGGCCGGACAAGCGGCGGTCGGCGATCAGGCGATCTGGCTCGAACTAGGCGGCGAGTCGCTCACGGTCGGCCCGGCGTCGGCCGACGGCGGGGGCAACTCGGCGTGGACAGGACTGTTGCGTTGGCTGGCGGCTTGGCTGCCCTGACCAAACGTGCGCACAAGGCGAGGTGGGCGATGGAAATGCAACGCAGGCAATGGATGCGCACCAGCTGGCTGCAGGCCTTGGTGGGGTTGGCCACGGTGCTGGGCTCGGCAGCCGTGCTGGGCCACGCCGCGCCGGCGCTGGCGGTTGAGGATCAGCTGGCGCTGCAAGGTCGCCTGACCAACGCTGCCGGGTTCCCGGTGCCAGACGGCGACTACGCGCTGACGCTGCGGTTCTACGAAAACGTGAATGATGCCAAGGCGGTGTATACGTACATCGACCCGGCGGTCAAGATCATCAAGGGCATGTTTGCCGTGCAGGTGGGCGCCAAGACGCCGCTGGACAAGTCGGTGTTTTTCAGTGGACAGGCCACCTGGGTCAGCGCGCAAGTGGGCGCCGAGGCAGAGCTTCCGCGCCTGCCCCTGCATCAGGTGCCCTACGCGCTGCGGGCGCAAGTGGCCGCGTCGGCCCAGAGCTTGCAGTGCTCGGGCTGCGTTTCGTCGGGTATGTTGGCGGCGGATGTGCTGCAACCCTATGCCAAGACGGCTAGTTTGTCGGCGGTGGCCACGTCGGGCGCCTATGCCGACCTCAAGGGCAGTCCGGTTCTGGTGGGGGTCGATCAGGCCTGCAGCAAGGGCCAAGCCGTGGCGGGCGTGGATGCCGCGGGCAAGGTGCTCTGCCAGCCGATCCCGTCGTACGACGGCAGCAACTTCGCGTTGGCGGGCCAGAATTGCCCGGCCGGTCAGATCGTGGCGGCCATCGGCGTCGACGGCAAGGTCGTGTGCGCCAAGGACGGCGGCAACAGCTACGACGGCAGCAACTTTGCCCTGTCGGGCCAGGCGTGCCCCAGCGGGCAGATCATCTCGGCCATCGGCGCCGACGGCAAAGTGGTGTGCGTCGCCGACCAGAACACGCCCGTCAACTACGACGGCAAGAATTTCGCGCTGTCTGGCCAGAGCTGCCCAAGTGGCCAGGTCGCCACGGGCGTCGACACGCTAGGCAAAGTCACTTGCGCCATCGACAAAGACACCTTGTTCACCGGCAAGGACTTTGCGCTGTCGGGCCAAGCCTGCCCGCCCGGTCAAGTGGTCTACGCCGTCGACGGCACCGGCAAGGCGCAATGTGCCACAGACAAGGACACCACCTACAGCGGCAAGGACTTTGCCCTGGCCGACCAGACCTGCCCCAGCGGCCAAGTGGTCACCGGCATCGGCGCAAGCGGCGCGGTCGTGTGCGGAGTCGACAAAGATACCACCTATACCGGCAGCACTTTTGCCACGTCGAACCAAACCTGCGCGGCGGGGCAGCACGTGCTGGGCATCGATTCGGGCGGCAAGGTGACCTGCACGGCCGACAAAGACACGACCTACAGCGGCGCCAATTTCGCCGTGAGCACCCAGGCTTGTGCGTCGGGTCAGGTCGTGACCGGCATCGACACCAACGGCAAGGTCGTGTGTGCAGCCGACGCCAACAACACCTACACGGGCACCAACTTTG
>JBBISH010000006.1:0-109307 GCA_037441385.1 Myxococcales bacterium
CTGGCGCAGACGTCGCCGCTGGTGCAGGCGTCGCTGTCGTCGCACGGGCTGCCGTCGTTCTGAGCCTTCTTGCTGCAGCCCTTGACGCTGTCGCAGTACTCGGCGGTGCAGGGGTTGCCGTCGTCGACGCAGGTGATCGCAGCGCCCACGCAGCTGCCCGCCGCATCGCACTTGTCGTCCTTGGTGCAGGGGTTGCCGTCGTTGCAGTCGTCGCCCTCGGCCTTCTTGCTCGACTTGCATTCGCCGGTCGCGGTGGCCTTGTCGCAGGTTTCTTGCGTGCAGGGGTTGCCGTCGTCGGTACAGGTCTTGGGCTGGCCGGCGCCGCACTTGCCGCCGGCGATGCACTTGTCTTGGACGGTGCAAGAGTCCTTGTCGTCGCAAGGCGTTCCGGGCACGGCGTTGGCGAACTGGCACTCGCCCGAGCCATCGTCGGCGCACTTGGCCACCACGCAAGCGACGTCCTTGCCGGCTGGCGGCTCGCAAGCCACGGTGCCTTCGCAAGCGTTCTTGCCGGGGATCTGGCCGTTGCACTGGTCCTTGGTGGTGCACTTCAGGCCGTCGTCGCACGTCGTACCTTGATCGGCTGGACCGATCTTGCAGGCACCTGCCGAGCAAATGGCTTTTTGGCAAAGCGCGGGGTCGGCGTTGACCTTGTCCTTGCACTGATCGTCGCTGCTGCATGCGCCGCCGCTGCTGTCGGCGTCGCCCTGGGTGGCGGTATCGGCCGCGGCGTCGCCGCCGTCTGGATTCTCTAGGCCGTCAGCCGGCGGTTGATCTGTGTCTTTTTCTGCGGTTGTGCCCGAATCCGGCGCGTCCGTGCTTCCGCAGCCCGCCGCCAGGGCCAGGGCAAGCAGCAAGCCAGCAACCGGCAGAATACTCGCGAAGCGCGCCTTGAAACCGGCGTGACGCAAGGACAATTGTTTCATCGAACACCCCTCCCGACCTGGGTCGGTACGTACTCGGCCGCCGCGACGCAGGCTGTCCTGAATCGGCCGCTCGCGATTGGGGGAGTGGCGGCCGAAACAGCGAGTGGACGACCGCGCGCGAGCGCCCACTCCAACGTGCATGGGAACATTAACAGACCGGCGCGTGTTGAAGCAAGTCACTGCTGCGCCACCGATCCGCCGCGTTGGGCGCAACCCGGCGTTGCAGCGTCACTACTCTCCGTGCGGCGACCTCTAGGTCGCCTCCGTCGCTCCGCTCCTTGCGCCTTGATTTGCATCCCAAATCGACGGCCGCGGCCAATTTTGCTGGTGGATTTTGGGCGCCAGCAGCGCGCTTGCGGCGACAGCACCAGCCTTGAATCCGTGGGATAGCGATCGCTGCTACGGCCGCGGACCCAGCGGCAGGGGTCCGTGCTGCAACGCTGGCGCCGCGGGGGGTGCGGCGCTGGGCAAATTGTCCTGCGAGACCACGACATCAAAGCCCTTGTGCTGATAGGCGAAGATCCCCTCGTCCATCACCGCGGTGTGGGCATAGCCGCGCTTGCGCAGCTCGTCGACCACGGCACCCGAAGCGTGGTGCGGGCAGGCGCAGTAGGCGATCACCCAGGTGCCGTCGTTGGGCACTTTGTCCAGGTTCGCCATGTCGTAGTACGGCAGCGACTGCGATCCGGGAATGTGCAGGCGCAGCCAGTCCGACGGCGGCCGCGCGTCCAGGATCACGATGCGCCGCTTGGCCAGCAGGGCTTTGTGGACGTCTTCGGGCTTGACGAGGCGCCCGTCTTTTAGCTTGAAATCCGCCGGCTTTCCCTTGGGATTGATCACCGGGGACTCGGTCCAGGGCTGGGCGGGCGGCGGCGCGGGCGGTGGGACGATGGCCGCCATGGGCTGCGCAACCGAGCGCAAATAGGCCACAATATCGGCGATCTGCAGCGGTTCCAGCGCATCGCGCCAAGCCTGCATGTCGGTGCCGGGCCGGCCGTTGCGGATGGCGTGAACCAGGTAGTCATTGGTCGCCTGCTGGAGCAGCAGCGGATTGAACAGGTGGATGGCCGTGGCGCGCTGCGCCGGTGTGCCGTGACACTTTTGGCATTTGAGCGCAAAGAACGCCTGACCGCGGGCCATGTTACCCCCTGGTGGCAGCCCAGGCTCGCTGACTTGCGGCGGTGCGTTGCGACGCAGCCAAGTCACCAGGGCGTCCACCTGCGCCGGCAGCAAGGGCCCGCCCACGGCGCGCGCGTAGGCACCCATCGCCGTGCCTGGCCGGCCTTGACCGATGCTGGCCGCCAGAAATTCGGGGGTTGCGCTTTCAAGGAAGGTGCTCGACACCAGACTGGGCGCGTTGTCTGCCGCGTAGCCTTTGCCTTCGGCGCCGTGGCACAGGCTGCAAAAGCGGGCGTACAGGCGGGGCGCGTCGGTGCCCATGGTGGCGGCATCGGCCAGGGCCACCGCGCCCGTCACGGGCACCGGCAAACCGGCCGGTTGGGCCAAATGGCCTGCAGGCACGGGGGCTTGTTGGCTTCCGGCGTCGGCAACCAGCTGGTCGCGCGGGACAGCCGAGTGCACGCGCGCGGTGCGGAAAATCGGGTTGCTGCGGCAGCCCAGCGTCCAGGCCATGAGCAGTAGGCAGGCGATCGCGGCGGGAGACAGGGTGTTTCGGTTTCGGTTCGGCGACATGCGACCTCGGAGCGGTGAGCGCGGCGCCGCAGGATGCCGTTGCCCTGCTCACCTGGCAAGTCGGGTGCCGCGCCCCCAATCCGCCGCCTTGGGCACAACTCGGCGTTGCTGCGGCGCATCTCTCCCTGCGGCGACCTTTAGGGCGTCTCGTACGGTTTCCGTCCAAATCGGCTCGAAAACTTCGGCAATTCTTCGGGCCCGAACCGGGGTCCCCGCCTGATTCTCGCCGGTTGCAGACCGGGTCAGAGGAACCGTACAGGCGTGAATCAGACGGGGTTCGTATCAGTTGCCCAGCTCGTTGCGCCTTGATTTGCATCCCAAATCGGCGGCCGCGGGGAATTTCGCTGGCAGATTCTTTGCGCGCAGCTGGGTAAGCGGGTTGCGCAGCCGGAACCCTCTCGCAATGATCAAGCACGTTAAATCATTTGGCTTTCTCCGAGTTCGACCTGGCAGGGCGAGCCGCCCGCGTAGCGAACCGTTCCCTGCCCGCCGGCCACGCTCACGACCGTGTGACTCACGGTGTGCGCCCAGGGACCGTGGATGCAAGGCGGGCGGGCCGCCGCGCCGCTGTGATGATCGGCAAAGAGCCCCAGCAAGGTCTGGCTGTTGCGCTCGGTCGGCCGGTGGCGGTTCAGGTAGCGCTGCAGGCTGGCGCGGCGCTCGGCCAGCACCGCGGTGGCGCGCCAGGCCGAAGAGGCGTGGATCAAGGGGGCACGGCGGCGCCGAACCACCAGGCGAGCGCCGTTCCAGCGCGCCAGATGCAGCTGCGGACCCAGGGCCGTCGGCGCGGCCAACAGCAAGTCGAAGGGTGGAAAATGCTGAAGATCACCGCCGTTCGCCAGCCTCCGCAGCTCGGCCAGGGCTGCCGGCAGGGTTCCCAGGGCCAGCAGCTCTCGCACCAGCTGCCCCCGGCTGCGCACCGGTTCGCGGGGCGGCGCTGCCTCGCAAAAACAGTTCAGCAGCGCCACCGTCAAGTGCTGGTCGGTCAGGCCGATCCAGGTCCCGCCCGCGTCCTGGTCGGTGGGCGCCAGGTAGCTGCCGGTGGCGGTGATCACCCGGCTAGGTGGCAAGGCCGGTCGCCGGCTGTGCAATTCGTCGCGGTTGAACCCGATCAGCAAGTCGGCGGCGGGGGTCGCCAGCACCACTACCGTACACATGACGGGGCTCCGCGGCGACGATCAGGCGTCGGCCAACACCAAGTCGTCGCGGTGGATCAGCTCGTCGGCCGGCAGCCAGCCCAGGGCCGCGGCGATCTGATCGGTGCGCAACCCGCAAATCTTGCTCGCTTCTTCGCTGGCGTAGCGGACCAAACCGCGCGCCACGAGTTGGCCGGTCGGGCCCACCACCGCCACCGCGTCGCCCACTTGGAAGCGCCCTTCGACGCGCACGACGCCGGCCGGCAGCAGCGAGCGACCGCCCTGGGCCAAGGCCTGCGCGGCGCCCGCGTCCACGTGCAGCGTGCCGCGCGGACGGAGCGAGGTGGCTACCCAAGAACGCTTGCCAGACAAGGGTTTGGCTGATGGCTGCACCACGGTGCCCAGGGGCTCGCCGCGCAGCAGGTCCGGAGCGATGCCGGGGCGCTTGCCGCGGGCGATCGCCGCCACCACGCCCACCGAGCCGGCTTTTTTGGCCGCCAGCAGCTTGCTTTTCATGCCGCCGCTGCCAAAGGCCGAGGTCCCGTCTTCGGCGGCCGACAGCGCCTGGGCGTCACGTAACCCTACAAAATGAATCAGCTTTGCCGTGGGATCCTTGTTCGGATGGGCGGTGTACAGGCCGTCGACTTCGGTCAAAAGCAACAGCGCGTCGGCCTCGACCACGTGGGCGACCTGGGCCGCCAGTTGGTCGTTGTCGCCAAAGCGCAGCTCGTCGACCGAGATCGTGTCATTTTCGTTGACGATCGGCAAGATACCCGCCGCCAGCAACTCGGCGAGCACGCGGCGCGCGTGTAGAAAGCGACCGCGATCGGCCAAATCCGCGTGGGTCAGCAGGACTTGCGCCACTTGCCGGCCCAGCCCCTGCATTTCCATCCGGTAGCGCGCCATGAGCAGCGGTTGTCCGATCGCGGCCAGCGCCTGTTTGCCCAGGCCGCGCTCGCGGCCCACTTCGCCAGCGCCCACCTCGCCAGTGCCGGACGCAACTGCACCCGACGAGACCAGCACCACCTGCCGACCCTCATCGAGCAACTGGGCAAGATCTTGGCACAAACCGGCAATCGTGCGCCCATCCAAGCGCCCGTCGCTCAGGCACAGGGCCTGCGAACCGACCTTGACCACCACGCGCTTGGACCGCGCAAGTTGTTGACGTAGCTGCTGTTCCACGGTCATCGGCTAGTTCCCGTCCGAGATGCGCTCGATGCGCGCACCCAGCCGCTGTAGTTTCTCTTCGATGCGCTCGTAGCCCCGGTCGATCTGGCGGATGTTGTGGATGGTGGTCACACCCTGACTGCACAAGGCCGCAATCAGCAAAGCCATACCGGCGCGCACGTCCGGCGACTGCACCCGCTGACCCACCAGCCGCGTCGGCCCCACCACCACCACCCGGTGCGGGTCGCACAAGATGATCTGCGCGCCCATGCCGATCAGGTGGTCGACAAAGAACATGCGCCCTTCGAACATCTTCTCGAAAAAGAGCACCGTGCCCTGGCTCTGGGTGGCCACGGTGATGGCGATCGACATGAGATCCGTGGGGAATTGCGGCCAGATCGCGTCGTCGATCTTGGGGATGCCGCCCGACAAGTCTTGGCGGATCTTCAAGTTCTGGCCGCCGGGCACCAGGATGTCGTTGCCGACCACGCGTGTCTCGACACCCAAGCGGCCAAAAACCATACGGATCATCCGCAGGTGCTCGGGCGCGGCGTCTTCGATGGTCACCTCGCCGCCTGTCACCGCCGCCAGGCCGATGAAGGAACCGACCTCCAAGTAGTCGGGACCAATGTGGAATTCGCAGCCGTGCAGCTTGGGCACGCCGTGGATCACCAGCCGGTTGCTACCGATGCCCTGGATGTCCGCGCCCATGCTGTTCAGCATGCGAGCAATGCCCTGGACATGCGGTTCGCAGGCGGCGTTGTTCAAGATCGTCTCGCCCTCGGCGACCGCGGCGGCCAGCAGCAAGTTCTCGGTCGCCGTGACCGAGGCCTCGTCCAAGAGCAGGTCGCTGCCGCGCAAGTTCTGGGCGATCAAGTGGAAGCCGGCGTCATCGTACTGGAAATTCGCACCCAGAGCTTGGAAGCCCTCAAAGTGGGTGTCCAAGCGGCGCCGGCCAATCACGTCGCCGCCGGGGGGCGGCAGATGGGCTTCGTGCGCGCGGCCCAGCAGCGAACCGGCAAACAGGATCGACGCACGCACGCGACGGCCCAGTTCGTCGGGCACTTGCGCGGTCTTGAGAACGGGGGTGTGAACCCGCACCGAATGCGGCGACAAGCGCGTCACTTCGGCGCCCAAGCTCACCGCCACGTCCAGCATCACGCGAACATCCAAAATATCCGGTAGGTTATGTAGTACTACCGGCTCGTCGGTCAGCAGCGTCGCCGCCACCGCCGGCAAGGCTTCGTTCTTGTTGCCCGCCACGCGGACGCGACCGGACAGCGGCACTCCACCTTCGATGCGAAAGAAGCTCATGGTTGCACCTCATCTTGCGCGCCCTCGGCCTGGAACTGGCCCGATTGCACGCGAAAAATCTGCCGCGGCGCGGCGACCGCGATGTGTTTGGCGTCGGTGGTCGTCACCACCACCTGCCCGCCCAATTCGTCCAGCAGCCGCATCAGCGCGGCGTTGCGCGTGGCGTCGAGCTCGCTGGACACGTCGTCCAGCAGGAGCAGCGGCGCCTCGCCCAATGTGGTCTCGATGCTCGTAATTTCGGCGATTTTGCAGGCCAACACCAGCGCCCGGCACTGGCCCTGCGACGCGTGCTGATGGGCCGGACGACCCAGCAAGTCAAAGCCCACGTCGTCGCGGTGCGGTCCCACAGTCGTGTGGCCCGCGGCCAGATCGCGTGGGCGACGGTCGGTCAGCGACTGCAAAAGCCCAGCCTCGTCGCCGGCTTTGGGGTCTTTGAGCAGGTAGTGCACCTGGGCGTCCAAGCCCGGCGCGGCGATCTGTTCGAACGCCTGGGCCAGTTTTGGTGCAAAATCGTTCAAGATTTCGCTGCGACGCTGCAGGACCAGCGCCCCGTGGCGGGCCAGCAGGCTGTCGTACACATCCAGCATGTCCGGATCGATGCGCACCTGCCCCAGCGCGTGCCGGCGCAGCAGCGCGTTGCGCGAGGCCAAGGCCTGTTCGTACTTGCGCAATTCGTCCAAGTGCGCCGGCTGATGGCCAAACACCATGCGGTCTAGCCAACGGCGACGCGCTTCAGGCTCGGCGTGCGGCAACTGCAGGTCTTGCGTAGTGAAAACGACCGCGCTCAGGTTGCCGACAAACGCGGACGCCGCGGTCACCGCCTTGCCGTCGACCATCAGCCGGCGATGGCCGTGGCTGAGTCCCAGACCCAACTGCCGCGGTCCGGCCTTGCCCGCTACGATCGCCGAGATGCTGGCTTGGTCGGCCGAAAACGTAATACACTCGGACAGTTTATTGGCACGGAAGCTGCGCAAACCGGCCAGCAGCGCCACGGCTTCGAGCAAGTTGGTCTTGCCCTGACCGTTGTCGCCCACGATCAGGTTGAAGCGCGGATGCGGGCGCCACTCGAGCACGCCCTCTGGGCCGTGCAAGTTACGAAAGCCTTGTAGAATCAGCCGTTCGAGCTGCATGACCGGCCATCGCGCGGGGAAAGGAGGTGCGCTGCGAGTGGGGAGGTGCTGGGGAGTCGCGCTGCGCTACTGGCGCATCGGCATGATCACGAACTGGCTGGCTGGCTCCTCGTCGCTATGGATGAGGCACGGCGAGAATTGGTCGCGCAGCTCCAGGGTGATGTTGTCGCTGGTCAGCACGCCGCAAACATCCAGAAGGTGCTTGGGATTGAACAGGAACTTCATCGGAGCGCCCTGCCACGAGTCGATCTCGACCTCTTCGTGGGCATCGCCATACGACGGGAAATTCATCTCGAGCGACACCCGACCCGGCTCGATGTCGAGCTTGAGCGGCTGGATGTGGTCGTCGCGGCCCTTGACGCCCAGCAGCGCCACCCGGCGGATCGCCGTGGCCAGGGAATCGCGCGGCAACGTCACCGAAATATCGCTCTTGTCGGGCACGACGCGCGTGTAGTCGGGGAAATTCGCCTCGACCTGGCGGACCTGCAAACGCGTGCGATCACTAGAGAACACCAGATTGCGGCCGATGAACTCGATGCGCAGGGCCGGATCCGACCCTTCGATCAAGCGCTGCAGTTCAGCCGCGCCGCGGCGGTGAATGATGCAAGAAGTCTTGCTGCCATCGTAATCCGGCGCCGCCACCAACCGCTCGACCTTGCTCAGGCGCAGGCCGTCGGTCGACACCATGCGCAGCCGAACCTGGCCTTCGCCCTCGGGTTCCACTTCGAGCAGGATGCCGCTGATGGCCGGACGACGATCGTCGGTCGAGACCGAAAACAGCGTGTGCCGCAGCATCGAGTCGATGTGCACTTTGTCGGTGATCAGCACCCTACCCGCGGCCGAGTCCAGGTTCTGGGGCGGAAATTCGTAGGGCGGCAGGCCGTTGAGGTGGAAATAGCCTTTGCCCGCCTCGATGCGCATACGGTGGTTTTCGTCGGCGGTGAGCACGATCGTTGCCCCATCGGGCAGCGCGCGCACAACCTGGAACAGACCTTTGGCGCTGACCAAAGCGGCGCCTGCCTCGATGACATCTGCCGAAACCTCTGCGTTTACGGTAACTTCGTAGTCGGTCGCGGACAGGACGAGCCGATCGTCTTCCGCCTCGATGTGCACACACGCCGTCACGTTGGCGTTGCTCTGATTCGACCGTTCGTCGGCAGCACCCTGGGCGCGGTACAGCGGAACCATCAGGGCGGCCTTGTCGATGCGAACCTTCATGAAATCTCCTTGCCCGTTCTGACTGCTTGTGGCCGAGCGATCGGGCCGGTGTGGAACCGACGATCTGCCCGCCGAGTCGGGGTGCAATCTTGTACCGCGAATTGCAGGCGCCGAAAAGGGGCCTGCCGTGGTGAAGTTGCGCCCATGTCAGACCCACCCCACTTGAATCGCGCCTGTACGGCTTTTCTGACCCGCTCTGCAACAGGCGAGAATCAGGCTGGGACCCCGGTTCGGGCCCGAACAATGGCTCCGAACAATGGCTCCGAACAAGTGTCCCGAACAGTTGCCCGAGTATTCGCTCCGATTCGGCCGGAACGGGTATTCGCCCACCCCGACCCAGCGGCGCTGGGGGACGGCCTGGTTTGGCCTCCACCCGCGCTCGTGGGAGGTGGAAGTCTGGGTAAAAAGAGCGGAGGAAGGGGGCCTGTGGAAGGTGGGGATGTCCAGGAAAATCGATTATGATTGCATGATTGAGTGCGATCGACCTGTGGACAAGATCGGCGGCCGGATCGGGACAACCGCGGCTTTGTCCCCATGGGATTTGGGCTGTCCCCAGGCCGATGGTGCCGTACCCAGTTTGTCCACGCGCTGTCCCCAGGTGGCCGGTGACTTATCCACAGGCCGAGCGCCGCGGCAAAATGACCACGAATCTTGCGCCTTGGCCATGGCGTCCCGCGTGCAGCTCGACGCGGCCCCGATGCTGGCGAGCGATTTCGCGTACGACGGCCAGGCCAATTCCCGTGCCGCGCTCTTTGTTCGTCACGAAGGGCTCGAAGATGCGCTCGCGGATGGCCGGTGCCACGCCGCTGCCGCTGTCTTCCACGGCGATCTCGACCCACTCCTGCAACATTTCTCTAGTTAAATCAACTTGTTGCTTGGACACTTCGATCCATAAGCGTCCGCCCTCGGGCACCGCTTCGCAGCCGTTGCGGACCAGATTCCACAGCGCCTGCCGCAGCGAAGAGGGGTCGACTTCCACCTCCAAGCCCGATTGCAGCGCCAGGTCGACCTGGACTTTGCGAAGTTCCAGTTCGGGCGCCAAGAACTCGACCAGCGAGCGAACCAGCCCGGCCGGATCCAGCGCCACCTGCTCGCTCGGCGCGACCCGCGCGCGGTCCAGGTAGCCGTCGGTCAAGACGCGCAAGCGCTCGATCTCGGCGCCGATGCTCGCCAAAAGCTCGCGGGCCTCGCCGCGGTCCAGTGCCCCTTCGCGCGACAGTTCCTCGTCGAGCAGCTCGGCGTTGAGACCGATGGACGACAGGGGGTTGCGCACTTCGTGGGCCATGCGCGCGGCGATCTGGCCTAGTGCTCCCAGGCGCTCGGCGCGCTGCAATTCGTCGCGCTGGCTCGACAGTTCTTTTTCCCGCTCGGCCAAGGCATTGGCCATGCTGTTCCACTCTTCGGCCAGGGTGGCGATCTCGGCGGGACCGCGGCTCACCGCCCGCACTTTGCGCTCGCCACTGGCAAACCGCCGCACCACCTCGGTCAGCGCCGCCAACGGACGCAGCGCCACCACCGACCACAGCAGCATCAGCACCGACATGGCCAGCGCCAGGGCCGACGCCACCACCACCAGCCACACCAAGTTGGCTTCGGCGCGCTCGGCATCCTCGAAGCGGGCCGTCAAACCGCGCTCGAAGGCGAGCTGAGCTCGTTCCAGGCCACCCTGGATATGGCGAATCATTCTGCGAAGTTCAACGACAAGCCGCGCCGAATCGGCGACGCGCCGCTCGGCCATCGAGCGCTGCAAGGCCGCCGTGATCGCGTCGTAGGCCTGGGCATCGCCCGCCGCGTCGCGCAGATCGCCCAGCAGCGCCTGCATCTCGCGGTCGCGGCGCAGCTGGGTCAGGGCTTGGTTGCCGCTCCGCACCTTGGCCAATTCGGCGTCGAGCAGTGGCAGCGGCGGCGCTTGGCGGCTGACCAGCTGGGCCAAGCGCGGCGGATCGGCCAGCAGAGCCATCTGGCGGGCGTGCGCCAGCAACTGATCCACGCGCTGATACGGCCGGGCGTTGGGCAGCAGGCGCACCACCCAATCCAGGTCCTGGGGCGCGGCGCGTTGCAGAGCCTCGTCGAAGGCACGCAACTCTGCGGTCGCTTGGCGCAATTCGTCTAGCAGCGGCAGTGCGCGCGCGCGCAG
Organism: Myxococcales bacterium; assembly: GCA_037441385.1. Taxonomy (GTDB): domain Bacteria; phylum Myxococcota_A; class UBA9042; order UBA9042; family UBA9042; genus SXRM01. The sequence continues at coordinate 10,721 of JBBISH010000006.1, forward strand.
AAAGGTCAGTTCGTGGCGCAAGGCCGCCACCGTAGCGATGGCATAGAGCGAACTGCCACCGGTGCACAGGATGATCAGGGCAAAGGCCATGAAAATGCGGGTCGGCAGCGACCAACGCAGCTTGCGGCGGCCTTTGCCGTCAGCGTCGCCTGGCAGCTTGTGCGTCACGGCGGCATCGGACCTCGCAGCCAAATCGCTCTTGTTGCAAATCCGCTAGAGTCAGAGCGAAAACCACGCTACGTCGCCCGGCGCGAGCTGGGCTGCGCATCAGAACGGCAGGGTCTCGACCACTTCGGCCTTGCGCCGCAGTTCCTGAACGATCCTCCGCTCTTCCAAGAAGGCCTTGCGCGACAGTAGCGAGCGGCGGATTTCCTCGCGGACTTCGCCGTAGGTCTTGTTGCGCTGTTCGTTCTTCTCGATCAGGCGAATCACGTAGTAGCCCCAGCGGGTGCGGATCGGCTGGGCAATGTCGCCCACCTTCATCTCAAAGGCCACCTTCTCCAAGTCGCTGTCGGTGCTGCCCTTCAGGATGTGCAGAGGTGGCTGGGCGCCGTCGCCGAATTCCTTGGCCACTAGTTCGAAATCTTGGCCCTTTTTCAACGCTTCGTAGGCGCTCTTGGCCCGCTGCGCTGCCTTGTCGCGTTCGCTGGGCTGGGCGTCAGCCGCCACGCGAACTACGATGGCCCGCACGTCGCGCGAGGCCTGCTCGACAAACGACGTGGGGTTGCCGTCAAAGAACTGCTTCATCTCGGCTTCGCTGACGTCGACCTTGCCGAGTTTCTCCGTCAGCTTCTGGCCCAGCTTTTGTTGGCGCAGTTGCTCCTTGACCTCGGCGATGCTGCGGCGGGTGCGCTTGAGTTCAGACGCCAGTCCGGCCTCGTCGACCTTGCCATTCTCGTCGGCAAAGCGCCGCGTATAGTCGCTCCAGACTTCGTCGAGTTCGGCCTGGGTGACCTCGATGTTGTTTTGCGCGATGGCCTGCTCGCGCAGCTCGTTTTCGACCAGGCGGCCGATGATGCTGTGGGCGATGCGGCGCAGGCGATCGGTGGGGATCTTGGCGCCAGGGCCGATCAGCTTGTCGAGCTCTGCGTTGAACTTTTCGGGGGCAATCGGCTTGCCGTTGACGGTCGCCACCGGAGCCACGGCGCGAAATGGCGCGGCGCTCTCGCCCTCTGGCGGCGCTTGGGTCGGCGTGGCCGCGGCGGGCATGGCTGGCGGGGTGGCTGCGGCGACGACGGGCGCGGGTGCGCTGGTCGGGCGGCTGCAGGCGGCCACAACGGTACAGCCAAGGACCATGGGACCAAAGGCGACAAGCCGGGCTGCGCTTGGGATGCGCGTCAAAAACAGCATGATCCTCCAACCGGGGCCAGTGGGCGCCAAGCGCCGCGGCCGCTAAGTCTGCCCGGCCCCTCCCAACCCTGCAAGCCGCGCTTGCTGCCCGCTATTCCCGCGGCAAAAAACGCGAACGCCGCTCGGCAAGCCGGCCAAGAGCCAACGTGCCGAACGGCGCAAGCAGGAGGTCAGGCTAGCAAGGCCAGCAAGCCCAAGGGCTTACCAGCGGTAGCCCAGCGCCCAGTCCACCGCGAACGGGCTGGTGGCCGCGCCGGTGGCGGCGTAGACGCCGTTGTTGAAGAAGCTGGGGTTGACGTTCAGGTCCAGATCCCAGCCCATCAGCTTGAAGCCCATGCCGGTGGTGACGGTGTTGACGACCGTCGAGGTGTGGGTCTCGTTCGACGGAGCCGGGTTGTTGGCGGTGTTGCCGATGTTGGTCGAGATGACCTGCTGGCGAGCGCCCAGGCGCAGGACCATCCAGTCAAAGGCCTTGGCCTCGGCGGCGAAGCCGTAGTACGGGATGACGCGGCTGGAGGTCGAGTCCAGGTTGACGATGTTGACCGGGCCCTGGGGCACGTTGACCGAGTTGCCGCTGACGCTGCTGGTGGCGAAGGCCAGGCCCAGGCCCGGCTGAATCAGGACGCCCTCGACGGGCTGGATGGCCAGATCGGTACCGACCTGCAGCACGGTGAGGGCCGAGCTGCCCTGCTTGGCGCCCGAGCCGTCGTTGTAGGTGGCGTGGACGACGTTGCGGGTGTCGTAGGCAAAGTTCAGGTAGGGCACGATCTTGGCGATCTGGTGCACCTGGAACTCACCCTTGAACAGCATGCCAAAGCGCAGCAGGCTGCCGGGCTGGTACAGATCGCCCTGGTCGCCCTGGAAGACGAACGAACCCAAGCGCAGATCCAGACCGAAGTCCAGGCTGTTGGTCTCGCTCAGATCAAAGCCCAAGCCCGCGCCCAGTTGGAACAGCGTGTTGTTGCGGGTCTTGTTGCCGCTGGCGTTGTTGCCGCCCAGCGAGGCGTGGGCGCCCAAGCGCAGCGACTCGCCGGCCTTCATGCCAAAGCCGATGCCGAACTGGTGGTTGGTGGGGTCGATCGGCGGGTTGTTGTAGCCCGAGGCCTGGCCCGTGGTCTTGCCGGCCACCGAGTTGACGTTGACCACCGGCTGCCACGTCGAGCGCTTGCCGTAGATGAGCAGCACCGCGTCGTCGCTCAGGGCGTAGCGGATGTTCATGGTGCCGTACTTGGCGCCGCTGGTCGCGTCCGAGTCGACGCTGTTCTTGTAGGTGGGCAGGAACTGCGGCAGCTGGTAGATGTTGGCCGAGTCGCGGATCGTGATCGACTTCTCGTTGAGGAGGACATCGGCGCCGGTGGGGGCCGCGGTGATGTCGCCGGTGACCTGCACGTTGCCGCCGCTGAGGCCGTTGATACGCGAGTCGGTGGCCATCGCCGAGCCGGCCGCGCCGACCACGCCCAAACCGAGCGCAGCCAGAGAGGTCCACTTCATCAAATTCTTCATCGGTTTACTCCTGTGTTCGCTGCGCTACTGCGCCCCTTTTGCGGCCTTTGCCGATCCGCTCCGGCCATGGAAGTTTGCGCCTAATCCCTCGCAGGTCGTGGTCGAGAGCGCGTGCGCGGGCGGCGAAGTACCACAATCGCGCGACGTTTTCAAACGCCTGCCCTAGTATGGTGCCGCAATGCCATGCTCCGTCAACATTTTTGCTTACACAAGCCCGCGCCAGTCGACCTCACTTGGGTGCTGCGCTATGGTGTCGACCTGGGTCTGGGCTCGCAGTGGCGGGCGGTGGAGGGCACGGTGCGAGTCATGCGGCGCTTTGGTCTGCTCACGGGCGGCGGCGATTGTCCGGGCCTCAATGCAGTGATTTGGTCGGTGGTTCGCGGTGCGGCGCAAGCGGGCGTGGAGATCGTCGGCGTCGTCGACGGGTTCGAAGGCCTGGTCGGCGGCGAAAACGGCCTGAACACGCGGATCTTGGGCGCGGTTGATGTGCGCAACATCTTCAATCAGGGCGGCACGGTCTTGGGAACGACCAACCGCGGCAACCCGTTCAAGTATCTGACGGTGCGCGACGGCCAGAGCACGGTCGAGGACCGCGGCGACGAAGTGGTCGCCAACATCGCCCGGCTGGGGCTAGAGGGGCTGATCGCCATTGGCGGCGACGGGTCGCTGGCCATCGCCCACGAACTGGCCGAGCGCGGCGCGCGCGTGATCGGCGTGCCCAAGACCATCGACAACGATTTGGCCTCTACGGACACCACCTTTGGATTCTACACCGCGGTCGAAGTGGCGATGGACGCCCTGGACCGCCTGCGCACCACCGGCGAGTCGCACGATCGCGTCATGATCTTAGAGGTGATGGGCCGCTATGCCGGTTGGATTGCCCTGCACGCTGGTCTGGTCGGCGGTGCCCACGTGGTGCTGATGCCAGAAATTCCCTATGATCTCAATGTTGTCATGGGTCGCATTCGCCAACGGTGGCACGAAGAAAGGCGCAACTTCACGCTGATCGTCGTGGCCGAGGGCGCCTTCCCGGCCGGCGGCCAGACCTCGCTGCTCGAAGCGCCGACCGCGGGCAAGGTGGCGCGGCTCGGCGGTGCGGCCCACCAACTGGAAGCCGCGTTGCGCGAGGCGTTCGCGCAAAACTGGGATCGGCCCACGGTGCCCGAAGTGCGCACCACGGTGCTGGGTCACATCCAGCGCGGTGGCTCGCCGTGTGCCTATGATCGCTTGATTTCTCTGCGGTTTGGCGCCGAGGCGGTGCGCCTGGCCCTGGCCGGCGAGTGGGGCAAGATGGTGTGTCTACGCGGGACACAGATCGAATCCGTGCCGCTGGTCGACGGGATTCGCAAGCCGCACATGGTCGAGACGACCAGCCAACTGGTACGCCACGCTCGCGGAGTGGGCATCTGCTTGGGCGACGCGCATCGCGCCTGAGCAGCGAACCCGCAACCCCGTTTGCCTTCGACCGGCTCAGCAACAATCAAGGGGCTTCGATGGCGCGCAGACTGAAGCAGACCCGCCGCGCCAACTCGGCGTATGCGGGTGGCGCGCTGCACACTGCGACGCGGCCCAGGGCGCCTGCCGGCAGGCCGACCCACAGCTCTTGCACCGGGCCGACGGGGCGTTTGCGTACCCACAGCAAACCGCTGGAATCCTTGCCTTTGTCGTCGATCTGCCCTACGGACAGCTCGCTTGCCGCGGTGGCCAACTCGGCCAGATCGTGCAGCGGCCGCCGGCTCACGGTTACGCGCAGACCATAGGTCGAGCCGACGATGCCGCGCTCGAACGTCCAGGTTTCGTCTTGCCCGGCGCCGCTGGCCAAGGCGGTACACGGCTCGGGCAGCTCCAATTGCACGCTCAGGTCATCGATCGGGTGCAGCTTTAGGCTGGGCAGCAAGTCGCTGGCCGATTGCGGCGCGCCTTCTGGCGTCCCGTTCAGGGGCAATTGCGTCGAGGTACTGCCGCCCGGATTGTCGGTCGGCACTGCCTGACCCTGTTCGGGTTGCCAATTCGGATCGGCCATCGGGGTCGGCGCCGGCCGTTGGTCAGGGGGAGGTGGCTCGCGGCACGCCAGCAGGCTGATCACCGTCGCCGCCGCCAGCCGTCCTGCCCACCGTCTTTTGCACTGCGCCATCGCTCGCCTCGCCCGTTGCCCCCAGCGGCGCGGCAATTGTGCTGACCAGCAGCGCCCGCTTGTCAACCGGGCCTTGGGCAAGAGCGGTCCGTGACGCGCACGTGACGCCACACGGTCCCTTGGGTTTGGCGCGCGGGCTCGCTAGGGGCTAGTTTGCACAGCAAGGAGGAAACACCATGAACCGCCACCACGCCAGCCCGGCGCACAGCGATCCGGTCGAAACCTTTGAAAAAATCGAACGAATCGAGCTCATCGCCGCCGAACTGTTCCACTTGCTGGCGGCGCGCTTTGCCGACCAACCCGAGCGGGCCGAGTTGTTCATTCGTCTAGAAAAGCAAGAAATTCAACACGCTCTGCGCGTTCGCATGGCCTGCCGCGACTTCTTGGTCGAACACGGCCGCAATGGCAGCTGGCAGCTCGACGAAGCCAAGCTGGACGCGATGATCCTGCAGGGCGAACAAGCGCTGGAGCGGTTTGCCGGCGAGCGCCCCAAGATCAGCTTTGACGAAGCGCTGGCCGTGACGCAGCGGCTAGAGAGCGAACTGGCTGGCAGTCACGCCGCCCTGACCGAGGCCGAGAGCGACCCGCACCTCAAGGCGTTCTTTGCGCTGTTGTCCGAGCAGGATCGGGCGCTGCAGAAGGCTTTGGCGGCCAAACGCGCGGCCAAGTAGCCGCGGCCGCGCCAATACGGAATCCGTTCGAATCCGATCGCAACCTCTGGAAAATCCGCGGGCCCGAACCGGGGTCCCCGCATGATTCTCGCCATTTGCCGAACGGGTCACGGCAGCCGTACAGGCGTGAATCAGGTGGGGTGCATATTACGGGTTCGCCTTGCACTGCTCGGCTTTCTTCTTGAGCGGCTCGGGCACGTCGGCCGTGGCGATAAAGTCCTTCAAGTAGCGGACCTTGATGTCCTTGGCGTCGCCGCCCGGGATGCCGCACATGGCGTCCAGGGCCTTCTCGCGGACTTCGTTGTCCGAGTCGCCAAAGAAATTCGCGATCGCGTCCATCGCTTCGACCAGCTTGCTGGCGCCCAGCGCGGCGATCGCCGCCAGCTTGACCGGCTTGCTGTTGTCAAAAGCCGCCTGACGCAGGCCCTCGATGTCGGACACCGCGGTCTTTTCGCTCAGGGCCTGCACGCAGAACAGACGCACCTGGCTGTCGTTGGTCTCCATGCCCTTCAGGAAAATCCCGCGCAGTTCCTTGCTGTTCTCTGGCGTACGCAGGATCAGCAGCGCTTCGAACACGGCGCGCTTGACCTCGACATCGGGCTGGCGGGTAAAGCTGACCAGCTTGGGCACGGCCGCATAGACCTTGCGCTTGCCAAGCCCCTTGATCGCCTCGACTTTCACCTTGCGATCGGTGTCGGTCATCATCTCTTCCAGCACGGCCACGGCCTCGGCGTACTTCTCGCTGGCGTTGGTCAGCGCGTAGCACACGTGCATGCGCACTTCGGCGTCGGGATCCTTCTTCATTTCGGCCAGATCGCGGGCGATGCCGTCGTCTTGCAGCCGCGACAGCGCGAACACCGCCGACCGCTTGATGTTGACATCCGCGTCCTTGCGCGCCTCTTGCAAGATCGCCACCACGTCCGGGCGCGGCCGGCTGCCCTTGGCGAATTCGGCCAGGGCGCGGATCGCCATCTGCCGCACGGTCACGTTCTTGCTGCTGACCAGGCCCTTGACCTTGTCCAGCGACAGCGACGCCAGGATCTCGCTGGCCGTCTTCAGCATCACTTCCTTGTCGCGGGCCTTGGCGTCGGCGGCGTCGGCCAGCGGCGTGATCGCCCGCTCGTCCTTCAGGGTGGCCAGGGCCTCGGCGGCGGCGGCGCGCACTTCGGCCGAATCGTCTTTCAGCGCTTCGATCAGCGTGGGCGTGGCGGTCTTGGCGCCGCGCTTGCCGTAGGTCTGGCAGGCCAGGATCTTGCCCGGCGCCTTGGCCTTGGTGATCAGGTACTGCAGCGCGTCTTCTTGCGCGGCCGGCGAACCCGACTCGACGAGCACGGCGGCGATCTGTTCGCGCATTTCGGCCGAGAGCATGTCGCCCTTCATCGCGCTGTGGAGCAGGTCGAATTGCTTCATGTCTTTGAGCGCTTGGAACGCGGCGTCGCGCACGCCCCGGTCGCTGTGCGACAGCGCGCCCACCAGCGCCGGGCCGGCGATCTTGACCTGGGTCGACTTGGCCAGGCGATCGACGGCCTCCATCGCTTCTTTGGCCGAGCCGGTCTTCAGCTTCTCGCTTTCCAGCAAGTCTGCGTATTTGTTCACGCCGCTCTTGGACAGCGCCTTGACCGCGCGCAGCTTCAGCTCGGCATCGGCGTCGTTCTCGATGAGCTTCTCCAACTGGGCGATTACGGACTTGTTCCCAGCAAAACCAGCGGCGATCACGGCGTCCAGGGCCAGCGAGCGCACTTGCGGCGAGCCATCTTCCAGGGCGGGCGCGGCGTCGTCGGCCTTGAGGCGTACGGCTTCGCGCACCTTGCCGTCGGCGACGGCTTCCAGCACGGCCATCTTGGGCCGCATGGCCGCGCCGGCCACCGCGTCGACCAGGATCTTCTTGATCGCCGGGTCGCCCTTGGCCAAGCGTTTGAACACCTCGGCCGCCGGCACCGGCTGTTCGGCCACGACCGCGAAACTGCCGGTCAGCAAAGCCGGTTGATCGTAGAAGCGCAGCAGATCCCAGACCGGCAGCAGCGTCACGCTGGCGCCGTAGCCCAAGTCGGACAGCCGGACGGCGTCGCGCAAGTACGGCGTGGCGATCAACTCGCTAAAGCCCATCGCCGCCAGGTTCCAGTAGACCTCGGCCACCACCTGATCGGCGTCGGCGACTTTGTCCAGCACCAGCGTGGCCTTGCTGCCCGAGTCGAGGCGTAGCGACGTCGCCCCGTAGGCCTTGGGGGCGCGGGCGCGCAGCGCTTCAAAAGCCTTGGTCGGCCGCGTCGACGGGCCGGCATCAGCCAGGGCCTTGTTCGCCACGGGCACGATCATCGGCACGGTCACGCCGCCTTGATCGATCGGCTCCAGCACGTACAGCATGGCTTCGGCTTTTTCGACCGCCGCGGCGCTCGCTACCAGGGCCGGCGCCACGGTCACCGTCGCCATCGCGGCGACCACGGTTGCTGCCAAGCTGGCCATCTTCTTCTGCATTTGCGCTCCTGCCTAGTTCGGGCGGACTGGTCCGCAGCCCAATAGGATCCGCGAAACGGCCGGGGGGATCAATCCCTTGCTGTGCGTCGGGTCGCCGCTGCCGGCGTCCGCTCCTGCTACGACGCATGTCCAGCTAGGGCGATTCGCTGTCGGCTTCCTCGCGGCTGGCCTCTTCCATCGCTTGTTGAGCGCGGCCGTGGTCTTCGATCAACACCTGCAGCGCGTTGGTGCCACCGCGCGGCCAGTCGACGCCGGCGGTCACGACGAGGGCGTCGCCCGGCTGCATGCCGTATCGCTCGCGCAACACTTTGAAACCCAAGCGGCCGACCTGGCCAAGGCGATCTTGCTGCACCGGCAGATCGTCGATGTGGATGGGATGGAGACCCCAGAATAACAGGCACTTGCGGGTCGCCCGCGGATCCGTACAGAAGGTGACGATCGGCACGCCGGGGCGGTAGCGCGACACCCGCTCGGGCGTGCGGCCGGTGCGCGTAAAGCAAGCGATCGCAAAGGCCGGCAGCGACTCGGCAAACTGGGCCGCAGTCTGGGCAAAACCCACGTTGATGCGATCGATGTAGGCCAGCTCTTGCGGCGGCGGCAGCGGCGTGGGACCGCGGCGGCGGCGCTCCAACTGCCGGTAGGTCTCGGCCTTGCGCGCGATCTGATCCATCGTCTCGACGACGCGCAAAGGCCTTGAACCTACCGATGTTTCGCCCGAGAGCATCACCGCGTCGCCGCCATCCAAGATGGCGTTGAACACGTCGGTGGCCTCGGCGCGGGTCGGCAGCGGCTGCGCGATCATCGACTCGAGCATTTGGGTCGCCACGATGCAAGGCTTGCCATGGCGCCGGGCCGCCAACACCAATTGCTTTTGCACGGCAGGGACTTCTTCGAAGCCGAGCTGCAGCCCCAGGTCGCCGCGCGCCACCATGATGCCGTCGCTGGCACCCAGAATCGCCTCGATGTCGCGCACCGCCGCCAGGGTTTCGATCTTGGCGATCAGGCCCGGCGCGGTCTGGCCGGCCGGCAAGTGCTGGGCCATAAACGCCCGTACCCGCTGCACATCCGCCGGCGTGCGGACAAACGACAGCGCCACGAAATCGATGCCCTGCTCCAAGCTGAACTGCAGATCGCGCTGGTCCTTGGCCGGGAACGGATCCAAGTCCAAGTCGATCTCGCGCACCGTCAGGCCCTTCTTGGAGCCCAGGTTGCCGCCAGCGGTGACCCGCGCTTGGATCGCGTCGGCGGTCAAGCCCGTGACTTCGACACTCAAGTCCCCGTCGCCAAACAGGATCGTCGGCTGCGCCCCCGGGTGATCGGCCAAGAACTCCTGCAGCCCGCGGTACAGGAGCGACGCCACCGGTTCGGGCACCGGCACCTGCGGCAAGTCGCCGCCGGTCTGGGGCTGCGTGTCCGAGGCGAGCAAGATCGCGCTGCCCTCGGCCAGCGGCAGGGGGTCGCAAGCCAGCTTGCCGATACGGCATTTGGGCCCCTGAAGGTCGGCCATCACCGCCACGCGCGGCGCTTGCAGATGGGTCGGCGGCTGGTTGGCCCAGGCCAGGATCTGCCGCTCTTTGCCGTAGTCGGGGTCGGCGTGGCTCATGTTCAGCCGCAGCACGTCCACACCGGCGTCGCACAACTTGCCAAGAAAAGTGGGGTAATCGACGTCGCCGCAGCGACCGATGGTCGCGACGATACGGGTTTGACGGGCGCGCGGGCCCTGGTGTCGCTGCATGTTGGGGATTCCGTGGGCTATTCGATGCCCAGTAGCTCGACGTCGAACACCAGCATTCCCTGGGGCGTGCCGGGTTGGCCTTTGTAGGCAAGGGCTTCGGGGATCCAAAGTCTACGGACTTCGCCTACTTTCATGCCGGCGACGCCGTCGCGCCAGCCTTCGATGACTTGCCACAAGCCGATGTTGAGGGGCTCGCCGCGCGGCACCGAACTGTCGAACAGCTCGCCCTTGGTGGTCCAGCCGGCGTAGTGCACCACCACCTTGGAATCGCGTGTGGCCATCGCCCCTTCGGCGGCCTTGAGGATCTTGAAGGACAGGCCGGTGGCCAGCTTTTGCGCGTCGGCGGGTGGGCCAGACACGTCGCTGGGCGTGGCCGTGCCGATGCTTGGCTTGGGCCATACCGGTGCGGCGGGCGTGGCTGCGGCTTTGGGCGCGTCGGCGGCCCGCACGGGGACGTTGGCCAGCTTTTCGGCGTCGCCCTCGGGCGCGAGCTCTTGGCCGGGCTTGTCGCTGGCGACTTCGGGAGCGGAGCAGCCGATCAGGGCGAGGCAGGCGATCGACAGACAGGCGGAGCGGGAAGGAAAACGGTTGTGCATGACCTGACTGTAAGTTGCGCCGCCGCCCCGTGCAAGTAGCGGGACAGACTCCTATGCTGTGGCGCGGGAGGTGATGGTGCAGCGGTGGGCAGCGATCGGCGTGGTGGTGGCCGTGGTGGTGGGCCTGTGGCTGGCGGTCGATCGTCCGTCGGCGCCGCGGCGGACACCCCACAACTTGGCGGCGCGCAAGAGGTTACCGCCTCCAGAGTCGCCGGCCGAGCCCCCAGCGCCCAGTCCGCCGCCGCCGCCCGCGGTGCCGGTTGACCCGTCGCCGCCCGCGCCGCACATCCAGGCCGGCAAGCTGCTGACCATCCATCTGTCCGAGCCGCCGCAGCCTTGGTACGGCCGGCCGCAGACCGACGAGAACGACGCGCACTACGCCGAGCTGGTGGGGCAACTGAGCGGCGGGCAGGCGGTCTACGACGCCTCGCTGGGCAAAGCGGCGCGCGAATTGGTGTACCAGACCACCGAGCTCGGCGACATCGTCCCATCGGACGTGCGGGAATTCGTGGTGGCTTCGGCGGGCGGGGTGGCGGCGGACACGACCTTTCAGCAGGTGCGCACCACCTCGGACGGCCCCGAGCCGCTCAAGCAGGCGATCGAGGCGGTGGTGGCGGCGCGCGGCGACCCGCGGGTGCCGGTGCGGGTGGGGGTGGGCGAGGTCTATCGCCACGGCCTGCCCATGCCACGCCACATCGGGGTGGTGGGCACGCGGCTGGGGGTGGCGCTGCGGCCGGTGGCAGTGCGCGCGGAACCGGGCACGACGATTGCGCTTTCTGGCCGTCTGCTCGCCGACTGGAAGCACCTGGAGGCGCTGGTGCTCCGCGCCGACGGCAGCGAGGCCGAGCTGAGCGTCACCCAGCAAGGCGATCAGATTGCCCTGCAAGTGCCTGCGGGGACTGCGCTTGGTCCGCTGGACGTGGACCTGGACGGCGAGGGACCGGCCGGGCCCGGCAAGCTGGTGCAGCTGCGCTTCTGGGTGGGCCAAAACCCGCCGCAGAGCTTGACGACGCACGCCCCGGCCGACGAGACGCGGCTAAAAAGCGCAGACGAAGCCGAGGCCTACGTGCTGGCGCTGGTGAACCGCGACCGCGCCGCCTATGGGCTGCCCGCGCTGGGTTGGGACAGGCGCCTAGCCGCCGTGGCCCGCCAGCACAGCCAAGACATGCGCGATCACGGCTTTTTTGGCCACTTGTCGCCGTCGAGCGGGCTCCCCAGCGATCGCCTCAAGCGCGCTGGCTACAAGAACAGCGCCCACGCCGAAAATGTCGCCCACAACAGCACGTTGTCCGAGGCCGAGGCCGGCCTGATGCACAGCCTGGGCCACCGGCGCAACCTGCTCAGCCGCGACGTGCCCGTGCTGGGCGTGGGCGTGGCCATGCAGGGCGAGGGCGCCAAGCGACGGTTTTGGGTGACGCAGCTGTTTGCCCGCCCGGCTCTGGACTGGTCGCCCGCGCAGATCGAAGGCAAAGTCGCCCAGTTGCTCCAGGATCAGCGCGCCGCCAAGGGTTTGGGAGCGCTCGCGGTCGATGGGCCGCTGAGCGAGGTGGCGCGCAGCGGCGCGGAACAGGCCAGCAGCGGTGCCCTGGACGGGGTGTCGCGGCGGGCCTTGGATCAGGCCAAGGAGCGCGGCCTGCTGCAGGGGCGGCTGCACGCCTTTGTGCTCTTGACCGGCGATCTGGAGAAGATCGAATTTCCAGCTGAAGTGTTCAGCGACTCCGCGCTGTCGGTCGGTATCGGCGGCGCCAGTGAGCAGGGCGACGGGGGCCGGCTCGCTGTGATCCTGCTGACTCTGGAGCGCGTGGGGCCTTGAGGACTGCGGCTTGACAGATCCTTGGTGGCGGGCGAACTTGACGGCCCAATTCCCTTTGGAGTCGTCCATGCGTCTGCACCTTGCCGTCCCTGTGTTTGTCCTGGTCCTGGCCGCCTGCGGCAGCGACGCCACCTCGACCACTACCAGTAGTAGCGACGCGGGCGGCAGCGATACCAGCAGTGGGGCCCAGGTGCACCTGCGCGGCGTGGCCTACCGGTTTGCGCCGGGCGCGCAAGAGCGCGTGGCCGACGCGACCATCGGCGTGGTCGAGCTGCCGGGCATCTCGACCAAGACCGACGCCCAGGGCCACTACGACCTGGCCGTGCCCAAGGGCGCGACGGTGACGCCGACGATCAGCGCCGCGGGCTACCACAGTATGACGCTGCAGACCTTTGCCAACGTGCAGACGGACTTGGAGCACGTCCACTTCCAGACGCCCGACGACGGCATCTTTGCGGTCCTGTCCGGCGTGGTCGGCGTCACGCCCGACGATCAGCACTGCATCATCGCCTCGACCACCAGCACCAAAGCGATTCAAGGGCTTACCTACGAGCAGTTCCGCGCTTTTGGCGCCCACGGCGTCGCCGACGCCACCGCCACCGGCAAGCCGGACCTGCCGCCGACGCTGTACTTCGACGCGAACACCGTGCCCGACAAGACCTTGAAGGCCACCACCGCCGACGGCGGCGTGCTTTGGACGAACGTGCCCCCCGGCGTCTACACCATCAGCGCCAGCCACCCGACCAAGAAGTTCGCTACGTTCACCGCGACTTGCAAGGGTGGCGGCCTGGTCAACGCCAATCCGCCGTGGGGCCTGAAGGAACTTTGATGGCCGCGCGGCTTGCGGTTCACGCCTCGGCCGCCTAGCATGCGGTCCCCGGGCTCCTTTTGCCCCCACGCGCCGCTCCCGGCGCCGAGGCTGCCATGGTTGTCCGCGGGTCTGCGCCCCAACACCCCACCAAGTTTGTTTTCGTCACCGGCGGCGTCGTGTCGTCGATCGGCAAGGGCCTGTCGGCCGCGGTGCTGGGCGCCCTGCTGGAGGCGCGCGGGCTGAAGGTCACCAACGTCAAGCTCGACCCGTACATCAACGTGGATCCGGGCACCATGTCGCCGTATCAACATGGCGAGGTGTTCGTGACCGACGACGGCGCCGAGACGGACCTGGACCTGGGCCATTACGAGCGGTTCACCACCGCGACCATGCACAAGGCCAACAATTTCACGACGGGTCAGGTCTACGACGCGGTCATCCAGCGCGAGCGGCGCGGCGAGTACCTGGGCGGCACCGTGCAGGTGATCCCGCACATCACCGACGAGATCAAGCTGCGCGTGACCCAGGCGGCCGAGGGCGCCGACGTGGCCATCGTGGAAGTGGGCGGCACCGTGGGCGATATCGAGTCGCTGCCATTCTTGGAGGCGATCCGCCAGATGCGTCTGGACGTGGGCCCGCGCAACGCCATCAACATCCACGTGACGCTGGTGCCGTACATCGCCTCGGCCGGTGAGGTCAAGACCAAGCCAACCCAGCACAGCGTCAAGGAATTGCGCGAAATCGGCATCCAACCCGACCTGATCTTGTGCCGCTCGGACCACCCGCTGGACGACGGGCTCAAGGCCAAGATCTCGCTGTTTTGCAACGTGTCCAAGGAGTGCGTGATCCTGGCGCCCGACGTGCCGTGCATCTACGACCTGCCGGCGACCATGCACGCCGAGGGCCTGGACCACCAGGTGCTGAACGCCCTGGATTTGTTCCGCGATCACTGGCGCGAGCCCGATCTGAAAGAGTGGATTGCCTTTGCCGACACCTACCGCAGCGCGCCCAAGGTGGCGACCATCGGCATCGTGGGCAAGTACGTGGAGCTCAAAGAGAGCTACAAGTCGCTGAACGAGGCGCTGGCCCACGGCGGCGTGGCCAATGGCGCGCGGGTCGAGCTCCGCTACCTGGACGCCGAAGAGCTGGAAACGGGCGATGCAGACAAGGTTTTGGCGGGCATCGACGCCATCTTGGTCCCTGGCGGCTTTGGCCGGCGCGGCACCGAGGGCAAGATCCGCGCGGTCCAATACGCTCGCGAAAGGGGCATGCCGTTCTTTGGCATCTGCCTGGGCATGCAAATCGCGGTGATCGAATTCGCCCGCAACGTCTGCAAGCTGGACGGGGCGCACTCTACTGAATTTGCTAAAGAAACTCCGTATCCAGTGGTGGACTTGATGGAGACCCAGCGCGAGGTGACCCACAAGGGTGGCTCGATGCGCCTGGGCGCTTGCGACTGCGCGCTGCAGGACGGCTCGCTGGCACGGAAAGTCTATGGCAAGGCACTGATTTCGGAGCGTCACCGCCACCGCTTCGAGGTCAACAACCAGTACCGCGCCCAGCTGGAGGCGGCCGGTCTGCGGTTGTCGGGCCTGTCGCCGGACGGAAAACTGGTCGAGATGTGTGAGCTTCCGGGCCATCCGTGGTTCCTGGCCTGCCAATTCCACCCCGAATACAAGTCGCGGCCGCTGCAGCCGCACCCGATGTTCAAGGCCTTCATCGGCGCGGCGCTGGCCCAGCAGACGGCCCAGCAGGGTGGCGGTAAGTCCAAGAAATGACGGCTGAGTTGCGCGTCGTCGCGACGCCGATCGGCAACCTGGGCGACCTGACGCCGCGGGCCCAGCAGGCCCTGGCCACCGCCGACCTGATCCTCTGCGAAGACACCCGCCACAGCGGCGCCCTGCTGCATCACCTGGGGCTGAAGAAGCCGCTGTGGTCGCTGCACGCGCACAACGAAACAGCTCGAATTGACTCGGTGTTGCACGAGCTGGCCCAGGGCAAGGTGCTGGCGCTGGTCAGCGACGCCGGCACGCCGTGCCTGAGCGACCCGGGCGCCGAGCTGGTGGCGGCGGTGCGGCAGGCCGGCTATGCGGTCACCTCGCTGCCGGGGCCGTTTGCCACGGCGGTGGCGCTGGCCGCCTCGGGCCTGACGCCGGTTCCCTTTGCGTTCTGGGGCTTTTTGGCCAAGAAGTCGGGCGAGCGGCGCGCGCAGCTGCAGGCGCGGCTTCTGCCAGGGCCCGACGGCCCGATGAGCCACGCCTTCTATGTGCCCGGTCGCGATGTGGCCGACGTGCTGGCCGACGTGCAGGCGGTGGCGCCGGCGGTGCGGCTGTGCCTGGCCCGGGAATTGACCAAGATCCACGAGGGGTTTCTGCTCGGTCGCCCGGCGGAGGTGGCGGCGCAGCTTCTGCCTGAGCACGAGCGCGGCGAGGCGGTGCTGCTGGTGGAAGTGGCGGCCAAGCCGGCCGGGTCGGACAAGTGGAGTGAGGCGGAGCTTCTTGAAAAGATAGAACAAGCTCGGCAGCAGGGGCAGCGGGCCAAGCAGGCGGTGGCGGAGCTGGCGGCGGCCTCGGGCTGGAGCCGCAACGACGTGTATGCGCTTTGGGTGGCGCGGGTGGTGGACTAGCGGACGCTGGGCGTTCCCGGGCCTAAATAGCCGCGACCGAGAGGGAGCGGATACACTTTGCAGTTCAAAGACTTCGATCTATCAAGCTGCCCCACTTGCCGGGAAAAGAGGCTTGCCCAACCCGCAGGCCCCGGCTACCCTGAATCCAGGCGTGGGGTTTGATCTCGCCCCGTGTGAAGGGAATTGTCATGAACGCCCGCACCCTGCCCACCCTGACGATCGTTTTTGAACCCGGCGAGGACGGCGGCTGGGTCGCCAGTATTCCTGAGGTCCCAGGCGTGGTTTCACAGGGGCATACCAAGGATCAGGCGCGCGACAATGTGATCGACGCGTTGCGGGAGATGATGGCGTATCGGCACGACCGGGCGGTGAGCGCCGGCCGAGTGGAGTACGAGGCGTTGTCGTTGTCGTAGCCGCTCCCGCTCCTGCTCCTGCTCCTGCTCCTGCTCCCGCTCCCGTGTATTCAGTCGCCCGCCGGTGCCGGGATTTCTAGCTGCTGGCAAATGATTTTCACGAGTTTGCGATCGATGTCGGGGTGGCGCGGCACCGTGGTGGCTTTGCCGGTCGCCGCATTCTCGAAGATCGAGTGACTGCTGCCCTCGCGGACCAGCGAGCAGCCGTGTTGGCGCAGGTATCGCTCGAATTTGCTGCGTTTCAAGTCGATGCCCTCTCTCCATTAGCTGGCCGGCGGGTAGGATCCACCGGGCTACGGCCCCGCAACGATCGGGATCGTGCCTTGGTTGCTGAGGCCGACGCTGCCGTACGTGTAGGAAGCGTAAGCGCCAGGTCCGCTCTGGCCGTTTTGCGGCGTGTAGGTGACCTGCAGCTCGGTGCACTTTTGGGGTGCGAGCGCGAGCAGCGCCTGCGCATAGCCCAACGAGTCGAGGAGTTCGGCCTTGTAGTTGGCGTTGGCCTTGGCCTGGTCTGTAGGGTTGCTGGCCACGACCCCTGCGTTCTGCACCTTGACGGGCGGCGGACCGTTGTTGCAGATCGTGCACTTGGCGGAGCCCGCCACCGGATTGGGGAAGGAATACTCCAGCTTGCCACCGGGGCCGCCGCAAGTGACCGTGATGGTCGCCGGTTGCTGCATTACGGCGTCGAGCGCTGCCGCGCACGCGCTGGGTTGGCCGCTGGTCAGCACCACCAAGGTCGCTTGTTCGTTGCCGGGAGTGGAGTCGGGGGTGTACTTCACGCAGGTCTTCAGGGATTGGCTGCCGTCGACGTTGCCGGTCGTACCCACCCCAGCGATCGTGTCCCCGCTGTTCGGTTGCTCGGTGAGGGTGTATTGGGCGTTGACCGGGTCGATGGCGGCGCCGGTGAACGACAGCTGTGTGTTGCCGGTGTTGCGCAAGCTGAAGCAGGCTGTCTGCGGGTTGGACGCAGTCACGTTGGTGAACGTGAAGGCGGCGGGTTCGATATGGCACCCCGCAGCCAGGCCGCTGGACTTTCCGTCGCTCGGCGAGGCATCCGCGCTGGAGCCGGCGTCCGGTCCGCTGCACTTGGCCGACCCGGCCACGGCTGTGCACGTTCGGCCCCCGGTGCACGCGACCACAGTCTGCCAGGTGCCGTTGCTGCAGGTGAGCACGGCCGCATCACTGCCGGCGTAGCCGCACGCCGAGCCGCCTGGGCCGGAGCACGCGGCGCCGACAACGACACCGTGGGTCGGCGAGGCTGCGCCGGCCGCGGCGGCACCACAGCCGGTGAGCAAGAGCAGGATAGGTAGGGCCGTTGAAGACCAGCGGTCTACCCGCGAGAAGAAGGCGTTCATGCCGATCGACTGTACCCCCAGACCGCCGAACCTGCCAGCCAAACCGGCTGGTACGCTCCCCGCAGCGTCGGCATCGGCGACTTGCCCTTCACCGACACCCGCTGCCCACGGCTGGCTCTGATACCGGTCTCACCTGAGACTGTGATATCGGCATCACGAATAGAAATGCCTGAAAACAAACAAGTTCATCTTGGCACGCTCCTTGCGTTGACGTCCCCGTGGCCGCCCCATGGCCGCCATGAGGAACCCGATGGACGAGCTGCGCCCGCCACACCCCACCGCCCTTCTCAGCCCGGAAGAGCGGAGCCTGTACGAGCACTTGGCCCAATGGCGCCGCGAGCGCGCCCGCGAGAACGACGTGCCGCCCTTTCATGTCCTGACCAACCGCACGCTTGTTGACTTGGCGCAGCGGCGGCCGGGCAACCCGGCCACGTTGCTGCAGATCTTTGGCATCGGCCCGGCCAAGGCGCACACTTGGGGCGAAGCAGTGCTAGCGGTACTGCGGCACGCGGCCCGCGAGCTGGGATTGGCCGTCTGCGAGGATCCGCGCGAGCTGCCCGCGTCGCAGGTGGTGTCGCGTGCCACGCGCCGCCGCACCGATGCCGAGTCGGTGGCCGAGGCGCACCGCATTGCCGAGGTGGCGTTTGCCGCCGGCCTGCCCCTGGAGCTGACGGCGCAGCTGTGCGACCGCGCCCCGACCACGGTGGCGGGCTGGCTGGAAGAATGGGCCGAGCGCCACCCCGAGGCCGATCTGAGCCCGTGGCTCAGCCCCGAGACGCGTCGGCAAGTGCGCACTCAGGCTGAGATTGCCGGCAGCACGCGCCTGAAGCCCCTGCGCGAGGCCCTGGGGCCCGACACGGTAAGCTACCTGGAGGTGCGACTGGCGCTGGTGGGGTTGGGCGAGCGGGCGGCGGACAAGTCCCGCCCGGCTGAGGCACTTGGTTAGCTAAGTTGACTAACTCGTGAGCAGTCCGTAGTGTGGCCTGTGGGCGCGCCTTTCGTGGCGCCGCGAGGTCGCCATGGCCGAGGTCGTCAATATGTTCGAAGCCAAGACCCACCTGTCGCGGCTGGTCGATCGCGCCGCGGCGGGCGAGGAGATCCTGATCGCCAAGGCCGGCAAGCCCTACGCGCGCCTGGTGCCGCTGGCCCGCCCGCCGGTCGACCGGCAACCCGGCGGCTGGCAGGGCGCCCTGTGGCTGGGCCCCGACTTCGACGCGCCGCTGCCCGACGACCTGCTCGCAGCCATGGAAGGCGGCGTCCCATGACGCGCATCCTGCTGGACACCCATGTGTTTCTGTGGTGGCGCCTGGGTGGCCGCGACCTCAGCCCGGCGGCCGTGTACGCCCTCCGCAGCGCCGACGAGGTCTACGTGAGCGTCGCCTCGGCCTGGGAAGTGGCGATCAAGCAGTCCCTGGGCCGTTTGCGCCTGGAGGCCGACTTCGAGGCCGGCATCGCCGACAGCCAGTTCCTGCCCCTGCCCATTCAGTTCAGCCACTTGCGCGAGCTCGCGCAGCTGCCGCCTCTGCACCGGGATCCCTTCGACCGGCTGCTGGTGGCGCAGGCCCGGGTCGAGCGCCTGATCGTGGTGACGCGCGATCCGCTCGTGCTGGCTTATGGGGTGGAGGCGGTTTTGGCGTAGGTCACGCGGTCGAACGCGAGGCGCATGGCTCAGCCCTAAGCACAAGTTCTTGTGTGGTCGGGGCGTGACGGGCCCTCACCCCGACGCTGCGCGTCTGCCCCGCTCTCCCGGCGCCACTGGCGCCACTCGCTCGCTTCGCTCACCGCGGGGACCCCTCCTCTCCCAACGCTTTGGGCGAGGGGCAAGATTATGAAAACTCAAGATAATTGAGTGCCGGTCCCGAGCTTCCCCAGCCAAGAGCCCCTCTCTCCGGCGCGTCGGGGAAGGGGTCCCCGCGGTCGCGCAGCGATTCCCAGAGTTCAGCGAACTCTGGGAAAGCGGGGAGGCAGACGCCGTCAGGCGTCGGGGAGTGAGGTCGGCGTGGCCAGGTGCGCCATGTGCTCGTACAGCTTGAACCGCTTGTGCATCGCGGTGGCGTGCGCGGCGATCAGCTTGCCGTAGCGCACCGGGTCGGCCTGCTCGACCATCTTGAAGCGGGTCTCGTTGCCCACAAAGCTCTTGAGCTCGCCCTTGGGCGCGGTGGAGTCCAGATGCAGCGGCGCCTCGCCGTTCGCCACGTTGCGCGGGTCGTAGCGGTACAGCGGCCAATAGCCGGTCTGCACGGCGAGCTTTTGCTGCTCGGGGCCGTAGGCCAGGTCGTAGCCGTGGGCGATGCAGTGGCTGTAGGCGATGACGATCGACGGGCCGCGCCAAGCCTGCGCTTCCTGAATGGCCTTGACCGTCTGGGCATCGCGAGCGCCAAAGGCCACTTGCGCCACGTAGACGTTGCCGTAGCTCATGGCGATCATGCCCAAGTCCTTCTTGCCGCTGGACTTGCCGGCGGCGGCGAACTTGGCGGCGGCGCCCATCGGCGTCGACTTGCTGGCCTGGCCGCCGGTGTTCGAGTAGACCTCGGTGTCCAGCACCAGGATGTTGACGTCGGCGCCACTGGCGAGCACGTGATCCAGGCCGCCAAAACCGATGTCATAGGCCCAGCCGTCGCCGCCGACGATCCACACGACCCGCCGGACCAGGTGGTCGGCCAGGCTCAAAAGCCGCTGCGAAGCTGGGTCGTTGCGTCCTGCCAGCTTCTGCTTGAGCGCCTCGACCCGCGGCCGCTGGCGGGCGATCGCCGCCTCGTCGTCGGTGTCGCAGTCGGCCAGCAGACCTTCGGCCAGGTCGCCCAGGTCGCCCAGGTCGCCGGCCATGTCGCGCAGCAGACGCTGAGCCTCGGCCGCTTGCTGGCTGAGCGACAGGCGCATACCCAGACCGAACTCGGCGTTGTCTTCGAACAGGGAGTTGGCCCAGGCCGGGCCGCGGCCCTCGGCCGTCTGCGCGTACGGCGTGGTGGGCAAGTTGCCGCCGTAAATCGACGAGCAGCCCGTGGCGTTGGCGATGACGAGCCGATCGCCCGACAGCTGGGTGAGCAGCTTGAGGTACGGGGTCTCGCCGCAGCCCGAGCACGCGCCCGAGAATTCCATCAGCGGTTCCAGCAACTGCGTGCCCTTGACGTCGGGCTTGGTCAGGCTGCGGTCCACCGGCGGCAGGGCCTTGAAGAAGTCGAAGTTCTCGCGCTCGCGTTCCAGGACGGGCTCGACCGGGTGCATGTCCAGCGCCTTGTGCGACGGGTTGCTCTTGTCCTTGGCGGGGCAAACCATCGCGCACACCGAGCAGCCGGTACAGTCGTCTGGCGCGACCTGGATGACGTACTGGTAGCCGGCGAATTCCGGTCCCTTCCAGGCGATCGAGGCGAAGCCACCCGGCACCGCCACGCCCTTGGGATCGTAGACCGTGGCGCGGATGGCGGCGTGCGGGCAGACCAGCGCGCACTTGTTGCACTGGATGCACACGGCCGGATCCCACATCGGGATGTCGGTGGCGATGCCGCGCTTTTCCCACTTGCTCGTGGCGGTGGGCCAAGTGCCGTCGGCGGCGAACACGCTGACCGGCAACGTATCGCCCCGCGCCGCGAGCATGGTCGCCGTGACGCGTTGCACAAAATCGGGCGCCTCGACCGGTACGACCGGCGGGCGGCGGCGCAGCGCGGTCGCGCCCCCCGGCACATGCACCGGGAACAGCTGGGCCAGCGTGTCGTCGACCGCGGCAAAGTTGCGGGCGACGATGTGCGAACCCTTCTTGCCGTAGGTCTTTTCGATCGACTTCTTGATGCGCTCGATCGCCTCGTCGCGCGGCAGCACGCCCGAGATGGCAAAGAAGCAAGTCTGCATCACGGTGTTGATGCGCTTGCCCATGTCATTCTTGCGAGCGACTTCCAACGCATTGATCGTAAAGAGCTTCAGCCCCTTGCTCAACACCTGCTCCTGCACCTCGATCGGCAGGTGGTCGAACAGCTCGTTGGGACCGTGCGGGCTGTTGATCAGGACCGTGGCGCCCACCGCCGCGTGCTCGAGCATGTCCAGCTTCTCAAAGAAGTTCCACTGGTGCACGGCCACGAAGTTGGCGCTGCGGATCTGGTAGGTCGAGCGGATCGGCCGCGGCCCAAAGCGCATGTGCGAGGTGGTCACCGTGCCCGACTTCTTGCTGTCGTACACAAAGTAACCCTGCGCATACTGGTCGGTTTCCTCGCCAATGATCTTGATCGAATTCTTGTTGGCGCCCACCGTGCCGTCGGCGCCCAGACCGTAGAACATGGCGCGCACGACGTCGGCGGGCTCCAGGTCGAACTCGGGGTCCACGGCCAGCGACTTGAAGGTCACGTCGTCGACGATGCCCACAGTGAAATGATTGAGCTTCTTAGACTTCTTGAGCTCGTCGTACACGGCCTTGACGTGGGCCGGCGCAAATTCCTTGCTGGACAGGCCGTAGCGGCCGCCGATGACCAGCGGGTTCAGACTGGTCTCGCCGTCGGCGCGAGCTTCGTGCAGGGCGGTCAGGATGTCTTGGTACAGCGGTTCGCCGGCCGCGCCGGGCTCCTTGGTCCGGTCGAGCACCGCGATCGCTTGGGTCGTGGCCGGTAGAGCCTGCAGCAGCGCCGCGCGATCGAACGGGCGGAACAAGCGCACCCGCACCAGACCGACCTTCTCGCCCTGGGCGACCAAGTGCTCGACCGCTTCTTCCGCAGCCTCGGCGCCCGAGCCCATCATCACGATGACCCGCTCGGCATCCGCCGCGCCCACGTAGTCGAACAGCTTGTACTTGCGACCGGATTGTGCGCCAAACAGGTCCATGACCTCTTGGACCACGCCGGCGCAGCGGTCGTAGAACGGGTTGCACGCTTCGCGCGCCTGGAAGAAGACGTCGGGGTTCTGCGCCGAGCCGCGCAGCACCGGGTGATCGGGAGACAAACCGCGCGAGCGCTGCTGAGCGATCAATTCGGGGGGCACGAGCGCGTGCAGCACGGCGTCGGGCAACACCTTGATCTTCTGCAGCTCGTGCGACGTGCGGAAGCCGTCAAAGAAGTGCAAGAACGGAATGCGCGTGCGCAGCGTGGCCGCGTGCGAAATCAGCGCAAAGTCGTGGGCTTCCTGCACCGAGCCGCTGCACAGCATGGCAAAACCGGTTTGCCGGCAGGCCATCACGTCGCCGTGATCGCCAAAGATCGACAGGGCGTGGGTCGCCAGCGTGCGCGCCGTCACGTGCATGGTGAATGGCGTCAATTCACCAGCGATCTTGTACATGTTGGGGATCATGAGCAGCAGGCCCTGCGACGCCGTGAAGGTCGTCGTGGGCGAGCCCGCCTGCAGCGAACCGTGGACCGCACCCGCCGCGCCGCCTTCGGACTGCATCTCCACGACGGTGGGCACCGTGCCCCAAAGATTCGGCTTGCCGTGCGCAGCCCAGTCGTCACTCAGCTCGCCCATGCCCGAAGAGGGCGTGATCGGGTAGATGGCGATCACTTCGCTCAATTTGTACGCCACCAGTGCCGCGGCTTCGTTGCCGTCCAAGATGGCGACAGGGCTCAAGGTCTTATCGGACATCGGAAATTCCTCGCAAATGGGCGCCCTGGTGTGCAAGGCGCGGCCAGCATCCTACTCAATTTGGCGGGCGCAATGTCATCGCATGATACGCACCCCACCTGATTCACGCCTGTACGGCTTCCCGGACCCGCTGTGCAACTGACGAGAATCAGGCGGGGACCCCGGTTCGGGCCCGAAGAATTGCCGAATTTTCGATCCGATTTGGACGGAACGGGTATCGCAACGTTGCAGGGCCGCAGCCGGCTTTGGTGTCGCGATCACTGCGACTTGACGGCGATCGGCGATGCGGCAAGATGCGCGGCGTTGGGAGGACCGCCATGTTCGACTTTCTGGATCCCGGCTGGACGACCACCTACCGCGGCGTGGTCACCGCGTGGGACTGCGACCACGTCGGCCACCTGAACATCGCCCACTACGTGTCGCGCTTCGACGAGAGCCACTGGCCCTTTTTTGGCGAAGTCGGCCTGACGCCAGCCTTTCTTCGCAGCGCGGGCTGCGGCATGGCCGCGGTGGAGCAGCACATTCGCTACCTGAAAGAAGTCCGCGCCGGCGATACCGTGGCGATTCGGTCGCGGGTGGTGGCGATCCGCAACAAAGTGCTGCTCAGCGAGCACGTCCTGGTCGACGACGCCACCGGCGAGGCCTGCGCGCACGAAGAAATCACGTGTGCGTTCTTGGACTTAACCGCTCGACGCGCGGTCGCCTTCCCGCCCGAGATCGTGGCCCAGGTGCAGGCGCGCCTGGGGCAGACACGGCCTTGAGTAGGGCTACAGGTACAGACTCCACCAGCGCAGCGTCGTCAACGCACCGAACACGTGCACTGTGCGCACCGGCCGACGTGGATCGTATTTTGCCAGCAATTCGCCGTGATTACCTTGCTCTCGGCCCACTGCCGCGATGGCGCTGCGGAAATCGCCGGCCAGGCGGCGCAGGTGATCTCCACCAAAGAACTCAAGGGCTTGCGGCGGTGCCAGCGTCAGTTCCTGCTCCAACCGGTCGACCAGGGCCAGCGGGTAGTCCAGGGTCGCCGGCGTGGGCATCGGCGCCTTGATCCGCTGCTCGCCCACCGACTTGGGCAGGCGGCGGCGGGCCAGGCTGCGCTCGATCGCCTTGTCGGGCAGGCCCTGGAACCCCGGGAAATTCCACTCGGGCGGCATGCGCAGGGCGATCTGCACCACCTCGTTCACCAAGAACGGAAAGCGCGCCTCGATCGACCAGGCCATGCCAAAGCGGTCGTTGTCGGCCAGCAGCCAGTGCAGGAACGTATGCGTGTACCAGGCTTGCACGGCGCGCACGCGGTCCGCGGGGCTGTGCCAGTAGGGCGCGAGCCAGCGCTCGACGGCGTCGTCTACGGCTTGATCCACCGCCGCCCAGTCCAGCAGCCCGCGTTGCTGCGCCGGACCCAGCAGTTCTTGGGTGCGCTCCAGCTTGCTGCGCCAAAGAGCTTTGAAATCACTGGGAGACTGTAGCGCTGGGCCACCTGGCTGCCAGCCGGCAAAGCGCGGGTAGTAGCCAAAAAACAGCTCGTCCGCGCCCTCGCCGCTCAAGGCCACCTTGCAGCCCGCATCGCGCAAAGTCTTGAAATTGGCCATCATGCCCAGCTTGCGCGGCTCCCAGCACGGTTCGTCAAAGGCCCGCACCAACGGGTCGATACCGTGCAGCCAGGTCGGCAGCGGCAGGTGGGTCCAGCGGTGCTCCAAGTGGGTGCGGCCGGCGGCACGGAGGTGGTCGGCGACCTCGCGGGCGGCGCGGGCGTCATCGTCGCCGTGGTCGGCGCGGTAGGTGATGGTCGCCGCCGGCAGGATTTCGCTAGAGGTGGCCAGCAGCTCTGCGGTAATCAAGCTGGAGTCCAGCCCGCCCGACAGGCACGCCCCCAGCTTGGCCTGACCCATGCGCGTGGCCCGAACTGCCTGCGAAAACGCCGCCTCCAACGCGTCTTCGGCTTCGCGCGGGCTGGCAAAAGGCGCCTGCACGCCATCCAGCAGGTGCCACCAGCGGCCGGTCCGCAGCGAGCCGGCGCCTTGGGCCGGGCTGAACGACAGCCACGTGGCGGGCAGCAGGGCCGACAGGCCCGCAAATGCCGTGCGCTCGCCCAGGCCGCACCCCGACGGGAAGCCGGCACCCACCGCAAAGATCTCGGCCAGCCCCTGCGGATCCAGCTGACCGCGACCGCCGCTCAGGGCCAACAACCCCTTGGGTTCACTTGCAAAGACCAGGCCCTGGCCGCGCATCTGCCAATACAGGGGCTTGATGCCCAGGCGGTCGCGCACCAGCAGCAGCTCGCCGCCCAGCGCGTCCCACAGGGCGTAGGCAAACATGCCGTCGAACCGCTCGCAGGCGCGGCGCCCCCAGCGCGCATGAGCGGCCAGCACCACCTCGGCGTCGCCGTGGCTGCGGAAGTGCCAGTCTTCGCGCTCGAGTTGGTCACGCAACTCAAGGTAATTGTAGATCTCGCCGTTGTAGGTCAGCCACCAGCGCCCATCCTTGCTGTGCAGGGGCTGCTGGCTGTGCTCCACGTCGACGATGGCCAGGCGGGCGCTACCTAGCGTCGCCGCCCCCGCGCTGGTCAGTTGCTGCTGATCGGGTCCGCGGTGCCACAGGGCTCGCAGCATCGCCTGCACTTGCGTGTGCCGGTCCTCGCCAGGCAAACCAAGGTCCACGACGCCCGCAATCCCGCACATTTTTCCCCGCTTTGCCGGTCCTTGCGCGCCGTTGCCGTACTCAGCGCGCCCAGCAGGCCGGCACGCAGTAGCGCGAGTGGCCCGAGTTTTCGCCACCGCCGCTCAGGTTGAAGTCCACGTCCACGCACAGGGCGTTCTTGCCGCAATCGTTGTCGTTTTGGCAGCCGGTGGTGCAGACGTCGGGCTTGCGGGTCACGCCCGCCAACTGCCGGCCGCATTGCTTGGCCCCGGCGTTGCCGGCGCAGTCGGCGTCTGTCTGGCAGCGCACGCCGACGCCGAGCGGATTGCCTTTGGGCACCACCCCGTTCTCGGCCTCACACCGATCTAGCTGCGCCGGCTGTTCTTTCCAGGCCCGGTGCTGCGGCTCGGGGCAGCGTGGCCAGCAGAGCGAAAACGTCTTGAGCGGCCACTGGTAGCCGCAGTAGCCGTAGCTGCCGCAGGTCGACTCGGCCCAGCACTCGCGCTCGCAAAAGTCTGGGCCGTCGGGGTTGAAGGTGGCCTGGCACGACTGGGCGCGCTTGCCTTTGCAGGTCTCGCCGTGCTTTTCGCGCGACTGCTTGTCGCAGCGCAGGCCGTACGCCTCGTCTGAAAAGGCGAAGCCACCCGCGCAGATCGCCGCGCCAAGGTGCTTGGGTTCGTCGCCGGCCGCGGGTCGCTCGGCGCGCAGGTCGCGGCAGTAGGGGTTGTCCTTCTCGCAGCCCGGTGTGTACTTCCAGGCCGTGCAGACGCTGGGGTAGCAGTGGCGCACGCCGTTGACGATGCCGCAGTAGGCGTTGGGGCCGCAGTCGGTGTCGTCGTCGCACATGCGCGAACACATCGGGGGCCGGCGCGGATTGACCAGGATGTCGCAGAAGTTGGCCCACAAGCCCGCGCAATCCTCGCGCTTTTGGCACGGCTTGCCCACGCCCTTGTCGTTGACCTGGCCCGGAGCGCACTGGTTGCCGGCAAAATTGGCGTTGCCTTCCTTTTTGTGGGCCGCTTCGCGCTCTTCGGCCTCTTCGTCTTCGAGCCACGCGTGCGGACCCGTGCACGCGCTTGCGAGCGCAGCCAGGGCCGCGGCCGTGGCCAGCCAAAACGGCACGCGACCGTGCACTTGCATGGTGTCACCCCAGGGAGTTTGGATCACGGCGCGGTGGTCGGCGTCGGCGCTGCCGCGACTCGGCACGCCAGCGGGGCGCACGAGGCCACCACGATTTCTTGGCCGTGCTCTTCGACTTTGCGCCGCCAGCAGAACGCGCCGCCGCCGCAGTCGCCGTCTTCTTTGCAGAGCATCGAGCAGTAGCCTGGCTTCTTGGGGTCCACGGCGCGCGGGCAGAAGTGCGCGGCCTTGGTGTCGCGGCAGTCGTCGTGTTTGGCGCAGACCTTGCCCACGCCCAGGTCGGTGGCGCCGGCGGTGCAGTCGACGTTGACCTGCACGTCGGTCGCCAGCGGTTGCGCCAGGGTGGTGGCGCAGGCGTTGGGGACGCACAGCGAGCCACCGGTGCCGCGCGGGACGCAGGTTGCGCCGTCGCCGCACTCGGCCGGGTCGGCGCCGCTGCAGGCGCGGGTGCAGAAGTCGAAGCCCTTGGGG
This sequence comes from Myxococcales bacterium, assembly GCA_037441385.1. Taxonomy (GTDB): domain Bacteria; phylum Myxococcota_A; class UBA9042; order UBA9042; family UBA9042; genus SXRM01. The sequence continues at coordinate 38,010 of JBBISH010000006.1, forward strand.
TCGCGCGAGCGCGGGCAGTCGATGGCCAGCTGGCCCTTGCAGTTCTCTTGCTTGTCGCAGGGTTTGCCCACGCCCAGTGCGTTGGCGGTGCCGGGGCAGACGGTCGAGGTGGTCGGCGCCGGCAGCTCAGCGGGCTTATCCACCGGCGCAGCGGTCGCCGCCGGGGCCGCAGCGGGCGCCGGAGCCGGAACCTCTTTCTTGCCACAGGCCGCGACTGTCACCAGCGCCGCCAGGGCGCCCATCGCCATCCACGCTTTGTTGAGTTGCATGATCGACCTCCTGGCGGCGACATTAACACCAACACGGCAGCGGCGCCATGCCCCGAATTGTCAATTCTGACAAAAACCTGTCGACAGAGTGACGGCGGGCGGGGGACGCTTCAGGCCAAAAAGAACTAGGCGCAAAGCGAAGTTGCGGGCAGTTCGTAGCTGCCGCGCCGCAAGTTCGCCAGCACTTCGCGCAACAGACCCGTGGGCACTTCGCTGAAGTTGAACCGCTCGGGCACCGCAAAGAAGTTGAAGCCGCGATCAATCCAGCTGCGGAACAGCGCTTCGTCAAAGCGGCCGGCGGCAATCGCTTCGCGGTAGTAGGGCGTGCCGGGCAGGTACAGCAGGTTGGACCAGCTGGCGGCGTCGATGAGCCCGCGCTGCAACCAGTTGTCGATTTGCCGCACGTCGTGGAACAGCTCGGCCACGGTCTGGCCCGGAAAGCCCGTCATCATGTACAGGTGCACCTTGAAGCCGGCTTGCCGCAGGGCCCGCCACAGCCCCTCGACCTGCTCCATCGTGTAGCGCTTGAACAGCTTCTTGTCGTCAAAGTGCGGCGAAAACGTCTCGAGCGAGATGGTGATGAGGTCGGTGCCGGCGCGCCGCAGCAGCTCGATGTGCTCCACGTCGGGCTCTTTGCCGTTCATGTAGGTGGGCAAGAACGTGGAGTTTGGGTTGGTCAGCACCAACTCGCCGCCCACGTGGTCGCGGAAATCGGCGATCTTGCGCACCAGCTTGCGATCCTCGGGGTCCAGGCAGAAGTTTTCGCTGATGTTGTAAAAGATCCGTGCGCCGCGCTCGTGCAGCATGGCGATGTCGTCGAACAGGCGGTCCACACCCACCGGCCGCATGTCTGGGGTAAAGTGCGAGCCGCAAAACCGGCAGGCCAGCGGGCAGCCGCGCGTCGGCAGCAAAGGCGCCGAGCGCAGGGCCGTAGCCGTCTGTTTGTACAGGTGATCCTTGGGCGATCCGTGGAGGATCACCTCTTTGTAGCGCCAGTCGCCGCTCGGCTTCCACAGCACCTGGTCCCACGCGAAGCGCCCACCCAGCTTGGCTTCGGGCCACGCCTTGGGGCTGGCGGGCTCCAGGTGGCCGGCGCGAAAGACGCCAGGAATCGAGCCGATGTCTTGATCACTTTGGCCGCTGAGGGCCCGCAGCAGCGCGACCAAGGTCTGCTCGCCCTCGCCTTGGATCAGCCAGTCCACCGCCGGGTTGCCCAAGTGCCAGTGGGGCATGAGCGACGCGTGGCGGCCGCCCAGGATCAGGGTCGCGCGCGGCAGGGTCCGCTTGACCAGGCTGGCCATGTGGTCCGTGGCCGGAAAGTCGCTGGTAAACATGGAGGTGAGCAGCACCACTTCGGGCGCCACGTCCTCTAGCCAAGCCGAAACGTCGGCGTCGTCCATGCCCTTGTAGAACAAATTGTCGTTCCACGGGCGGACCTTGTCGCCGTCCTCGCATGCCACGTCCAGGAAGTGCAGGTCCTGGTAACCGGCGTCCAGCAGAGCGCCCAAAATCGCCAGCCCGGTGGTCGACACGTTGAAGCTGTGCAGCGCGTCCAAGGCATCGCGCGGAACCAGTTGGCCCGGCTGAAGAAAGGCGACGCGCGGGTTGCGAGAAACGGGCATGTCGGGTCACTCCAGCAGCGGCCTGCAGCCTTGGATGATACGGGGCGAGAGCGTGCCGCACAATCAACGCGCGGCCGTTCCAAACAGTTATGCAGACTTGCCAGCAGGCGCGCGCCACGCGGCCCGCCAGGCCGCTACTTGACAAGCGCAGCGCCGGCACCTTGCATGCGCGGACCGGCCGACTGCCGGGCGAGACCGACATGGGCGACCGCGGCCTTTCTTGGTTCGCGCCGTTTGGCGTGGATGCGCAGCTGATTTCCAGGGTCCTTGGCGAGGCGACTGCCCGCGGGGCCGATTTTGCCGACCTGTACTTCGAGCACCGCACCGTGCGTTCGCTGGGGCTGGAGGACGGCGCTGTCAACCGCGCTTACGCCGGCGTGGACCTGGGCGTGGGCGTCCGGGTGGTGCGCGGCGAGCAAACCGGCTACGCCTACAGCGAAGACCTGAGTCTCGAAGCGGTGTTGCAGGCTGCGCGCACGGCGGCCGCGATCGCCGACGGGTCGCCGATGCCGCGCACCGCCAACTTTGCCATCCAGCCGGTGGCGGACCGCTATCCGATTCGCCGGCCGTGGACCGAAGTCAGCACCGCGGACAAGTTGCCGATGCTCCGCGAGCTGGAAAAACAGGCGTTTGCCGCCGATCCGCGGGTCAAGAAGGTCAACCTGTCGTTTGCCGACGCGACCGGTGCGGTGCTGGTGGCGACCTCGGACGGCCGCCTGGCCTTTGACCTCCAGCCGATGACCTTGCTGTCGCTGTCGTGCACGGCCGAGCACCAGGGCCGGCGCGAGTCGGGCGGCTACAACGTAGCGGCGCGCGACGACTTCAGTTTTTACGACCCGAGCCGTCTGGACCGGCTGGTTCACCGCGCCGTGGACCGCACCACCATCTTGTTCGACGCGGTGCCGGCGCCGGCCGGCGAGATGACTGTGGTCTTGGGTGCCGGCTCGTCAGGGATCCTGCTGCACGAAGCGATCGGCCATGGTCTAGAGGCCGACTTCAATCGCAAGGGCGTGTCGATCTACGCGGACAAGCTGGGCAAGGCCATCGCCGGCCCGCTGGTGACCATCGTCGACGACGCCACCCTGCCCCACGCCCGCGGCTCGATCAACATCGACGACGAGGGCAACCCGGCCGGCTGCACCGAGCTGGTGGTGGGCGGCGTGCTGCAAGGCTACCTGCACGACCAGATCTCGGCCAAGCACTACGGCGTGGCGCCCACCGGCAACGGCCGCCGCGAGGATTTTCGCACGCAGCCGCTGCCGCGCATGCGCTCGACCTACATGCGCCCGGGCCCGCACAGCCGCGACGAGATCATCGCCTCGGTCAAGAAGGGCATCTTCTGTGACCACTTTGCCAACGGCCAAGTGCAGATTGGTGCTGGCGATTTTACCTTCTACGTCCGCTCGGGCTGGCTCATCGAGGACGGCAAGCTGACCCAGCCGGTCAAGGACGTGAACCTGGTCGGCAATGGCCCCAAGGTCTTGGAACAGATCGACATGGTCGGCGACGACCTGCTGATCGACGAAGGTGGCTGGACCTGCGGCAAAGACGGCCAATCGGTGCCGGTCAGCCAGGGCATGCCCAGCGTGCGGGTGGGCAAGATGACGGTCGGCGGCCGCGGCTGAGCGTGGCGCAAACTGCGAGGATGGGGATGCAAACCCGCGAAGATACAGAAAAGTTCCTGGCCGATCTGGCCGAATACGCCCTGGGTCTGGCGACTCGCTTTGGCGCCCAACAAGCGGCGGCCAGCGTCAGCCACATGCGCGAGGTCGAGGTGGCTTGGCGCGACGGCCAGCTGGAACGGCTTCACGAGGCGCAGTCGCGCGGACTGTCGATCGAATTGTACGTCGACGGGCGGTTTGCCAGCGTAAGCAGCAGCGACTTGCGCCGCGAGGCCTTGGAACCGCTGGTGCGCGACGGCGTGGCCATGACGCGGGCGTTGGAGCCCGACCCCTATCGGCAACTGCCGGATTCGGCTCGCTATCCCGACCCCCGGCGCGCGTTGGACGACGCCGACTTGCAGCTGAGCGACCCGCGCTATGCCGAGCTGACCGCGTTGCAACGGCGCGAGCAGGCCCAGCAGTTGGAAGAGGCCGCGCGCAGCGTGACAGGCGCGGACAAGATCCTGTCGGTGTCCACTTCGGTGTCGGACAGCCGTTCCACGGTATTTCGCTGTGACTCTCAGGGATTTCGTGGCAAGCGCCACGGGACGTCGTTTTGGCGGTCGGCCGAAGTCAGCGTGCAGGACCCCGACGGCCGCCGCCCCGAAGAAAGTGACTACCACGGCGCGCGCTTCCTGGCCGACGTGGACGCCCCGGCCCTGGTGGGGCAGCGGGCCGCCGAGCGGGCTTTGCAGCGGGTGGGCGCCGTCAAGCTGCCTTCGGGTCCGCGCACTTTGCTGGTGGATGCCCGCGTCGCCGGTCGGCTGGTCAGCGCCTTGCTGGGCCCCCTGTCGGCCGCGTCGCTGCAGCAGCAGCGCAGCTTCTACACGGGCGAACTGGGTCAAGTGATTGGCTCGCCGCTGTTGGACCTGATCGACGATCCGTTTGTGCCGCGCGGGTTTGCCTCGCGCTACTTTGATGGCGAGGGCCTGGCCAGCGAGCGACGGCCGCTGCTGCAGGCGGGGCGCGTGGCCAACTTCTTCGTCGATACCTACTACGGCCGCAAGTTGGGACGCGTCCCCACCAGTGGCCACGCCTCCAATCTCAGTTGGCGTCTGGGCGACCGCGATCAGGCCGGCCTGCTGGCCAGCGTGGACGACGGGCTGCTGGTGACCGGCTTCCTGGGCGGCAACAGCAACGCCACCACGGGCGACTTTTCGTTGGGCATCCAAGGATTTGCCATCCGCGACGGCAAGTTGGCCGAGCCGTTTGCCGAGATGAACCTAGCCGGCTCGCACCTGACGTTCTGGCAACAGTTGGTGGCGTTGGGCAACGATCCCAACCTGCTCTCGCCCCTGCGCACCCCCACACTGGTGTTTGCCGATGCGGCGGTGGCCGGTGGGTAGTTGAATCGAAAGTTGAATACTGGTGTACACTGCGGCGTATTCGGTTGAGGCGGGGCGAAGCCCCATGCGCGTCCCCAGCCCCAGGAGCCCAAAATGTCCCTTGTCCGTTTGCTGGTTGTACTATGTCTGACCGCCTTGCCCGCGGCGGTCTTTGCCGACATTCGCGTCCCGGACCGGCCCGCCCCTGCCGCCGCTCGCCCGGACCCGGCCCAAGCCGACATTGTACTGGTGCGCGCCCTCCAAGCGGGGCTGGACAATTCGTTCGACAAGTACCTGGCCGAGCTGGCGCCCGACCGCTGCGAGACGCCGGAACAGAAGTCGCAGCTGCAGCGCTATGAATTCAAGCGCTTTGCCTCGCAGGCTGCTTGGTACGTTGCCGACCCCAAGAAACCCGCGCCGCAGATCACCCAGCGCCAGAGCGCCAGCGACAAGAAGGTCAAATTGTTCGTCAAGGACTTGCGCAACAAGGATGCCATGCCGCGGCCTCTGGAACTGACCTGGAAAGACGGCCGCTGGTGGATCACCGCCAACTCGCTTTAAGTACTTGATTAAGGTTGTATTTGTTGGCTCGATCTGGCCCCGGACCTCGCTTGACTCGCTGCGCATACGGGCCTACCTTCCCCGTTGAGCGCGGTTGGTTTGCGTTTCGCATTCGGTTCAAGCTATGGTCATGGGCGGCGCACGCGCTGGGCGCAGGTTGGCATGGTGGCTGGCGCTGGCCCTTGGCGCGCTGACCGCCTGTCGCGAAACGCCGGTGCCCACGGGGCCCACCTACACGGACCGCGAGCCCACCACGGCCAAGCTGCGGCTGGAGTTGGCGATCCACCCCCTGCACAACCCGGTGGCGCTGTTTCGCATCTACCAACCGCTGGCCGACTACCTGAACCAGAACCAGACCGATGTGCAGGTCGTCTTGCAGGCCTCGCGGGACTACGGCGATTACTTGGCGAAAATCCGCCAGCGCGCGCCCGCCCTGTTGCTGCCCAACCCCTGGCAAACCCTGCAGGCGCAGCGCCACGGCTACCACGTGCTGGCCATGGCTGGAGATCCGCATGATTTTCGTGGCATCATGCTGGCGCGCCGCGACGACACCGAACTGAAGCACGCCACCGATTTGCGCGGCAGCACGATCGCCTACCCGGCGCCCACGGCCATCGCTGCGTGCGTCTTGCCGCAATTGTGGATGCAGAAACAGGGCTTGATGGTGATGCGCGAAGTGACCAACCAGTACGTCGGCTCGCAAGAGGCGGCGATTTTGGCCGTGTCGCTGGGCAAGGCGCGCCTGGGCGTGACTTGGCCGCCGCCGTGGCGGCTGTTCCAGCGCGAGCACCCGGCCGAAGCCGCGCAACTGCGCGTGGCCTTTGAAACCGAGTCGCTGCTAAACAATTCGCTGATGGTGCGCGACGATGTGCCCGCCGCGGTGGCCGAGCGACTGCGCAACCTGGTGTTGCACCTGGGCGACACGAGCCAGGGCCAGGCACTGCTCGCCGCCATGGAGACGTCTGCATTCCTGCCGGCCGACGACCACACCTACGCGCAAGTCAAAGAAGTGATTGACGAGTTTGAGCGCACGCTGCGTCCGGTCGAGGCACCATGAAGCTGCCGTCGGCGTGGAGCCAGCGCCTGGCTTCGATCCGTTTTCGCCTGATCGCCGCCGTGATCGGTGTCCACGCCGTGCTCATGGTGGTTTTTGTCGCGGACTTGGTGCATCGCCAGCAAGCGTTGCTGCTGGACAACCAGCTCGAGCGCAGCCGGTTCCTGGCCGAGTCGCTGTCGCGGGCCGCCGCGCCCTGGCTGGCCAGCAATGATTACGCGGGCTTGCAAGAGTTGGTCGAGGTCCAGGCGGGCGAGGCCGATCTCTTGTTTGCCGCCATCTTGGACGACCAGGGGCAGGTGCTCGCCCACACGGACAAGAGCAAACGCGGCAAGTACTTTGAGAATTTTCAATTGCCCCAGGCTCCTCAGGTCATCACGCTCAGTAGTGCGCTCGTCGACAGTGCCGCCCCGGTGCAGTTGGCCAAGCACACCATAGGCGCGGCCTGGGTGGGGTTGGGGCAAGAAACCAACCGGCAACGTTGGCAATCGGTGGTGCTGAGCGGCACGGCCTACGCACTGACCGCGATTCTTTGCGGTGCGGTGCTCGCTTGGCTGATGGCCCGGCGCATGGTGCGGCAGCTCGCCGACCTGCAAGCGGTGGCCGATGCCGTCCGCAACGGCGACGATCAGCGGCGCGCACCGGTCGCCGGCGGCGACGAAATCGCGACGTTGTCCAAAGAGTTCAACTTGATGCTCGACCGCATCGACGAGCAGCGCCGCGAACTGGATCGGCACCGCAGCACGTTGGAGCAGCGCGTGGCCGAGCGGACGGGCGAGCTGCTCCACGCCAAAGAGGCGGCCGAAAGCGCGGCCCGCGCCAAGAGCACGTTCCTGGCCAACATGAGTCACGAGATCCGCACGCCGCTCAACGCGGTGCTGGGGCTGGTGCACCTAGTCAAGGCGCAGGGCGTCGCGCCCAAACAGGCCGATCAACTGACCAAGGTGGAGAAGGCGGGCCGACACCTGCTGGAAATTTTGAACAATATCCTGGATCTGTCCCGTATCGAGGCCGACAGTTTGCCGATCGAGAAGCGCGATTTTGCCCTGAACGAGGTCGTGTACACGGCGACGGCAGCGTCGGGGGTGGCCGCGGCGGCCAAGGGCCTGGAACTCACGGTCGCGATGGATGGCGTGCCCACCCAACTGCGCGGCGACCCGCTGCGGTTGAGCCAGATGCTCGTCAACTACCTGGGCAACGCCATCAAGTTCACGGAAAAGGGCCGCATCGAGCTGCGCGGCCAGCTGGTCGACCAGACCGAAACGGCCTACCGGGTGCGCTTCGAGGTGACCGACACCGGCATCGGCGTAGAGGCCAGTGAGATCGAACGTTTGTTCCACCCGTTTGAGCAGGCTGACAACTCGACCACCCGGCGTTTTGGCGGTACGGGCCTGGGCTTGGCCATCAACCGCCGGCTGGCGGCCCTGATGGGCGGCGAGGTGGGCGCAGACAGCGAGCGCGGCCGCGGCAGCACCTTTTGGATCGAGGTATGGCTGGACCGGCCCCAAGCGCCTGTGGCCCTGAGCTATGCCGTACGCTTCGAAGAACCGTTCCTGCGCCTCAAGCAGACCTACGCCGGCGCGCAGGTGCTGCTGGTCGAAGACGACGAACTCAATCTGGAAGTGGCGCGCGACATGCTGCTGACCGCCGGGCTCGTCGTCACCACCGCGGCGGGCGGCGCAGAGGCCGTAAGCCTGGCGGCGAGTCATCCGTTCGACACGATCCTGATGGATATCCAGATGTCCGACTTGGATGGCCTGGAGGCGACTCGGCGGATTCGCCAGTTGCCGCAGGGGGCTGCGGTGCCGATTGTGGCGCTCACCGCCAACGCCTTCGCCGAGGACCGCGCCCGCGTCCTGGCGGCCGGGATGGACGACTTTGTGGCCAAACCCATCGAGCCCGAGCAGCTGTGTCAGGTCTTGGCGCAGCAGTTCGAGCGCCGGCGCCGGGCATCGTAGAAACGCAGGTCCGCGCCCTCCCGCCCGAACCGCGCTACTTGGGCTGGCAGGCCTTGAACGTCGCCGAACTGGTGTCGCTGTAGGGGATGCCGGCCTGGCAAGTCCAGGTGGGGCAGTCGCCGTCGGCCTGGCACTTGGCGCCGTTGGCCGTGCACTTGCCGCCGCTGCACGCACCTTTGGCGGTGGCGCAGTCGGCGTCGTTCTGGCAGAGCGCGACGCAGCCCTTCCAGGTGCACCAGCCGGTCTGGCAGAGCGCCAACGTGCCGACGTTGGGGTCGATGTTGCACGCTTGCGACGGGACCGCGGCGGCCGTGCCGATCGGGTTGCTGACTTTGGGGCCGCAGCGAGCCTGGAAGTCCCCGTAAATTGGCGTTACGCGGCAGACCTCGCCAGGCGGGCATTCGGCCGAAGTTTGGCACGGCGAGAACGTGGTGCCCGGCAAGCAGAGCGGGTTGCTCTGGCCGGCGGTGACTTGGATGGCGCTGTACTGCTCGACGCAGCGGAAATTGCCGCCCGACGTGCCGATCGCCGCGCCCATGCAGTCGCTGGGCTGGCCCGGATCTTCGATGCCGTCGGGTCCGGGTGCGCCCGTGACGTTGTTTTGGGCGTCGGCGGCGATCTTGCATTTGCGCGTACACACGCCCTGGACGCAGTGGCCGTCTTGGCACTGGTTGTCCAGGCACTCGACGAACTGCTTTTGGGCGTACTGGCTGGCGCCAAACAGCGGCACCGGGCAGGCCTCGCTGGGACCGCACGGCTCGCCGAACTTCTTCTTTTGGCCTGGGTCGTCCAGCTTGCACTGGTTGGTAGAGCAGAACTGGTTGATTTGACAGGATCCGCACGACTTGCTGCAGGTCGTCTTGGCAAAGCCACAGGCGATGCCGTTGCACGGGCAGTCGGCACCGCCCGAGGTGCACTTGTTGGCGGTGCAGGTTTCGCCTGGTCCACAGCTCCCGCAGTTGTTGGGGCAGGCCTTGCCGCTGCTGCCGGTCAAGACGCCGCAGACGCCGGGCTTGCAGGTGCAGCCCGGATCCGGCACGCACTGGTACGCTTTGCACATCGAGCCGGCCGCGCAGTCGCCGCAGGTGTTTTCGCACCCAGGCAGCTGGCCGCAGCCCACGCCAGCGCACGAACAGTCAAAGGTGCAGAAGTTGTTCAGGCAAGTCATGCCTTGGTCGCAGCCGCCGCAGTCCTTGCCGCAAAATAGCTTGCCGCAATCCTGAGGGCCGCACGTGCAGTCGGGATCGGCCTCGCAGATGTTGCTTTTGCACAGCGCGCCCTTGGGGCAGTCGCCGCACTTCAGGCCGGGGCAGCCGGCTACCTCGCCGCACTCTAGGCCCGCGCAGCTGCAGGCGTCTTCGACGGGCCCCACGGTCGTCTCGCTGGCGGAGTCGGCGGCGGTCACGTCGGGTACGCTGGCGACATCGGCGGTTTGAAGTGTCGAGCCCGCGTCTTTGAACGTGAACTGCGTGGGCGACCAGCCCGAGTTCGTGGTGGCGCCGTTGCTGCACGCCAGCAGCGCCAGCACGGCTACGGCCCCGGCAAGGCATCGAAGGGCGGTCATCGCAGATCTCCCAGGCGGGCGCTCGCCGCGGAACGCCTGCCAGCGTAGCGAAAATGCCCGTGTGGCTCAAGCTGGTTGCGCTGGTTCCCGTCCGCCCCTTGCCCTGGCGCCGCAGTCGGGCTAGGCTCGCCGCATGGTCGAGGGCCGCGCCGCCATGGCCAGTGCTGTCCAAGCCGACCTTGTCGACCGGCTGGGGCGGGCGCGCGTCTTGGTGGCCGACGAGGCGCGCAAGGTCTGCGGCCTAGAGGCCGGTGCCACGGGTCCCCTGGCGGTGGTCCGGCCGGCCAGCAGCGAACACGTCGAACATATTGTAAAAGTTGGGCGTCTCCGCCATGCCGCGGTGGTGCCGCGCGGGCGTTTTCCGGTCAGTCAGGCTGACGAAGTGCGCGACGTGGTCGTGCTCGACGTGGGCGCCCTGCAGCGGCCGCCCTCGGTCGACATCGGCCGCCGCACGGTTACGGCGGGCGTGGGCGTCGAGCTCGGGCACATCGACCGGGTGGCGCGGCAGGCGCGGCTGTGTCTGCGCGCCGTGCCGGGCTTTGACGACGGCGAAAAACTGGGCGTGCTGTTGGCGCGCGGCGTGCCCGGCGAGCTGGGGCTGGGCGAAGGCTCGCTGTTGGGCGACGTGGTCAGCGCGCTGGTGGTGACGGGCGGCGGCCGCGTGTTGGCGGTGGGCGCGGGCGACATGCTGGCGCAGGCGCCCTGGTTGGGCGAAGGCGTAGCCAATCCTTTGGGGCAGTTGCTGGGCAGCGAAGGCCGGCTGGCGATCCTGTGCGAGGTGACCTTGCGGCTGCATCCGGCGCCCATTGCCGCATGGAGTTCGGCCGTTTTGCCGCCGACGCGCGATGCCTTGCTGGGCGCCGCGTCGCTGGTTCGCTCGCTGTACTCGGCGCGCCTGGCCGATACCGGCATCGTGCGCAGCACCGCCACGGGCCAGCAGCTGGATGTGCGGCTGGTCACCTTCCGCGGCGAGGCCGACTTGCCGGCGGTGACCGCCCACGCCCGCGAGCTCGCCGGACGACTTGGGGTGCCGCTGAGCGATCCGGCTGCCGAGCCGCGCCGGGTCCGCCTTGGTCAGCAAGCGGGCGAGTGGCCGCTGCACGCGACGACCCAGCCCGCGTTGGAATTGCGCTTGAGCTGGCCGGACTTGCCCAGCCTGTACGACCTGACTGCGGCGCTCTATGCCGAGGCGGGTCAAACCGGCGACCGCACCTGGGTGCTGGGCGGCGACTCGGTGCTGCTGCGCTGCGGCTTTCAGTCGACTCGGCCGGAATTGCACCCGCTGGTGACTCGGGCGGTGTTGCTGCTGGATGCCGGCGCGGCGCCCCTGGGCTTTGGTTCTCTGCTGCGTGCGGCTGGGCGCGACCGCATGCCCACTTCGGCCAAAGTGCTGCTCACGGCGCTGCAGCGGGCCTGGGATCCTGAAGGCGTGCTGGCCAGCCGCGTCGGCGTACTGTAGATCCTACGTAGAGGGTAGGATTCCCGCGAAATTCTGTTGCCGCAGCGCTTCATACAGCACCAGCGTCGCAGTGTTCGACAGGTTCAGGCTGCGGATCGCGGGCAGGATCGGCACCCACAGCGTGCTGGGCGCCAAGCGCTCGCGCAGGTCGGGCGGGAAGCCGCGGGTCTCGCCGCCAAAAATCAGAATATCGTCAGGCTGGTACGCGACCTGATCGTAGCGTTGCCCGCCGTGGGACGAAAACGCCCAGGTGCGCCGACCCGGCAGCGCGGCCAGCAGGGCGTCCAAGTCGGCGTGATGGTGCAAGCGCACGTTTTTCCAGTAGTCCAGGCCGGCGCGCCGCACGTACTTTTCGTCCAGCGAGAAGCCGAGCTTGCCCACCAGGTGCAGATCCGTGCCGGTGCCGACGCAGACGCGGCCAATGCTGCCGGTGTTGCCAGGGATTTCGGGTTCGATGAGTGCGATGTGCATGCTGGTGGGTCTAACCTAGAAGTAGTAGCAGAAGCCCGCGCCCCCGGCGTAGCTGCCGGACGTGCCCAGCCAGGTCTCGCCGGCGGCCATGTGGCTGGTGATGGTGGTACTGGGGTACTCGGGCAGGCGTCCGCGCGCCAGGCCGATGGCGATTTGGCCGTAGAACGAGGCGTTGTCGGTCAAGAAGGCCTCGCCAACCAGCGGGATCTCCACGCCCCAGCGCATGGCCGGACTGCTGACGATCGGTGTGGCGCTGGCCGAGGTCGACGCGCCCGCCGAAGAGACGTTGACGGTGGCTTCGGTCAGGGTTTGCGTCGTCGTCTGCAACCACGGGCGCAGGCCCAGCGACAAGCTGGCGCGCGGACCATCGGCAATGCGGTACAGCATCCCCACGGCGACCCGCAAGTACGACAAGTCCAGCGTGGCGCTGCAGTTGGTGGTCGACGACGCGGCGGCGCCGATCTCTTTGGCCGCGGTAAGGCAGCCTTGCGCGGCCTGCAGCGTGGGCGTGGCTTGTCCAGCCTTGGGCGGCAGCACTTGGCCGGCCTGCACCGACACGGGGTCCAAGTCGCGCTGCGTCGACTGCCAGCCAACCATCAGCTCAAAGGCCACCTTGGTGCGCCAATAGCGGATCACGGCGAGCGGCATGCCCTGGCCGCTCAGCCCCATGCCGACACCGATTTTTCCTGTCATGTCGCGGGCAAAAGCGGTATTCGCCGCCAGCGTCGCCGCCACGGCCGCCAGCACCGCGGACCACCGTCGCAGGCTCTGGCCGGTCACGACAAGGTTGGGGGGGCGTGCTAGCATCGCGCCATGGTGCCCAAACTGCCCCGTATCCTCAAGCGAGTGGCGACCGGACTGCGGCGGTTGGCCGCGCTGCGGTGGCTGATGCTGTGGCTGACGCTGGCCTGGGGGTTGGCGGTGGCGCTGCCGATGGCCCTGAACTACCCAGAACACGGGCTGGATCGCCCGGCGGTCCTGTGGCTGGGCGCGGCCGGGCCGCTGGGGGCGCTGGTGGCGGGCCTGACGGCGCGGCCGTGGTCGGTCCTAGCGGCGTGGCTGCTGGGCGCGGTGCCGCCGCTGGTCGCCTGTCCGCCGCTCTTAGAGACTAGCGCTGACAAACCATGGACTTCGTTGCTGCTGGCGCTGGCGCTGCTGGGCGCCGTCGACTCGGCGCTGCGCCTGGAGACCCAGGGCGCCGCCGACCTGCCGCGCTTCTTGGGGCTGCCGGCTTCGCTGCGCTGGCGGGTGCTGGCCGGACTGGGGGTCGTGTGGCTGGCCCTGGCCTGGTGGTGGCACCCGCTGGGCGTGCCCTTGCCGGATGCCGCGCGGTCCGTCCGCGTGGCCGGTGTCGCCTTGTGCTGGTCGCTAGTGGCCGGCGTGCCCATGGTCGGCCCCATTTCAGCGCAACCGTGGAAGGCCTTGCTCTTGCGCCGCGGGGCGTGGCTGCTGCTGCTGGGCGGGCTCTTGCGCCTGTGGCTGGGCTAGCCCCAAATGGGGCGCAAGCGAGCGCCTGCAGCGACTCGCCGCCCCGAGTTCGAAGGTTTGGATGCGCGGAGAAATTTCAAATCGATAGGCCCTCGAGGGCCCCGATCGGGCGCGCGCGTGCAGAGGGCTTGTCGGCATGGCTGCCGCGCCGCACAATCACCGCCTGGTGCGGCCGGCGGGTCGCAGCGAGGTAGGCGGTGGCGGCAGTGCGCGGTCCCGACAATTCACCGCAGCCCAGTGTGCCGTTGTCGCGGCAGTTGTTGGCGGGCGTGCTGGAGTTGGCGGCGTTGGCGCCGATGGTGTACGCGCTGGATGCGCTAGAGCGCCGCGACTATCTGGCGGGCGGGCTGCTCCTGCTGCTAACTTGGGTGCTCGCCCGCACGGGCCTGGACTTGCTCCACTCCGCGGAGACGCAAGGATGAACCGCCGCCCGACCGCCCTTGGCCTGCTGCTTGCGGGGCTGACCGCTTGCACGGCCGCGCCCGCGCCGACGGCGCTCGCGCCCAAGCCACCCGCTTTTGTTGCGCCCAAGCTGCCGATCGGCCCGCTGGCCCATGCCCCGTGGGTCGCGGCCCCGTGCACGCCGGGCGCGTTGCCGGCCGACGTGCTCGCTTGTGTCGGTGGCCGGCCGATTGCCCGCGCCGAGTTCGATCGCGCCTGGGCCCAGGCCGAGCCCGGCACCAGCAGCCGCGACCTGCTGCAAGCGATGATCGACGAAGAGCTTTTGGCGCAAGAGGCGGCGCGCAAGGGGCTGTGGGCCAACGCAGTGGTGCAGCAAACCCAGCGGCGCGCCATGGCTGGGCTGCAGCTCGACCGGGCGATGGCCAAAGTGACGCCCGAGAGCATTGCCCCGGCCGATCTGCAAAAGGCCTATCGTTTTCCGCAGATCATCGTCCGCTACGACCACGTCGACGCCTACTTCGTCATCGACGGCCAAATGCTGTGCTGCACGGGCGATTTCAAGCAGTGTTCGCAACGCGACGACGTGCGCGCCTGTATCGACGAGACGGCGCCCAAAGCCCAGGCCGTGTATGCGCATTTGCTGGCGGATCCGCCACAGACGCCCGCCGAGATGTTTGCGCGCCTGAAGGTCCTGGGCGAGACCCGCCCCGAGCTGGGCGCGGCCAACGTGCAATTCTACTACGACAAGTCCAAGCCGTACCGCGAGCAGAAGGGCTACGACGTGATGATTCAAGAGTTTGCCGAGGCGGTGGTGCAGATGCAGCCCGGCCAGCTCCACGAGCCGATCCGTTCCGCTTTTGGCTGGCACATTCCCTATCTAGAGCGGATCGATCCGGCTGTGCACAAACCCTGGAACGACCCCGACGTGCGCGCCGAGATCAGCGCCAACATCCTGACGCCGATTCGCGAGCGCGAGGCGCAGCGCTACGTGTTCGAGCTGCACCGCCAGCAAGGGGTCGAGATCTTTTTCGATGTGCTGGATCCGCCGGCATCGGGCGAAGCCGCCGAAGAACCTTAGGATTTTGCCGAGGTTGGCCCGCCCTGCCACACCGGCTGATCCAGCCCAGGCAGCTTGGCGTCGTCGCCATACAGGCCCTTGGCGACTTCGGCCAGATCCGCAGGCCAGTCCAGCACAAAGCGCAGCATCGCCCCGGTGCGCGGGTGGCGAAAACCCAGCGCATAGGCGTGCAGGGCCTGCCGCTGGATCTTGGCCAGCCAGGGCAGGTCGCGCGCCGTTCGCTCGGTGCGGGCATGGCTGCGCTGGCCGCCGTACAGGGCGTCGCCAGCGATCGGGTGGCCCATCTCGGCCAGATGCATCCGGATCTGGTGCGTACGGCCGGTCTCTAGCGTGCACACCACCAGGGTGGTCAGCGGCGAGCGCGCCAGCACCGTAAAGTGGCTGACCGCCGCCTTGCCTTCTTTGACCCGGCCCGAAAACTTCTTGCGATCGACCGGATGGCGGCCGTGCAGGGTCCGCAGCGTCAGCTGCGCCTGGGGCAGATTCCCCAGCGCGATCGCCACGTAGCGCCGCTCTAGCCGGTGCGCGGCAAAGTCCGCCGCCAGCTTTTGCATCGAACGTTCGTTTTTGGACACCACCAGCAGGCCCGAGGTGTCCTTGTCGATGCGGTGCACCAGCCCCGGCCGCACCTCCACGCCGCCCAGCCCCTGCATCTGCGGCGCGTGGTGCAGCAGCGCGTTGACCAGGGTGCCCGATTCGTGGCCCGCCGCCGGGTGCACCACCAGCCCGGCCGGCTTGTCCAGCACCAGCAAGTCCTCGTCTTCGTACAGGATCGTCAGCGGCAGCGCCTCGGGCTCGGCCGAGAGCTCTGGACGCGGCTGCACCGCCACCTGCAGCACCATGGTCTTGTGGACGAGCAGGCTGGGCTTCAGCTTGGCGTTCTTGGGGCCTTGCACCCACGTCACGTGGCCGTCGGTCAAGTGATCGGTGGCACGGGCGCGGCTCATGCCCTCGATGCGGGCCACCAGCCAGGCGTCCAGGCGCATCCCCGACTCGTGCGGCGCCACGGCCAGCACCAACGGCTCGGGCAGATCGTGAGGGTGCGTCACGCGATCACTCTTGTGGGGCGGGCGCAGGTTCCGCAGGCGCTGCCGCTGGTTCGGCGTACCAGGTCTGGGCGGCGGCGATCACCTTGGCCAGCCCGACCGGATCGGCCTTGCTGATCGTCTTCAGATCCTCGATCTCGCGGATGAGCTCGGCCTTCTCTTTGCGATCCAGGCGCACGGCCTCCCAGCCCTCGTGAATGGCTTGATCGAACTTGCCATTGGCCGCCAGGACCACGGAGTAGGCGCGCTTGAGGTCGGCGTGATCGGTGCCCGCCAGCTCGGCGGCGCTCTGGGCCCAGGGCAACGCCTTGTCGAACTGCCCCAACTTGCGCAGGCCGTCCGAAATTTCCGCAGCCCGCTCGCGGCGTTCCTTGCGCTTGGCCTCTTCGCCGCGGCCGTCGTTGGGGATGCCCAGCGCGTCCAAGATCTGCAGCCACTCGGTGTACTCCTTCCACTTTTGCAGCTTCTTGGCCGACTTGATGCCGTGGTTCAGCGAGGTCTTGTAGGCGCCGACCAACTGCCCGCCGTCGTCGCTGGGCCAATTGCCCGAGGCGCGGTAGGCCTGGTACCCCGGCACTTGCTTAGCCACCAGTTCCAGCACCTTGGCCTCGCCGTCGTGGGCCATCAGGTGTCCCAGCCGCACGTTCAAGGCGATCAGTTCGTCGGGCTTGAGCTCCAGCGACCGGTCCACTGCCTCGTCCATGTTCTTGGTGTCGCCGATGCGCGCCGAGAACATCGCGACATTCACCCAGGCATTCAACAGGTTGGGATACAGCGCCAGCGAGCGGTGCAGGCTGTCGATCGCCTCCTTGGTGCGGCCCAGCGAATTGAGGCACAGCGCCTCGATGAAGTGGTTCTGGAAGTCGTCGGGATTGAGGGCGATCGCCTTGCGGATCTCGATCAACCCTTCGCCAGCGCGACCGGGCTGCTTCTGCAGGTTGCGGGCGTCGGTAAAGCCGTGCTCGGCGATCATCCAGCGCTCGTGCAGCCCCACATAGCCGCCAAACCCTTGCAGATACACCATGGTGAACAAGGCCGCGCCGATGAGCCCACTCGACTGGGCGCTGGTCCAGCGGCGCTGCGCGTCCGGCTCCTTGGGGCTCAGCAGGCCGTCGGCCGCGGCGATGATGCCCAGCTGCACACAGAACAAGAACGTGGGCATCGGCAGCTGCAGCGGGAACGAGGCCATCGCGTCGCCGCAGATCCCCACGATGCCCATCAGCGAGCCGATCGCCGCAAAGGCGAGCGTCGCCGCGCCGCCCGGATCGTCTTGATTGTTCGAGGCCTTGCGCACCACCCGCAGCGTGGTCCAGGTCGCCAGACCCAGCAGCGCCAGCAGCGCCAGCAAGCCCTGGAAGCCGTACTCCGAGCCAAACATCAAGAAGTCGTTGTGGGCGCGGATCGGCTGCTTGGCGATGGTGAACATCTCGTTCTTTTCGCGCTGCAGCAGGTAAGTGGGGAACAGCACGCGCCAATTGCCGGCGCCGCCGCCCAGGGGCTCGTGCTTCATCGCGTTCCACGACGCGGCCAACATCGAGCCGCGCCAGCGGTAGGCGCTGGACTCGAAGTCAAAGAACGACTTGAGCAATTCGGGCACCGACTTGGTGCGCTTTTGATCGCCTTCTTCCACGCGCTCGGCGGCCGGCTTCTTGGCGTCGGCGATCGCGGCGATCCCGCCGTTCAGCGCCACCACCAGGGCGATCGGCACCATCACCGCCTTGGCCGAGCGCCCGAACAGGCCGATCGGCGCGCGCGCCGGGGGCGTCTCGCCCAATTCGCCACTCGTGGTCTGCTTGGCGTCGCGCTTGGCCCACAGCACGCCGGTCAGCCACAGCGCCGCGGCCACCCCGATGCCGGCGATCGCCCCGGCCCAAGCCGAGCGCGTCACCGTGAGCATCAGGTAATACAGAAGCAGATCCAGGGTGATCGACATCGAGACCATCAGCAGCAGCCCGGTCAGGCGCTTGCCGTGGGCAAAGGCGCGCAGGCCAACGGCCATGCCGACGTAGGCAAACGGCACCACCGCGACCACGACCTCGGCCGCCATGTTGCGGTTGCCAAAGGTCGAGCCCGGTTTGCTGATGATTGTCCAACGTTTTTCGGGCAGCAGGCTGGCGATGCTGTGCTGCTCGCCGATGCCGATCAGCGCCACGATCAGGCCGCCGATGAGCAGGCCGCCGATCAGGTACGCCAAGTGCCGTGGTCGCCGCACGCCTACCACCGTCACCCAAAACACCGCCGCCGCGGCCAGCCAGCGGTGCACGTCGTAGCGCGCAAAAATCGACAGGATGCCGCCGGTGTGCGACGGCGCCAGCGCCAGCGAGAACAAGATCGACGCGATCAGCGCGAAGCCGGCCCACACCATCGGCGTGATCCGGAAGCGCAGTGGCCGCCCCATCGCCGCCAGCACGCCGGCCAGACCGACCAGCAAGGTGGCGCCGGTAGCCAAGTACAACTGCTTGGGAAGCTGGAATAAATCGCGGATGCCCGGCTCGACGGCTCGCGCCATGACCATCGCCAGCAGGCCGATTCCCAGGGGCAACAGGTCGTCCAGGGGCGAGTCGTCGCTCGCCTCGTGATCCGCGCCCGCGCGCGGCTTGGCTTGCGCCGGGGCGGCCGTATCGGGCGCAGCGTCGGCACGGATCACTTCAATTTGCTTGCGATTCTTCTTGGACACCCCTGCCTCCGACGCCCGTAGCGGGCGGTAGCCCGCCGCAAAAAACGGGCAAGAGTATAGATCATTTTCGCCGCCGTGTAGATCGCCGCCGACGTTCTGATGTGGGCGCTGCAAAATTGCAGAGTTAGGTCCTGCCGGCCAACTATTTTTGCGGCAGACGAAAAAAGTTGCGCCGGAGCCGCGGCAAAAGTCGCGCTCGCATCGATCAACAAGATGACGCGGACGAACCGCGCGCCACCACCCCAAGCCCCGCAGGAGCCCAACCATGCTTTTGACGACCCCGACCGCGACCTTGGCCCCCGACCTGGACCCCAGTGTGGAGTTGCACTTGGACCATGCCGCAGACCCGCACCACTGGCACTGCGCGCCGCCGCAACTGCATCGCGAATTGGATCGCTTGGAGCACCTGCTGGTCGTGGCCCGCCAGCACCCGCGGTTGTGGCAGCAAGCGATTGCGGGGCGGGAACAGCCGCTCGCCCTGTGGCTGTTCGGCGTGGCGCTGGGCGTGGCGCAGTGGGGTTGCGGCGATACCGCGTTGCTGCTGCTAGAGGCGCTGCCGGGAGTGCCCGGCGCGGCCGGCGGTCGCGGCGAACTACTGCGCGAAATCCTGGATTGCGACAATACTTGTGCGGAATTGCGGGCAGCTTAGGCCGGCCTTGGTCCGGCCGGGAAGCGAACACCGGCCCTCTTTGCTTGCGGCGTAGGCAAGCACTCCAGACTCCCTCCCTGCGGGCGGCGCCGCCCGCCCTTGCTCAAGGAAGCCATGAACATGCAAACGAATCATTCGGGTTTTGCCGTCTTGCTGCCCACGGCCCAAGGCTGGCGGGCCGTGCCCGTGGCTCAAAAGCTGGTGGTGGGCTCGGCTTGCGTGCCCGGCTTGGTCGACGTGGCGGAGGTCGCCCCGCAACACTGTGTTTTTGAAGCCATCGGCGCCAAGCTGCTGGTGCGCGACGCCGGACCGGGCACCACTCGTGTCGACGATGTCGACGCCAGCTGCCGGGCCGTGCCCGTCCAAGCCGGCGCGGTGGTTCGCCTGGGCCGGGTACCCCTGGTAGTGGTCCAGCAACGCCGCGACCCCAACGGGTGGTGGTGCGGTGTCGGCGACCTGGGCTCGTGGTCGGCCAGCATGTGGCCCGTTCTGGCCCAACTGGCGCTGCTGGCGCCCGCGACGTGTCCGGTCCTCCTGCGCGGCGAGACGGGCACCGGCAAGGAAGTTGCCGCGCGGGCGTTGCACCAGCTTTCGGCGCGCGCCCATCGGCCGCTGGTGGCCGTCAACTGTGGAGCCTTGCACGGGGATTTGCTGCTGGCCGAGCTGTTCGGCGCCGAGCGTGGCGCCTACACCGGCTGCACAGAGCGGCGCAAAGGGGCCTTTGAGCGCGCCGACGGCGGGACACTGTTCCTGGACGAATTGGGCGAGTTGCCGGCCACGGCCCAGGCGGCGCTGCTGCGCGCGCTGGAATCGGGCGAGATCCAGGTCCTGGGCGGGGCGACGCGCAAGGTCGACGTCCGGCTGATTTGCGCCACCCACCGCGACCTGCCGGCGCTGGTTGCTATGCAACGTTTCCGCCTGGACCTGCTGCACCGCATCCACGTGGCCGAGCTGGCGCTGCCGGCGCTGCGCGATCGCCGCAACGACGTGGCCGGTCTGGCGCACCTCTGGTGGCCCGACGCGGAGTTGAGCGAGGCGCTGCTCGCCGCCCTGGCCGGCTACGCATTTCCGGGCAATCTCAGGGAATTGCGCAACGTCCTGCAGCGCTTGCAGCTGGTGGCGCGCTTTGGCGTGCCCGACCTGGGCGACTTGGCCACGGTCCTCGGCCCGGCGCGGCTGGGTGGCCCGGGGCGCGATGCGGCGGGTCAGACCTCGGCGCTGTTGGCCAGCCCCGGCGAGCTCGACTTCGAGCAACTGCGCGCCGCGGGGTTGTCGGCGCAGCAGGTGTGGCGGGCCAGTGGGCTGCCGCGCGCGACGTTTTACCGACGTTGGCGGCAGGCCAAGCAGGCTGCGTGATGAGCGCCAGGCGATGCCCCGGTTGGGCTTGGATTGGCGGCCAATTCGGGTTGCGCGGGCGATTTTGTTGACAGGCGCCGTGATCGGCCTTCCTCTAACCGCAGCGCCGGTGCGCGCTGAACTGAGTTCATGCCGATGTTCCCCTCTTGCCGTCTTGGTCCTTTTGCGGTCGTTCTGGCCGTCGCCGCGGGGCTGGCGCTTGAAGCACAAGCCGCTGAGCCGTCCGTATGGGGGGCAACGCCGCTGGATCAGGGGCAATGGGGCGTGTGGGGCACGCTCGGCGCTCCCGATGTCGAGGGCGGCGCGCGTTTTGGTCTGTCCAGCGTCGCCGACGTGGGGGCTCGCCTGCGCTTGTCGGGCGGGACGGGCGCGACCATGGGCGGCTTTGGCGTGACCATGAGCGGACTTACGCGGCTGCGGCTAGCGCGGCTGGGCGATTGGGAGGTGGCGCTGCAGGCCGAGCCGGGCCTCAACATCCACGGCTCGGCGCAGCATTGGGCGCCCCTGGTCAAAGCCAAGGCCGACAAAGCGGCCAATCTTGTCGCTTTGGATCTTGGTCTGCCTGCCGTGACGGCCTCGACCTGGCTCACCCCTTCGCTGCTGCTGGCCGTGGGGCTGGCCGCGCCGCTGCGCGTCTACGTGTTGCCCGAGGCCACGTTGGAGGTGCCGGTGCTGCTGCAGGTGGCGACCGAGGCGAAGGTCTCTGGCCATTGGTCGGCCCTGGCCGGCGGCGAATTGGGCGGCAATTTCTATGGTCCCGGCGCGGGCGCGGCGACCGCCGACTGGTCGTGGCGGCTGCGCTTGGGGCTGGGCTGGCGCTGACCGCAAGCTGGCGGGCAGGCGCAAAACGTGCGGCGCGGCTTGACTTTTTGACCCAGGATGGTAGAACGCCGCGGCTTTTGGGTACCGCGCCATGACCGACACTTCGCTCCCTCCCGATCCCAACGCTGAGTCCGATGTGGCCAATCTGGCTACAGAATCGGCCGACGCCCCCCTGGACTCCGCTGCTCTGGCCGCCGGGGATCCCGCCCCTGTGGCGCTGGGCGAGCTGCCGAGCGTGGCGACCAGTGGTGGGGCCAGTAAGTCCGGGTATGTCATGGCGATCTTGGCCGACGCCCTGAGCGTGCCCGCCTTTGCGCCGGACTCCCCTGGCCAGAAGAGCCGCGACCGCCTGTGGCGCTGGGGCACGATCTTTGCCGTCTTTGCCCTGTATCTGCTGAACGCGGGCAGCTTTGGCCTGTGGGATCCATGGGAAACCCACTACGGCGAAGTGACCCGAAACATGGTCGAGACCTTTGACTGGGTCAACCCATGGTGGGGCTACCAGCGCAAGATCGGCAGCGAGCCCATCGGCGGCGAGTGGTTCTACAGCAAGCCGATCTACATTTTTTGGGCCGAGTGCACCTTCATCAAGCTGATCGGCCTGACGGACTGGGCCTTCCGCTTGCCGCAAGCCCTGCTGGGCGCCAGCGCGGCCGCATCCGTCCACCTGGGCGTCGAGCGCATTGCCAGTCGTCGCCTGGCCTTCTGGTCCACGACCGTGCTGGCGCTGTCGCCCTTCTTCTACATGGTGGCCCGCCAGGCCCAGACGGACATGCCGTTCGTCGCCACGCTGACCATCGGCCTCATGCTGCTGCTGACCGCCATGCTCGGCCGCCGCCAGGTGCTGACTGCGCGCGGTTTTGCCTTTGCCACCGCGGGGTTCGTGGGGTTCATGCTGCTGAACCTGCTGCCGCAGTTCGCCATCATCGCCACCGACCTGTACGACGGCAACACGCAGGACCTGGGCTCGACGATTCAGCAAAACGGCGTCTGGCATGTGGCGCTGTTCTATGCCCCGGCCACCGTGGCGATCCTGGCGTCGGTGCTGCTGCCCGTGTTCCGCCAGCGCAAGACCGAAGCGGGTTGGAGCGACCCAGCCTTTGTCGATCGCTGGTTCCGCCGCTACCTGCTGCTTTCTGGCTACATGCTGCTGGCGCAGTCGACCTACGCCAAGGGTTTGCTGGGCTTTATGTTGCCCGGCGCCATCCTGCTGTTCTTTGTCATCGCGACCAAGCAGTGGCGCCTGTTCAAGGTGCTGGAGCTGGCGCGCGGCGTGCCGCTGTTCTTTGTCACCGTGCTGCCCTGGTACGTGGCGATGTTCTGCCGGCACGGCATGCCCTACTACCAGCGCTTCTTCATCCACGACCACTTCAACCGCGTGGGCGCGGGCGTGCATCAGATCGACACGGGAACCTTTGAATACTTTGTCGAGTGGCTGGGTTACGGCCTGTGGCCCTGGTCGGCCTTTGCGCCCTTGGCGGTGGTGGCCGTGCTGGCCTACGCGCGCCGCGACGACGACGACCGCCAGCCCAACGCCGATGCCCTGGAGCTGTCCGAGGCGGCGGCCCGCTTTGACCGCGCCGCGCTGCGCGACTTCCAAGTGTTCGCCCTGCTGTGGTTCCTGGTGTCGTTCATCGTCTTTACCCTGAGTTCCACGCGGTTCCACCACTACATCCTGCCCGGTGTTCCGCCGCTCGCGGCCATCACCGCGATCTTCTTGGCCAACCTGGCGCAGGATCGCCGGCCGCAGGCGCGGCTGTCGGTGGTGCTGGGTCTGGGGTTCCTGGCGCTGCTGACCGTTGGCGTCATGAGCGAATTCCAGAACTTGCGCAGTCTGTTCACCTACAAGTACGACCGCCCCATGCCCGAGAACATGCCGTTTGACTGGGGCGCGACGGTGACCTGGGCCTCGGACGGTGCGCCGCTGCAGCGCTGGGCCGAACAGCCCTTTGGTCGCCACGTTGGGCCGATGGTCGCCAACATCTTGGCCATCCAATGGTTCCGCTTCGAGACCTTCTGGAAGATCGCGGGCGGTCTGGCCGGTCTTGGCATGGTCGCCATGCTTGCCGGTCGGCTGCGGCGTCTGGGCCTTGGCCTGGTCACGGCGGCGGCGGCCCTGGCGGCGTTTTGGGCGCTGAACTACTACATGCCCAGCTTGGCGCCGCACTGGTCGCAGAAGTACCTGTTCGAAAAGTACTACGAAGACTGCCACTTGCACCCCAATCCGCAGCTCGTCCAAGAGGCGTTTACGCCGCTGGTCCGGCGCGCCGGTCTCGGGTTCGTGGCCGACTTCTTCGACGCCAAGCCCAAGCGCGTCTGCACGGAAGACATCGTCAGCTGGCTGATCACTTGGCGCGGCGAGACCTATTACTCGAACAACGAGATCCGGCCACTGAACAAGGCCACCCAGCTCGGGCCGTACCTGCAAGAGATGAACCGGGGCAAGACCTTCTATGCCTTGGCCGAGCGAGGTCGCACCCAGGCGTTCGAGAGCAAGGTCAAGAGCGAAAGCAAGAAGCTCCGCGACGACGGCGTCGCCGGGTTTACCGAGATCAAGGACTGGAATTGCGACGTGATGTCGAACGACTCGGCCTACTTCGTCCTGATCAAGTGCGTCCCCTTGCAGGGCGATGCCGCCGCGCGTCCCGGCCGCCCCGAGGGGCAGCGCCCGCCGCGACCGGCCACGCCACCGCCCGCCGAAGCGCCCAGCTCGCCCAATCCCAGCTTCTGAACGGGTTGCGCTAGGTGGGGCACGGGTAGATACTCTGCAGCCACAAGGCTCCGCCGCAAGCGACCGAAGCGCGGCCTTGGGAGAAAATACCAAGGGGGCGCGCCGCCCCCTGCGACCCCCGCGCACGGCCGGCTGCACGGCCGCGTAGTCCAACATGCTGCTCGTCATCGATGCCGGCTGCCGGTAGGGCATGTTGAACTGGGAGAACTTGAGCAGTGGCCAAGACCTGCCCAACCTGCCATAGCCACCACAGCGACGAGCTGGAGTTCTGTCCACTCGACGGCGCGCATCTGCAAGTGGCGCCGCCGGCCATCCATCCGCCGCCTCCGCCCGCCAACCGGGCTCGACGTCCCCCTCCGGGGCAGGCGCCCGCTATGGCGGCGTCTGGCGAAGTGTCGCACGCCCAAGGCCTGCACCGCCCAACCTTGCTCCACGTGGGCGGAATTCTGCCCGCCAATGCGCCCACGCCGGCCGCGGAACCGATCGCACCCGCCTCGACCTTTGCCACGGCCCTGTCGCGCGGCCCAATGACCACCGATCAGGCGGTGGCCCGGCTCGAACTCATCGCCAAGCTGGTCAGCGATGCCCGTGCCGATCGCCATGGGGCGCTGACGCCCTGGCACCTGCAGTTCCTCAGCGCCGATGGCACGGGCCGGCCCAGCCTGGCCGAGCCCAGCGCCGTGACCGATCCTCTGCAGTTGGCACTCTACTCGGCCCCTGAACTCCAACAGGCCGCCGGCCAGTACACGCCAGCAACCGAAGTGTACGCGCTGGGTTGCATGCTCTTCGAGGCGATTGCCGGGCGGGTGCCGTTCCCAGGCGCCAGCCTGGCGGAGGTGCAAAAACGCCATGCCAGTGCCGCGGTTCCGGCGGTGCGCATGGTGCGCCGCGACTGCGACCTGCCGCCCAGCCTGGAAGTGGAGATCCAGCGCGCCTTGAAGAAGCGGCCGGGCGATCGCCACCCCACCCCGCTCGCTTTTGCCGAAGCGATCCGCAGTGCCAATCGCGAAGATGACCGCGCGACCATGGCCTTTGACATGAAGAGCCCGGCCGTGCAGCGCGAGATCGCCGCGCGCTTGGCCGCCGCCGAGGCCGCCCGTGCCCCAGCGGCAGCGAACAGTTCGTCTGCGCCAGCGGTTGCCCCACCACCGGTCGCTGCGCCCGCCCCGCCAAAGAGCAACAAAGCCATGCTGATCCTGGCTCTGGTCGCCATCGTGGCGTTGGGCGTTGGCGTGGTCGTGCTCATGCAGCGCCAGCCCGAGAAGGTGGTGGTGCCGCAGCCCGTGCTGGTGCCCGTGCCCGTCGTTGCCGACGTGGTGGCGCCCGCGCCCGATGTCGCCCAACCCGACACGCAAGATACCGTGGATACAGCGGATACCGAAGACAGTCAGGACGCAGAGGACGACGCGGCGCCCGACGCTGCGGCCGAAGCGACTCGACCCAAGGCGGGCCACACCCACGCCCCCGTCAAGACCCGCGACACGCCGCCGGACACCAAGACCGAAGAGCCCAAGAAGGGGAATCACCCCGCGGTGTTCTGATCGCCACGCGCGCCTACGGCGTCGAGTTCAGCCACTCGCTGCCGTCCGTGCTCGTCTCTTTCTTCCAGATCGGCACGCGCGCTTTCAGTTCGTCGATGACGAATTGGCAGGCATCAAAGGCCTCTTTGCGGTGGGCCGCGCCGCAGGCGATCGACACAGCTACTTCGCCGATCTGCAGCACGCCCAGCCGGTGGATCACGCGCACATCGCACAGGCCGAAGCGCTCGATCGCCTCGCCGCAGATGCGCTCCATTTCCTTTTGCGCCATCGGCTCGTAGGCCGTGTACTCCAGCTGGGTGATGGCCCTGCCCAGGTTGTGGTCGCGCACGGTGCCGACAAAGGTGGCGATGCCGCCCACGCCGGTCAGGGTCAAGGCCCGCTCGGTCGCGCCCGGCTCGATGGGCGTGGGTTGCAGGGTCGCCCGCGGGCTGCCGCCTGCGGCCGGGGGCAGCACCAAGATCTCCTCGCCGCTGTACAGCTCCTCGGCTTCGAAAAGGAATTCGTCGTCGCGGGCAAAGCGGCTGTGGCGGGCCAGGTGCTGCCACTTGCCGCCGCGTTTGGCCAGAATTTTGCGTAGTTGCGCGACAGTGGTGCCGTCTTGCCACTCCAGCTGCTCGCTGTCCGAGCCCGCCAGGTCGCGGGCGGCGGCGAAGTGCCGCAGAGTCAACGTGGTGCCATGGGCGGTGCGCATAGTGTCCCCAAATCGACAAAGAAAATCGCCAGCTCAGGCTGGCTTCAAAAAGCGTGCGACGATCTTCTTGATCCCGACGCCAGGAAACTGCACGGTCAGCTGGGCCTCGCCCCCGTAGCCGGCGATGTCCAGGATTTTGCCAGTGCCAAAGCGGACATGCAGGGCCTTGCCCCCGACTTGGAACCCACTCTCGCCGTCGGACCGTTGGATGGCCGGGACGTCGTCGTCGTGGTGGGCCACGGTTCGGCTCGCGAGCGGATTGCCGTTGGACCAGGCGCCTGCAGCGGGCGCGGCGCGCTGACCCAGGCCGCTTGGCGCGCCCCAAGTCGGTCGGGCTGGGGCCGCGGTGGCGCTCCGAGTCGGCTGTCCCCACGAGCTGCCCCACGAGCTGGCGCTGCGCATGCCGTAGCCGGCGTCGTCGATCTGCACCAACTCGCGCGGGACGGCCTGCAGAAACCGGCTGGGCTCGCTGGGCATTTCCCGGCCGTCAAAGCGCCGCCGCAGCCGCGCGTGGCTCAGGTGCAGCTTCTTGCGGGCGCGCGTCATCGCCACGTAGAACAGCCGCCGCTCCTCTTCCAGGTCGCGCGGGTCGGCCTCGCGCTCGGCCGTGCCGCCCAGCACGTTGGCATGGGGCAGCAGCCCTTCTTCCAGGCCGACCACGAACGCCACATCGAATTCCAAACCCTTGGCCGAGTGCATCGTCATCAGCGACACCCGCGCCTGCGCGTCGCTCAGCTTGTCCACGTCGCTGACCAGCGCCACGGTCTCCAAGAAGCTCCGCAGCCCGGGATCTTCGGCCGAGTCGGCATGCTCGCCCATCGCCGCCAGCAATTGCTGAAGATTCTCAAGGCGATCAGCGGCATCGGGATCCTTGTCCTCTTGCAGCGCCTTCTTCAAGCCCGACGCCTCCAGGATCCGCGCCCCGGCCTGGTCGGCGCGCATCGGCTCGATCTCCTCGCGCAGGCGCCCGATCAGCTCGTGAAAAGTCTTCAGCTTTTCGCTCGCCCGGCCCGCGCCGCCCAACCGGAGCAAGTCCAACGCCGCCGCCGGCAAGCTCCGCTCGATCTGACTGGCGTGCTTTTGCACCGCCTCGATGGTCGTGTCGCCGATGCCGCGCCGCGGGCTGACCACCGCGCGCAGCCACGCCGCCGAATCGTCCTGGTTGACCAGCAAGCGGCACCACGCCAAGGCGTCTTTGACCTCGGCGCGCTCGTAGAACTTCATGCCGCCGATGAGCACGTAGGGCAGGCGGAAGCGCCGCAGCGAGTCTTCCAGCACCCGCGAGCAGGCGTTGGTGCGATAGAACACCGCGAATTCGCCAAGCGGGGTCTCGTGTTGCCGGCGCTCGATCTGCCGCGCCACCCAATCGGCCTCGTCGCGATCACTGGCAGCGACGTGCAGGGTGATGGGGTCGCCCAGGCCGCGGTCGGTCCACAGCACCTTGCCGTGGCGGGTGGTGTTGCGCGACACCACGGCGGTCGAGGCCCGCAAGATCGTCTCGGTCGACCGGTAGTTGCGCTCGAGCTTGATCACCTCAGCGCCGTCGAACATCTTGGGGAAGCCAAGAATGTTGCCCACTTCGGCGCCGCGCCAGCTGTAGATCGACTGGTCGTCGTCGCCCACCACGCACAGGTTTCCGTGGACCGAGGTCAGGTACTTGAGCAGCTCGAACTGAGCGAAGTTGGTGTCCTGGAACTCGTCGACCAGCACATAGCGGAAGCGTTGCGCCAGGTTGTGGCAGATGTTGGGATCGCTCGCCAAGGCCTGGGTCGGCAGCATGATCAGGTCGCCAAAGTCGACGGCATTGGCCAGCCGCATCTCTTTTTCGTAGGCTTGGTAGATACTTAGGGCCTTCTTGTCAAAGGCCGACGCGGCCAGCTCCTTCAGGCGCGGGTCCTGCGGTCCCATACAGCGGTTCTTGGCGCGATCGATGTAGCTCGCGAACATCTTGGGCTTGTGGGTCGCCTCCGAGATGCCCAGCTCCTTCATGACGCGCACGATCACCCGCTGCTGATCGTCGGTATCGTAGATGGAAAAGGTAGGTTGCAGGCCCACATAGCCCGCCAGTTGCCGCAGCAGCCGCACGCCGACCGAGTGGAACGTGCCCAGCCACAGCTGGCTTGCCGAATCGCCTACCGCGTGCGCTACCCGCTCGCGCATCTCGCCCGCGGCCTTGTTGGTAAAGGTCATCGCCAGGATTTGCCAAGGGAACACGCCCAGCTCGCTGATCAGCCAGGCGATACGGTGGGTGATGACACGGGTCTTGCCCGAACCAGCGCCGGCCAAAACCAGCACAGGTCCTTGAGTGTGCAAAACCGCTTGCTTTTGCTCCGTATTCAGCATCGAGAGCAGGGGGTGCTCACCGCCCTCTGCCCCGCCCGCGTCGCTCCCGTACCCGTTGCCTTGTTGCGGCTCCACGCCTTGCCCCACCTCGGCCGCCGGCCGGTGCGGCAGTGTCGCCAAAGCGCGGCCGTCGTTCAAGCGCCATCGACGCTCATGCCGGATCCGAACCGGACCCTTGTCGACTGGGTTCTGTGAACTGGGTTCTCTCAGCTGGGCTCGGCCAAGAAGCCGCGCAGCTCCGAAGGCCGCACTTCGTAGCGCTCCTTGCAGTAATCGCACAGCAATTCCAACGGCTCGTTGCCTGCGGCCAAATCGTGCAGGTCGCGCTTGGGCAGGGTCGACAGCATCGACAGCATGCGGTGGCGGCTGCAGCGGCACAGAAACGCCACGGCCTCGCGGGCGCACTGGTCCCAGACAAAGCCCTTGAGCAGCGCGCTGGCCCAGCCGCGCCCATCGGGATCATCGGCCGTCATCGCCTGGTGCAGCGGCGGCAGCGGGGCCAAGTTTTCTAGGATTTTCTGGATGTCGCCGCGCGTCCCTTCGGGCATCAGCTGGACCAGGTAGCCCACGGCGTGCTGGACCGTGCCATCCTCGGCCACGGCCACGTCGGTCTGCAGCAGCGACAGGATCTGCTCGGAGTCCAGCAGATAGTTCATGAAGTAGTCGGCCACGTTGTCGCCGTCCAGGGCCGTGGTGCTGCTGTACGACCGTGCGCCGGGAGCGCCCACGCCGGCCGACCGCGACACCAGCAACGTGCCCGCGCCGATCAAGAAGCCAAAGGCTTCGTTGACCTCTTGCGGGTGCGCCACATACGCGCGCATGCCGCCTTCGCGCCAGGCGTCCACGGTCACGCGGCCCATCGGCCCCTGGTGCTCCAGGGTCACCTGTAGCTGGTCGTCGGGGTTCAGGGTCGAGCGCACCAGCAGCGTGCCCACCATCAGCTCGCCCAGGGTCTTGGTCACGTCGGCCGAGCACTCCAAACGCCGCGCGGCCTCGGCCACCGTGCGGGTCGCGCGGACCACCAGCAGGCGCAATTCGCCGTTGCGGCTCAGGCTGCGCCACAGCGTGTCCACCTCCAGCGCTGGCGCCGGGTCCATCAGCTGGGTAGGGGCGGCCAGGCGCTGGGCCTCGCGCTCGCGCTGCAGGGCCTGCCGGCGCAGCACCGCCTCGGCGGTGATAGCCACGGGCCGATCGGCAAAGGCCTGTCCTTGGTTGTCTTTGGGGGTGTTGCTCATGACACTCGTCCTGGCCGTTCTTTTCATTGGGGCGCGGTCAGCCGTCGATGTCGGCCGTCACGCGCAGCACTTCGTCAAAGGTCGTCAGCCCCAGGGCCATCTTTTTCAGCGCCGCCTCGCGCAGGGTGACCATGCCCTCTTCCACGGCCTGGCGCGTAATGCGCCCCGCGTCGGCCGACTCGGCGATCAGGCGCCGCAGCTTGTCGCTCATGGGCATCACTTCGTACACACCGGTGCGGCCTTTCAAGCCCGTCTCGCGGCAAACGGCGCAGCCGTGGCCTTGCCAAACCGCAAATTGGTCGCCGCCCAGCTCTAGCCCCAGCGCTTGCGCCTGCTCGGGCGAAAGCACTGTCTCTTGGCGGCACTGCAGGCACACGGTCCGCACCAACCGCTGCGCCACCACCCCCAACAGCGACGCCGACAGCAGGTACGGCTGCACCCCCAGGTCCACCAGGCGCGCCACCGTCGACGGCGCGTCGTTGGTGTGGACTGTGCTCAGCACCAGGTGACCGGTCATGGCGGCCTGGATGGCGTTGTGGGCGGTCTCGCTGTCGCGGATCTCGCCCACCATGATCACGTCGGGATCCTGGCGCAGCAGCGTGCGCAGCGCCCCGGCAAAGGTCAGCCCCACCTTGGGTTGCACGGCGGTCTGGTTGAAGGCCTCCAGCACCATCTCGATCGGATCCTCGATGGTGGCGATGTTCAGCTGCGGCGAGGCGATGGCCCGCAAGCACGAGTAAAGCGTGGTGGTTTTGCCGGAACCGGTCGGACCGCACACCAGCACCAGCCCGTGCGGCCGGTGGATCATCTTTTGCACGTGCTCCAGGTCGCGTGGAAACAGGCCCAGGCCGGGCAGATCCTGCAGCAGCACTTCGGGATCAAAGATGCGCAGCACGATCTTTTCGCCAAAGGCCGTGGGCATGGTCGACGCGCGCAGCTCCACCTCGCGGTCGCCGCCCTGCGGCCGCTGATGCTGCAGCTTGACCCGGCCGTCTTGCGGGCGGCGCTTGTCGGCGATGTCCAGGCGCGCCATGGTCTTGATCCGCGAGCTGATCGCCGCGAACACCAGCTTGGGCAACTGGTGCACCGTGTGCAGCACGCCGTCGATGCGCAGCCGCACTAGGGCTTGCTCGCGCTTGGGCTCCAGGTGAATGTCCGACGCGCCCTGATCCAGGGCGTAGCGCAGCAAGAAGTCCACCGCGCGGACCACATGGCGATCGTCGCCCTCGACCTCGCGACCGGCGGCGCCCAGCTTGACTAGCTGCTCCAAATTGCCCAGGTCGGTCAGGGGTTCGCCCAGGTCCGCCGCAGCGCCGCGCAAGGTGGCGCGGAAATGGAAGGTGTCGTCGATGGCCGGCACGATCTCGCTGCGCAGGCCCAGCACCAGTTCGACCGGCTGGCCCGTGCGGGCCGCCAAGGTGTCGGCCACATCGCGGCTGAGCGGCGAGTCCACCGCCACCACCAGCTTGCCGCCTTCGATCCCCAGCGGCAGCGCGCAGTTGCGGCGAGCATAGGCGCGCGAGACGCTCGCCGTGATCAGCTTGGCGTCTAGGCGCAAGGCGTCGATGCGCTGCAGGCGCAGGCCCGCGGCCTTGGCCAGCGTCTGAGCGATCCGCAGTTCGCTGACCGGGGTGCCATCGTCGGCGCCGATCAGGCCAAAACTGGCCAGCACATCCGCGGCACTGACCGGCACGCCCTCGTCGCCCTGATCCAGCTGGCGCTGGCGATCGAGCATCCGCCGCCGCCGTTCGCCGGCCGGCAGCACCTCGACCACCTGGGCGCGCCGAAGCACGCCTTGGTTCTCCAAGACATCCAGCAGAGTAGCCAAGTCCAGGTTGCCCGGCCACGGGCTGCCCTGGCGGTCGGCGGCGCCGGGTTCAGGCAAAGGCATCGTCGTCTCGCTCGTCGCCACCGGGCTGCGGCGTCGAGGCAAAGTCATACAGATCGCGGTCGTACAAGAAGCGCGGCGACACGTTCTGGATGGCGTTGAGGGCGGACGGCAGCGCACCGGGGTAGCGCTTGTCCAGCTCGCGCAGCAGGTCGTTCATCTGGGCGCGCTTCAGGTCGGGCTGCTTGCTGCACAGGTTGCAGGGAAGCACGGGATACTGCTTGATCTCTGCCCACTTGATGAGCATCGCTTCGGGCACGTAGGCCAGCGGCCGAATCACCGTGTTGACCCCGTCGTCCGCGCGCAGCAGCGGCGGCATCGACTTCAACTGCCCGCAAAAGAACAGGTTCAGCAGCAGCGTCGACAGGGCGTCGTCGCGGTGGTGACCCAGGGCAATCTTGCTGCAGCCCAGCCGCTTGGCGGTGTCGTACAGGATGCCGCGCCGCAGCCGCGAGCACAGCGAGCAGGTGGTCTTGCCGGGCTCCAGCTTGTCCATCACGATGTCGTAGGTGTTGTAACGAACGACTTCGTAAGGCGAACCGGCGGCGGCCATATAGGCCTCGAGTTGGTCGGACGGAAAGCCCGGCTGCCCTTGGTCCAGGTGCACGGCGATCAGGTCGAACTTGACGGGCGAGTGCTTCTGCGTGCGCTGCATGAAGTGCAGCAGGGCGTAGCTGTCCTTGCCGCCCGACATGCAGACCATGACGCGCTCGCCGGCCTC
Organism: Myxococcales bacterium; assembly: GCA_037441385.1. Taxonomy (GTDB): domain Bacteria; phylum Myxococcota_A; class UBA9042; order UBA9042; family UBA9042; genus SXRM01. Next base: position 70,622 of record JBBISH010000006.1, read on the forward strand.
GATCATGCCAAAGTCTTTGATGGCCTTGACGAACAGGTGCGAGATGCGCCGCTCTAGCAGCTGCGGATCCTCGGGGATCTCCATCCGCCGCGGGACCCGAATCTGCGCCGGGCCAAGCTGGTCGATGCCCAGATCCCCAGGCCCCGACTCGGCTTGCCGCAGCGAGCGCGGCAGGGCCACGGTATTGGCCGGATTAGGGGCGCGCGCCGCCGGCTCTTCGTGAACCAGGTCGGCCAGGGGCACCGCGGGCTGTGGAGTAGCGTCGGCGCGCACAGCACCGGCGTCGGCAAGAGCGGCCAAGCAAACCTCGCACGCAAATTCAGGTGGAACGGGTTCGGAGGGAACGAATTCAGACCGAACGAAGCGATCGCCAAGCGGGCAGGCCCCGCGCGCAGCTCAAAGCGTAGCACAGCCGCGCGGCCGTCGGGCCTAAATTCGCCAGCGGTCTTGGGCTAGCCCTCTTTCTTCTTGCCCTTCTTGTCGGGCTGCTTGTCGGCGTGGCCTTCCTCGGCGGCCGGAGCGGCTTCGGCGGCGGGCGCGTCGGCGGCCGGGGCGGCCTCAGCGGCGGGCGCCTCGGCAGCGACTGGTTCGGCAGCGACTGGTTCGGCAGCTGGAGCGGCGGCGACGGGGGCGGGCGCAGCAGCCGGCGCGGGTGTGGCGGCGGGACCGGCGCTCAGGCGCTGCAGCACCGGCGCGGGGCGCGACACCACTTTTTCGATGGCCACGGTCACCTTGGCCAGCGCCGCGGCGTCGTAGGCGTTCGACTTGGCAAGGCCGGCGTTGTCAAGCACTTCGCCGAGCATGGTCCGCGCGGTCAGGTAATCGAACCGGGCCTCGAAGGCCGCGACGAGCTGGTCGTGAGTCAGAGCTGCCATAGAAGCGTCCTCCGTGAATTCATCGGCCTACGTGCCGAGATCGATCGTGCGGTTCAGCCCAGACGCCCAGGTCGCCTGCGCGCCATGCGCCATTGCGTTGGGGCAAGCCGATCCGCGCCGCAAGCCTAGCAGGGCACCCGAAAATCGCAACTGTACGCCGCCGATCCGGACTGCGCCGCGTAGCGACCGCCGACACTACGCAACGATGCGCCGTTGCACATGTTCGCCGATACGCGTCACCACCTCGTAGTGGATGGTGCCCAGCCAACCGGCCACCTGCTCGGCGCTGATCTCGTCGCCCGGTTCGCCGTGGCGGCCGGCCTGGGCCCCCAGCAGCACCACTTCGTCGCCTACCGCCACGCCTGCGCAATCGGTCGCGTCCACGGTGACCATGTTCATCGCCACGCGGCCGATCACGTGGGCGCGCTGGCCGTGGATCAGCACTTGCGCCAGGTTCGACAGGCCGCGGTCGTAGCCGTCGTAATAGCCGATCGGCAACAGCGCCACCTTGGTCGGCCGCACGGTGCGGAACGTGCGACCGTAGCCGATGTATTCCCCTGCAGGCATATCGCGCAGCTGGGCGATGCGGGTCTTCCACGTGAGCGCCGGTCGCAGCTCCACGGGCTGCCTGCCCGCCAGCTGGACCGAGAGCAGGGTCTCTTTGGACGGCCACAGCCCGTAGGCCGCGATGCCAAAGCGCACCATGGCGCCGCACACTTCGGGCCACAGCATCAGCGCCGCCGAATTGCTCACGTGCGTCAGCAGTTGGTCGCCCGGCTGGCCGGCGGGCGGCAGGCCCAGGCGCTCGCGCACCGCCGTGGCACAGGCCTCGAACCGCTGCAACTGGCTGCGGGCAAACGCATGGTTGGTCGTATCTTCCACGTCGGCGAAGTGAGTGGCCAAGCCTTCCAGCTGCAGGTGTGGGTCGGCCGCGATCCGCATGGCCATCGCGACCGCAGCATCGTGGCGCAAACCTTGGCGGTTGTTGCCGGTTTCTACCTTGACGTGCAGCCGCGCCGGTCGCCCACAGGCCCGTGCCGCCGCCGCCGCGGCCGCCACCACGTCCTCGTCGTACACCACAAAGCGGGCGTCCAGCTCCACGGCGCGCGCCGCGTGGTGGGGCGGCAAATAGCACACGGCGTAGAGGGGCGCCGTGATGCCGCTGGCACGCAAGTATTCGATTTCGCTTAGGTCGCCTACACCCAGCCAGTCGACACCGGCGGTCAACAGCGCTTGCGCCGCCGCCAGCAGCCCGTGGCCGTAGGCGTTGCCCTTGACCATGGCGCACAACAGAGGCGATCGCCCGCCCGCGCGGCTGGCGTGCTGCAAGACGTTGATGTTATGCTGGAACGCCGATTGCGAGATCTCGACCCAGGTCAAGGGATCGGACAGCGTGCGGACAGGATCGGACATGGCAAGTACCGGCCGCCAAGCGAGCGGCGGGCGTAGGCTACACCAATTCAGCAGAGCCGGCTCAAGGTCCGGAGTCGCACGGAGCGCGCCGCGGATCGCCCGGAAAGCGCACGACCACGTCGTAAGTCTGTGGGTCGGCGTCGCCCGGAATGCCTAGATCTCCGGCAAATCGGCCGTCGGTGTCGGTGGGCAAGACACCCAGCAGGCGCCCCTGTTGCGGGTGGCCTGGGTCGATGAGCCAGACCTCGACGGCAAGCCGCTGCGCGCCCGCCTCGCTGACCAACTGACCGGCCAAATGCAGCGGTTCGCCCAGCCACGCCATCGCCGCCACGGGTTGCAGCGCGATCCGCGTGGCGCTTCGCCGATTGGTGTCGCTGGCTTGGCTGCGCGCCATCGCAGGCGGCACTCGCGGCGCGGCCAGCTCCTGTGCGCGTTGCTGCAGCCACAGTCGCCGGGCCGCGTCTTGATCTTGCGGGCGGCCCAGGCCGCTACCGTTGCTCGCGCCGGCCATCGTGCTGCTTTCGCCAGGTTCGGTACTCAACGTCCCGCCAGCCAGCCCCTCGGCGCCTTTGAGCTTGCGCGCGCCCGCCAAGGGCTGGGGCACGGCCACGCCATCGACTTTGACCTGTCCAGTCTGGCTGGTATACGCCTCTGGGCGGGGAAACGGGTCACCAAACTGCGGTTGGTGCAAGTGCTTTCCGGTCGCCGCGTGCAATTCCAGCGAGTCGGCACCGCCGCCCAAGTCCACGCGCAGCCAATGCCCGGCGCCGCTGGCCTCGGGAGCCCACACCTCGGCAAAGGCGTGGGCGTCGTTCATCACGTAGTGGGCCGGGATGCCTAGCGAGTGGCACAGCACCACAAAAGCCAACGTGCGGTGCCGACATACGCCCTTCTTGGCCAGCACGAGATCGGCCAGATCGTCGCCGCTGCTCGGCGGCGGTTCCCCGGGCTGGTAGCTGCGAAAGTACTCGACCAGGCGCGTCAATTGGCCGTCCCGCTCTTGCCCCGATCCCAAGCCGAGCGCAGGCCACAGCTTCTGGGCGCGCGCCTGCAACGCCGCTCCCAGCACTGGCTGTTCCGGGTCGTCGTCGCCACGCCAGCGCCCCAGCGGCGCGGCAAAATAGGTCGACGGCGCGTCCATCAAGAAGCGCAGGTCGACTTCGGCATCGGCTGGACCCGATACACTGTAATTGCCTGCATCGTCTCGCGAAAACTCCAGCGCCTGCGGCGGCACCGCCTGCCACTGCAGGATGCGCGAAGTCGGCGCGACCGACGGCAACGCCACGCTCTGCCCGGCCAGCAGCTTCAGGCGCACATGCCCCCAGAACAGCTCGTGATCTGCGCGCGGCTTCTGCCCCGTCGGCAGCGGCTTCAACCCTTGGCCCGAGCGGTCCAGCGTCAAGTCGTCGCGCACCCGATCGAAGGAATGCTCGCGCTTGAACGGAGCTACCGTGGGGTCGAACACCACCTGGTAGTGCAGGTCCAGGTCGGCGCCCGTACGGCGGTCCATCCCGACCCGCGGCGGCGGCCGCGGCTGGTAGGTCGGCACGCCTGGATCATCGGTTTTCGGCTTCTCGATGCGGCCTTGGGCGGTCAAGATGGCGTCGGGCAGGTCGCTTGTGGCGCCGGGCGCGGCGGGACCCGGCTCGATCTGGTCGCTGCGCGGGGCCGAGGTCACGCCTTCGGGCAGCGGCTCGTGCAACACCGCCGCCAGCGGCGCGGCTTGGCTCCACAGAGCCCCCAGGGTCAGCGCGGCCATCCCGGCCAGCCCCACCGCTCCCACCGCGATCGCGATGTTTCTTGGAGTCTTCGTCGCCTGCCCCACGCCAGCGCTGGCCAGCTCGTCCAGCATGCCAATTCGACGCCCGCGCCGCCACTGCGGTCTGCGCCCACCGGCCGGTGGCCAAGAACTTCGGCGCCCGCTACGCTTGGTTCGCGGCCTTGCGCCGCTGTGGACTAGCCCGTGCCCTGGCTCCCGCTCACCGTTGCGCTTTTCGCCCTGCTCTGGGGCAGTTTGTGGGGCTCGTTCCTGAACGTGGTGGTGTATCGCCTGCCCGCCGGGCTGTCGGTGGTCCGGCCGCGGTCGCGCTGTGGCAGCTGCGGCACGCCGATCGCCGCTTGGCACAACATCCCAGTGGTATCGTGGCTGTGGCTGCGTGGCCGCTGCGCCGCGTGTCAGGCGCCGATCTCGCCGCGTTATCCGGTCGTCGAGGCCACCGTGGCGGTGCTGTCGCTCGCCCTGGCCATGCCCTGGCTGCCGCTTCTGCTGGACCCGGCGGCGCTTTTGGACCCGGCGGGGCTGCCGTGGCGACCGGCGCTGGCCCTGCTGGGCGAGCAGGCGGTGGTGTTCACCTGGGTGGCGATCGCCCTCATCGACGCCGATACCTTCCTGATTCCCGATGTTTTGAGCCTGCCCTTGCCGCTGGTGGCGATCGCGCTGGCGGCTGCAACCGGCGACTTGCGCGGCGTGGACCTGCGCATGGCGGTGTTGGGTGCAGTCGTCGCCGGCTTGGGGTTGTGGTTGCTGATGTGGCTGTACGCGCGCATGACCGGTCGCGAGGGCCTGGGGTTCGGCGACGTCAAGCTGCTGGCCAGCATTGGCGCCTTGCTGGGTCTGGCCTCCGTGCCGGTGGTGCTGCTGGCCGCAGCGCTGCAGGGGCTGGCTTTTGCATTGCTGTATGCGGTGTTGTCGCGCGGCAAGGCGACCGAGGAGCGCGGCCTGACCTCGCTGCGCCAACTGGCGATCCCCTTTGGCCCGTTCTTGGTGCTGGGGGCGGTGGAGTGGCTGCTGCTGCACCGCCTGGGCGCCGGCTTGATGGCCGCCCAGGGCTTGTGGTTGCCGTCCTGAAGGCTGCTGGTGGCGGCGTGGCAACGGCCAAAATCCACCACCAGAATTGGTTCCGGCCGTCGATTTGGGATGCAAATCAAGGCGCAAGGAGCGGAGCGACTGAGGCGACCTAAAGGTCGCCGCAGGGAGAAGGGCCCCAGCGGTCGCCCGAAGGGTGAACGGGTCGCCCCAGTGGGGCAACCCGTAGCTGGGACGACGCAGCAACGCCGAGTTGCGCCCAAAGCGGCGGGTCGGCAAAGGCGCGTGCGATTGACCGGGTAGGGCAACCCTGCTATAACTTTGCGGCTTCGCATCCCGGCTCTGGGTCGGCCTGCGAGCAAATGCCTTGCAATGGCGCACGGTTAGCTGCCGATTTCGCCCGCTCGCAAGTCCGCTTAGCGGAACCTAGGCCGAAGGGAAGATGATGTTCGTACACATGCTGGGTACGGCCTTGAGCTCAGGGGTGATGCGGCTGGTAGCAGCCCACAACCTGTTGCTTGCACAGGCAGATCCCCTTGCGGCCGGTTCGGCGCCTTCCGCCTCGGCTGCCGCTGCGGCTCCGGCCGCCGCTGGATCGGCGAGCGCGGGTCCGGGCGGCGCTTCTGGATGGGTCACGTCGGCGATGATGCTGGGCATTTTCGCGGTGTTCTACTTCCTCGTGCTGCGGCCCCAGCAGAAGCGCGCCAGCCAGCACAAGACGTTCTTGGATGCCCTGCAGGTGGGCTCGTCGGTGATCACCACCGGCGGCATCTACGGCACCATCGTCGCCATCGAAGATCAGATCGTCCGCGTCGAAGTGGCGCCGCGCACCGAGCTGCGCGTGCACAAGAGCCACATTGCGGGCAATTCGGCCGACGCGGCCAACGCCCTGGCTTCGGCCAATCAGCGCTAGTACTACAAACCCGAATTCCACATCGGGTTGGGATAGTCCAATGGTTTGTAGTACTAGCCTCTTCAGCAACCAAAGGGGGCGTGCCGCCCCCTGCGACCCCCGCGTGCGGCAAACGCCGCTTAGTACACCAAGGGGTTGCATCTCGTTGCGAATCTACGATTTGGTGTACTAACGCCCTACTCTGTATCGCTTTCTGCCGTCGCGCGACGGCCCGCCGCATCGGCGTTTCCTGGAGTCCCTGATGGAGAACAAGCGCAACTGGAAGGCCTACTGGGTTTTTGGCCTCCTCGCCGTCGCGATTCTGCAACTTCTGCCGACGTTTGCGCGCTACAAAGACGCCGACGGCACCGAGAAGTCGTACCTGCCTGCCGCCTACACCGCGATCTTTGACCGTACGCTCAGCTACGGCCTGGACCTGAAGGGCGGCTTGGAGTTGCGCTACACCGTCGACTACAAGAAAGCGATCTCGGACAACACCGGACGCCTGCTCGACACGTTGCAGGACCGCCTGGGCGACGGCTATGCCAAGAGCCAGAAGAAAGACTGGGCCACGCTGGGCGAGACCGAGAAGAAGGCGATCCTGGACCGCTTCGAACTCAAGCGCGAGCGCTTCAACAAGATCGTCGTCAAGTTCAAGAGCCCCGGCGACAAGGCGCTGCTCGACAGCGACATGGTCAACACGGTCGATCGCGAGTTCCGCCTGGCCTCGGAAGGCGCCGACAGCGTCTCGCTGACCATGCCCGACAAGCACATCTTGGAACTGAAGGACAAGATCGTCTCGCAGACGCTGGATGTGATCCGCAAGCGCGTCGACGCCTTTGGTCTGGTCGAGCCCGATGTGCGCTCGTCGGGCGACGCCGACATCGACCTGCAGCTGCCGGGTCTGACCGGTCCGCAGATGGCTCGCATCCGCGAGCGCATTGGCCAGGCCGCCCAGTTGACGTTCCGTATGGTCAAGCCCGACGCCAAGGTCTTTGACGACAAAGCGGCCGCAGTCGACGAGTGGAAGAAGGGCCACGCCGAAGAAGCCAAGTCCCTGACGCTGGTGCCCGACGGTCGCGGCGCCTACCTCAAGGCCGACCACAAGTCCGAGATCCTGCGCTTCGTCAAGGACCTGCCCCTGCCGCAGGGCGTGATGATCGGCTACGAGCTGGTCGAGAACCGCGAGATGAATGGCAAGGTCGGCTCCAGCTTCTGGCGCACCCACGCCGTGGAAGACCGCGCCGAGCTGAGCGGCGACAACCTGACCCGCGCCAACATCGGCTACGCCCAGCAGGGCCGCCAAGAGCCGGTGGTGCATCTGGAATTCAACGCCCGCGGCGCCTCGATCCTGGGCGAAGTGTCCGAGAAGAACGTGGGCAACCAGATGGCGATCATGCTCGACGACGACGTCGCGTCGGCCCCACAGATCAAAGAGAAGCTGGGCGCCCGCGTGCAAATCACCTTGGGCCGCGGCACGGGCGCGCAGCAGATGATGGAAGAGGCCAAGGCCCTGGTCACCGTGCTGAACAACGGCGCCTACAAGGCCCCGGTCATCAAGGTCCACGACATCGAAGTCGGCCCCTCGCTGGGTGCGGACGCGGTCAAGGGCGGCCTGATTTCGATGGTGGTCGGCGTGGTGCTGGTGATCTCGTTCATGGTGATCTACTACCGCCAGGGCGGCATGATCGCCAACGCGGCGCTGCTCCTGAACCTGATCCTGCAGCTGGCCTGCCTGGTGTGGTTCAACGCGGCGCTCACGCTGCCGGGCATGGCGGGCCTGACCCTGACCACCGCCATGGCCGTGGACGCGAACATCCTGATCTTCGAGCGCATTCGTGAAGAGTTGCGCGCCGGACGCGGGGTGCGCAATGCCCTGGACCTGGGCTATGGCCGCGCGTTCTGGACCATCTTCGACTCGCACATCACCGCCGGCATGGCGGGCGGCGTGCTGATGGTCTACAGCTCGGGCCCGATCTACGGCTTTGCGGTGACCCTGCTGATCGGCATCGGCACGTCGATGTTCACGTCGATCGTCGCCACCCGCCTGGTCTACGACTGGATGATTCAAAAGGGCAACATCGAACAGCTTTCGGTCTAGCGGCGTCTGCCAAGGCCACCGACTCGAGACGTGCCCGGCCTGCGCCAGCGGCCCCATCCGAAGGGAATGCGAGAACGAAATGAGCAACGACCACAAGCACTTTAACTTGTTCAATCCCGACGCCAACTACGACTTCGTCGGTCGGCGGCGCCTGTACTACGCGCTGACCAGCGTCGGCATCGTCGCGTCGATCATCGCGTTGGCCACGGTCGGCTTCAACAAGGGCATCGACTTCAAGGGCGGCACCAAGCTGATCGTCGCCTTTGACGAAAAGACCCCGGTCGATCGCCACGAACTGCACGACGTGGTGACCAAGGTGCTGCAGGAAGCTACCAAGAAGCAAGACGTCGGCCAGGTCGAAGTCCAGGACTTCTCGATGGGCGCTGGCGCCGCTGCGCAGAAGAACTTCTCGGTCATCACCGAAAAGACCTCGCTGGTCACCGACGTGAGCCGCAAGGACATCGACACCAAGCTGAACGCGCAGTTCCCCGGCGCCGAGATCCAGTGGGCGACCGAAGGCGAAGACCGCGTGTTCATTGGCCTCAAGGCGCCCGCGCCGGTCGAGAAGACCTACGGCGACCTGCAAAAGATCTTTGCCGACAGCGGCTTCCCCAAGGTGGCCACCGGCTCGGACGAAGAGAGCAAGCTGGACGTCGAGCTGTTCCGCAACCTGCAGATGATGGCGAGCGAAGGCAAGAAGCAGGATCAGGTCAACGCCGAAGAGCAGAAGCTGCGCGCCGCCAAGACCCAGGCTCTGCAAAGCCGCAGCGATCAGCACTACACGGTGGTCGTGGAAGAATTCCGCGGCAAGCTCGAGACCGGCATCTCGGGCAAGTACGGCAAGGCCTTCATCGGCGTCGTCTCGTCGACCTCGGTGTCGTCGTCGGTCGCCGGCGACATGCTGAGCCAGGGCCTAGTGGCGATCCTGTACGCCATCCTGGGTATCGTGCTCTACATCATCTTGCGCTTCGACATCCGCTACGCCCCCGGCGCGCTGATCGCCACCGTCCACGACGTGGTGCTGGTCATCGGCGCCTTCTCGGTGGCGCAGGTCAAGTTCTCGATGCCCGTCGTGGCGGCGGTGCTGACGGTGGCCGGCTACTCGCTGACCGATACGATCGTGGTGTTCGACCGAATTCGCGAGAATCAAGAAAAGCACCCCGGCGTGGAGATCGGCGTGCTGATCAACAGCGCGGTCAACACCACCATGAGCCGTACCGTGCTGACCTCGCTGACCACCCTGATGACCTCGCTGTCGATCTTCTTCTTTGGCGGCGGTCTGATCCGCGACTTCGCCTTCGCCATGGTCATCGGCGTCATCGTCGGCACGTTCTCGTCGATCTTCGTCGCCAGCCCGGTGTTCATGTGGCTGCACGAGCGCTTCGAAGCCCGCAAGGCGGCCGGCAAGGTCCACACGCGCCACATTCCCGAAGAAGCGGCCGTCGGCTAAGCCCGCTATTTCCTGCCCATGACCGCGAGCCCCACGCCTCTGCGTCAGCCGCCCGTGTGGCAGGTGCTGACCGCGGATCCGCAGGCCGTGGCGCGCTTGACGACCGCGGGCATCGACCCGTTGGTGGCGCAGCTCCTGGTCCAGCGCGACATCGTCGAACCCCAGGTGGCTCAGGCATTTCTGGCCCCGGCCCTGCGCGATTTGCCCGACCCGTACCTGATGGCCGACGCCCAGCGCGCCGCCGAGTTGATCGCCCAGGCGATGCAGCAGCGGCAGAAGATCTGCGTGTACGGTGACTACGACGTCGATGGCGTGACCGCGGCGGCCTTGCTGCACGATGTGTTTGGCAAACTGGACTATCCAGTCCAGATCTTCTTGCCCGACCGGATGCGCGACGGCTACGGACTGCACGGCGAGCGTCTGGGCGAGTTGGTGGCGCAAGGGGTGCAGCTGTTCATCGCGGTGGACTGCGGCTCGACGGCGCTGGCCGAGATCGCGCAAGCCCGTGCAGCTGGTTGCGAATTCGTGGTGGTCGATCACCACACGCTGGGGCCATCTTGGCCCAACGCCAGCGCGCTGCTGAATCCCAAGCGCCAAGATTGTACGTATCCCGACAAGCACTTGTCGGCTGTGGGCGTGGCCCTGGTCTTGGCGCAGGCGCTGCGGCGCACGCTGGCGGGGCGGCAGTGGTCGGGCGCGGCGGCGCTGGACATGGGCGATCTGGTCGAATTGGCGGCCCTGGGCACCATCGCCGATGTGGTCGAGCTTCGCCAGGTCAATCGGACGCTTGCCTGGCACGGTCTGCGCCGTCTGGGCAAGACCGGGCGATTGGGTCTGCGGGCGCTGGCCAAGAAGCTGCCGCTCGACGGGGTCGATGCCCAGCGGGTTGGCTTTCACCTGGGGCCCAAGATCAACGCCGCCGGTCGCATCGCCGACGCGCGCACGGCCTTTGAACTGCTGACCGAGAGTGACGCCGCCCGTGCCGAAGATCTGGCCATGCGTCTGGATTTGCACAACAACCATCGCCAGGACCTGACCGCGGTGGCCTTGGAGCAGGCGCTGGCGCAGGCCCACAGCCACGCCACTTCGGCCGATTGCGTGGTGGTGGCCGGCCAGGGCTGGCACCCCGGCGTGGTCGGCATCGTGGCTGGGCGGCTGCGCGAGCAGTTTGGGGTGCCCGCGTTCGCCTTGGCCGTGGACGAGGACGGGCTGGCGCGCGGCTCGGGTCGCTCGATCGCCGGCCTGGACTTGGTGGCGGCGCTGCAGGCGCTGGACCGCGACCAACCCGAGCTACTCCAACGCTTTGGCGGGCACGCCTTTGCCGCTGGGGTCACGCTGGCCAGCCAGCAGATCGAGCCCCTTCGGCAGGCGCTGGCCGAGCACGTGGCCCGCGTGTTGCCGCCCAGCGAGCGGGCCGAGGTCTTTCGCATCGACGCCGAACTGGCCGTTGAGCAAGCCAACCTGACGACACTGCAGCAGATCGAGCAGTTGGAGCCCTTTGGCAAGGGCAATCCGGCGCCGCTCTTCCTGCTGCGCGGCGTTGAGGTTCAAGGCGCGCAAGTAGTGGGAAAGACGCGCGGTTACCAGCGGGCTAAGCTGCACAGTCCCGGCAAGCAGCCCGCCTGGGCGCGGCCTTCGGTGGCAGCGTTTGCGGGTGTCGACGCCTGGGCCGGCGCGAAGTCGGGCGATCACGTCGACGCCGTGATCAAGTTGCAGCGCAATCACTTCCAGGGCACCACCACGGTCCAGGCCGACGTTTTGGCCGTGCGCCCGGCCTGATCCGGCAAACCCATCCACCGTCGAACCCCGGCACACGTCCTGGCCCCTACCTTGGCGTTGTCCGGAGGCCCTTGGATTCGCGATCTGTCTTGCGATAAAAGAGTCTGCAGAAAAAACCAACAATATCGGATTTTCATGACGATCAACGGATATATTCATCTTGCGATCGTTGGGCACGCAGGCTACGCTCTTGCACCAGCGACATTGCCGTTGCATCGCGAGGTCACCATGCGTTCATTTGCTCCTTTTACCCGTGTTGTTGCTCCCTTGGCCCTGGCCACGGCGGTCCTGTTGGCGTCCGCCTGTGCCAAACAGGCCGAAGCGCCCGCCCCTGCGCCTGCCCCTGCACCTGCACCTGCCGGTGAACCGGCCCCTGCGGCTCCCGCCGCCAAGGTGGAAGCCAAGCCGGCCGAACCGGCGGCTCCGGCCGCCCCCAAGGCCGACAGCGAGAAGACCGTGGTCGACGTCGCGCTGGGCTCCAAGGACCACACCACGCTGGTGGCCGCCGTCAAAGCCGCCGACCTGGTGGTCAGTCTGTCCAGCCCCGGCGGCGCCTACACCGTGTTCGCCCCCACCAACGCCGCCTTCGAGAAACTGCCCAAGGGCACGGTCGAAGAGCTGCTCAAGCCCGAAAAGAAAGCCGATCTGGCTGCGGTTCTGAAGCACCACGCCACCGTGCCGATCCTGAAGCTCGCTGACTTGAAGGACGGCCAGGTGATCCCCATGTCGGACGGCCAGAAGGTCACCGTGCACATCCAGGGCGACAAAGTGATGGTCGAGAACGCCACCATCCTCGCCTCGGTGCCCGCCATGAACGGTGTCGTCCACGTGGTGGACACCGTGCTGCTGCCGGCCGCGCCCAAGTAGGCTGCCTGCGCCACGGCGAGGAATTCGGCCGCTCCAGTGCACTTCTGACCCAGTTTGCCGTCATTTGGTTTGACGGGCGCTCGGGGCGACGCTACCCTACGCGCTGAGCCCTGTCTTGCCTGTGCTTGGCGCAGGCCGTCTCGTCAAGTCGAAGATTCATCGCAGTCGATGACTTTTGGGGATGCATGTTCCCCAGCCTCCGCGGCAGTCCCTCGGTGCGGCCTGCGTTCAACCTGCCGCGGTCAGGTTCACTTTGTCCAAGGGGTGCCGCGCAGCCGGCATGTCGAACAAGTCTGAAGGGTCAATCATGACGTATCGCAATCGATTCCGTACTTTGCTGGCCATGTCCGGCGTGCTGGGAGCCCTGTGGGCTGTCGGCGCGCAGGCGGCCGTGCCGACCTCTGCCACGGTCGAAGGCCTGTTGCTTTCGGCGGGCGGTGGGCCCGCGGCCGACGGCACCTACACGGCCAACTTCGCCATCTACGCCGCCGAGTCGGGCGGCACGGCCGTTTGGGCCGAAACGGGCGTCAGCGTCGTTGCCAAGGGCGGCCAGTTCACCTACTTGTTGGGCAGCAAGACGCCGCTCAGCGCTGCGGCGATCAACCTGCAGACCGCGTACATGGGCGTGCAGATTGGTACCGACCCCGAGCTGCCGCGTAAGCCCCTGGGCGCTTCGCTGTTCGCGTTGCGCGCGGCGGTAGCTGAGTCGCTCGAGTGCTCGGGCTGCGTCAAGGCTACTGCGTTGGACGCCGCTGTCCTACAACCCTTTGCCAAGACTGCGGATCTGTCGGCCTACGCCAAGACGACCGACCTGAGCGCCTACGCCAAGTCCACGGACCTGAGCGCCTACGCCAAGTCGGCCGACCTGAGCGCCTACGCCAAGTCCACGGATCTGGGCGCCTACGCCAAGAGCACCGACCTGAGCGCCTACGTCAAGGCGGCCTCGCTCGCCACGGTCGCCGGCACGGGCAGCTACACCGACCTGACCAACACCCCGGTGCTGGCCAAGGTAGCGACCACGGGCGACTACGCCGACCTGAAGAACGCTCCGGCCATCCCGGCGGTGGGCAAGCTGTGTGGCACGGGCCTGTTCTTCAAGGGTTTCAACGCGGACGGCAGCATCAACTGCGTCGCGCTGAAAGAGACGGACATGCCGCCCGACGGCATCAACGAGATCAGCAACGGTTTGATCGCCAACCAGTTTGTCGACTCGACCGCCGGCACCGCCAACGTCAAGATCCCCGACGGTTTGGGCGCCGGCACCACCGACTCGCTGACCTTCCCCGACATCGGCGTAGCTCAGAAGATCTGGGTCAACATGACCATCACCAACTCGGACCTGAGCGGCGTGCGCGTCGAGCTGTACGGCCCCGGCATCTCGACGCCGTACGTCCTGTACGACAAGGGCAAGACCGGCACCACCCTGACCACCAATTTCAACACCGACACGCCGCTCGTCTCGGGCGACCTGACCGGCGACTGGGTCGGCAAGAACATCAAGGGCGCCTGGTCGATCACGGTCAAGGACCTGAAGGCCGGCGGCGGCTCGGGCACTCCGGCGACCGACGGCACCTTCAACTGGGCCATCAACATTCAGACCCTGTCGAGCAAGAAGGTGCAGATCAAGGGCAACGTCATCATCGACGGCAACACCACCCTGGGCGGCAGCATCGTGCCGGGTAACGACACGGCCGCCTGCGGTGCGACCAACCAGGGCGCGCTGCGCTACACGGCCTCCAAGGGTCTGGAGACGTGCGCGGGCACCTTCTGGGTGGCTGCGCTGCCCAAGAAGGTCTTGTTTACCGGTGGCTGCAATCACCACGGCACGGCCAGCCTCTGGAGCAACCCGTACTGCCTGACCGACACCTATGTGGCCACGTCCAACTACACCGACTACTTCACGGTCACCGATACTGCAAACGGCATCATCACGGTGAAGATCCCGGGATACTACCGCCTGTACGGCAACTGGCTCACCAACCACTGCCCCAACAGCGACGGCGGTCAGTTGCTGATCAACGGCGCGCGGACCGGGTCGACCTACTCCAACCAGGTCAATGGCATCTGGCAGATGCAGCACATCGACATCACTTGGCCGCTCAAGGCGGGTGATACCGTGCAAAGCATCTGGTACAACGCTGGCTGCACCGGCTACGCCTACCACGTGGGCAGTGCTGCCGGCACCTGGAGCAAGTTCACGATGGAGTACGCTGGCCAGAACTAGCGAACATCCGGTTCCAACACAGCGCCCGCCTCGCGCCCGGTTTGCCGGTGTCGCGACGGCGGGCGCGGTGTTTTTGGGGCCCTGCAGCGACGGCTAGTCGGCGTCGAGCATCCCCGCCTGCACGGCCTGCATCATCACGTCGGCCATCAGGCCATCGCGGCACGGCGTCGGCGGCTCATAGGTGCTGCCGTCCAGGCACTTGCGCTCGCCCTGGGTCAGGGGCAAAAAGCCGCTGCCCCCGCGCGCCAGGTAGTCGATGGTGGCGACTGTGTAGCGCGCACCGAGGTCTACTGGCGCACCGTTCACGCTGGCACCCTGCAACCGCTCGCCGCGCTTGAGGATCTCGACCGGTCGGCCATCGACCACCCGGTACTGCGGCGTGGCCGCCTTGAAATTGCACGTGCCGGTCACGCCCCACAGCACCAGGCCCTGACCGTGACCTTCGCTGCCGGGGATGCAGGAATGCTCCAGGGTATCCAGTAGTTGCTGGCCGGTCAGCGTCACCAGCACCAGCCGGTTGTCAAAGGGGTGGATGGCCTTGACCTCCAGGTTGGTGACCGGGCCCGGCGGGTACAGGGTGTCGCTGCGGAAGCCGCCCACGTTGAGCAACGCCCCGATCACGCTGGGGACTTTGGCCTTGGCCCACAGACCAAAGGCGCGGCTGGCGCGCCGGCTGTAGTCGCCGCGGGCGTCGCGCAGGTCCCAGGCGAGCTTGCGCTGCCCGATCACCACCTCTTGCACCAGCGTTTGCCGCAGCGTGTCGACCTGCGCCTGCACTTGCGGGTCCTTGGCTTGCAGTTGCTCGATGGGCTGCAGTTTCCAGCTGCTGTGGGCCGGGTCGAAGTGGCCGGCGTCGTCGATCGCCAGCTCCAAGGCGCCCAGGTGCGAAAACCGCGAGCCGCTTTGGGTAATCCAGGTCTGGCCGCGCTGCTGCACCTGCGGGGTCTCGCTGTGCGAGTGCCCGCCGACGATGGCGTCCAGGCCGGTGACGTCGGCCGCCAGTTCCACGTCGTTGTCCAGGCCCAGGTGCGACAGAACCACCACCAACTGAGCACCTTGCGCACGCAGTTTTTGGGCTTCGATCTGCTGACTTGTGCGGTGGTGGCCTTGGCAAAGCGCACGTCGCCCAGCTGGCTGATGGTGCGGGTGGTGGGCGTGGTCAGGCCGATCAGGCCCAGCTGGATGCCGCCGCAGCGCACCAGCGCCGACGGGCCAAAAAGTCCTTGCGGATGTTGGGGATCGCTGGGGTCCAGCGAGGTGCCTTTGGCGTCCAGGTTGGCCGAGAGCAGGCGCATCTTGGTCAGGCCCTGCATCGCCATCCGCAGCGCCTTGGGCCCCGCGTCGAACTCGTGGTTGCCGACGGCGGCGTAGTCGTAGCCGGCAGCCTGATAGACCTGCCAGGCGTTCTGCATCGCCAGCGGGCGGTTGCCGTCTTTCCGCTCCATGTAGCGGCCCTGCAACATGTCGCCGCCTTCTACCAGCAGCACGCCGCCGGGGCGCTGGGCCAAAAGACGCAGCTTTTCTGCGGCGATGCGGGCGATGCGGTCTTGGAAGCCGGCGCCTTCCTTGGGGCCGTCCAAGTTGGCTTCGCTGTCGTTGCTGGTCAGCAGCAGGCACCGCTGGGCCTGGTCCGCCGCTGCACCCGCCAGATCTGCGGGCGCCGCTCGCTCCACGCCGCCACATGCGCTCAGCCCCAGCAGCAGGGTCAGCACGATCGACAGTTTCTGCATGTGTTTTCCTGTAGTTCAGGTCCGCTTGGCGCGGCCGATGGGTCCCAGGCCCGCCTTGGCGCGCGCCGCGAGCAGCCGCTCGAGATCCGCCTCGGGCACGGTGTTGACGCGACCGAGCTGCAGCGCCAAAAGCTGAATACCGGCCAGGTGTTCCACCAACTCGGCCCGCAGGAACGCCTGCTCCGCATCGTCGCCCCAGGCCAGCACGCCGTGGTTGCCCAGGGTGACCACGTCGAAGTCGACCGCCGCGGCCTTGACCTGTGCCACCTGATCGGCGCCATTGGGAAAAGCGTAAGGAAGCAGCGGCACTTGCGCGCCCAGCGACACCACCGCCTCGGCCAGCATACGCGGCTCTACGGCGATCCCGGCCACGGCCAGCGCGGTCGCCTTGGGCGCGTGGCTGTGCACCACCGCCCGCACGTCGGCGCGGGTCGCGTACACGGCGCGGTGCAGGGCCAGCTCGGAAAACGGCTTGCGCCCGCCCTGCACGACCTTGTTCTGGCCATCGACCACGATCAGGTCGGCCTCGTGCAAGACGCGCTTGCTCAGGGCGGTGGGCGTACAAAGCAGCCGATCGCCGCCGACGCGCACCGTCACGTTGCCGTCGTGGTTGGCGACCCAGCCGCGCTCGTGCAGTTGGTGAGCAATCGCGACGACTTGCCGGCGCAGCTCGGCCAGGCTCGTCTCGCTGCCGTGGACGGTGTGCTGGGGTGCGGAGGCCGCCATGGTGGTCCTTTTCTGGGTCGGTTAGGCGGCCGGGGTCACGGCGTCGACGACACCCACGATCAGGCAGCGAATCGGGTTCTTGGGGTCGGCCAGGATCTGGCGGATGCCGTTGCCCTCGCGCAGGATGATCACCGTGTCGCCGGGTCCCGACTGGGCGTGGTCGACGGCGAGGAAGGTCTCGCCGGCGTCTTGGCCATGCTCGTCGATCGGCTGCACGCTGAACACCGCGTAGCTTTTCAGCCCCGGGTGCTTGATGGTCGAGACCACGTTGCCGATGACGCGCGCAAGAATCATCTGGGGCTCCCTGCTGGATCGCCTACGCCTCGACGTGGACGTGGTCGACGATGGCGATGATGGCCGCGTCGACGGGCACGAACGCATCGGGCAACGCCAGCGCCGCCTCGCGGGATTCGGTGACATGCACCAGATCGCCGGGCCCAGCCTGGGTCACGTCGGCGGCACACACCGGCTTGCCGCGCGGCTGGTCATCCTCGCCAACCGGCTGGACCATGAGCAAGCGAATGCCGCCAAGCCCTTCGGCTTTCTTGGTGGCGACTACGGTTCCAATCACGCGGGCGAGAAACATGCGCGCGACTTTGGCACAAGCACGCCCCCACCGCAAGCGGACACGGGCCCCCCGATCCGCCGCTTTGGGCGCAACTCGGCGTTGCTGCGTCGTCCCAGCTACGGGTTGCCCCACTGGGGCGACCCGTTCACCCTTCGGGCGACCGCTGGGGCCCTTCTCCCTGCGGCGACCTTTAGGTCGCCTCAGTCGCTCCGCTCCTTGCGCCTTGATTTGCATCCAGGGGTCCTCGTGGTGGCCGCAGGCCAGAAAAGCAGTCCAGTGGACTGCTTTTCAGCGGGGATCGGCGGCCGGGGCGAATTTCGATGCTGGATCCTGGGGTGCAGCCTCAACCCTCTTGGCCGTCGATGCGCGGCCGGGTCAGGATCGGCCAGTACACCACCGCAAACACCGCGTAGCCCGCCGCCCACAGCACGCCCGCAAGCAGCACCAGGTTGGGGTCGCCGCCAAAAACCCGCAACAGCGCGCCCGCGATGACCAAGTAGTAGGCCACCACGGTCGGCGGCGCCGCCACCAGCGGTCGGCCCGAGTGCCCCAGCGCCGCGCGCGATGCCACCGCCAGGATCATCACGCCGATGGCACCGGCGGTCAGGGCGTGCAAGGCGGCAAACGCGCCGATCGGCCCGCCCAGGTCGCTGATCCCCTTGAGCAGAAACCCCAGCGGAATGAAGGCATAGCCGGCGTGCAGGATCCACACGAGCGGCAGCCGGCGCGTCTGCCAGGTCCGCCAATGACGCATGCGCAGCCCCGTCACCAGCGCCGCCGCCAGCGCCCCCCCACCGCTCGTCGCCGAAAATGGCACGGCCAGCTCGGACACCACCACCAGCGCGACCAACGGCACCGCCGCGCGATCGAGCCAAGCTGGCGTGCTGCAGGCGTGCTCGGCATGGCCGGCCTGGCGCAGCGCGTTTTGGGTGAAGCTGGGCACGATCCGCCCGCCGATCAGCGCAATCAGCGCGGCGATCAGGTACACGGCGGCGTGCAGGGCCTGGGCCTGCAACGGCCCAGCGGGCGCCAAATGGTACAGCAGGTTCAAGCCCCACAGCGCCAAAAGCATCGCCACCACCTGGTAGTTGCGGGCGTTCTTGGCGCGCAGGATGTCCAGGCCCACCCAGCCGGCCAGAATCGGCAGGAACAGCAGGTCCAGCGGCCAGGCCGGGATCCCGGCCGGGGTCAGCGCCATGCCCAGCCGCCCCAACAGCCACGCCACCGCCAGCACCCCGGCGCGCGTGCCGCGAAACAGCGGGCCCTGCGTCCACTTGGGCACCGCCGCCTGCAGGAAACCGCCCACTGCGGCCACCGCAAAGCCAAAGATCAATTCATGGCCGTGCCACCACGGCGACAGCGGCAGGTGACCGCGCCAGGCCAGCAGCCACGCGGTCAGGGCCAGCGGCGCAAAAATCCCGGCGGCCAGGAACAGGCTGCGGTGGCCCGAGGCCAAGAAAACCGGGCCTTGCCAGCGCTGCGATGTCGGTCCAAGAGGTATCGGCATGGTCGTCTCTCTGTCCACTGCGGGGGCAAGCGCCTATACTCCCCCGCGTCCGGCCATGTTAGGATAAAACGATAAATAAGTCTATAGACGATCGCACCGCGGTCGAGAGAGCCTGCGATGAGCCGCAAGAATCGCCCGTACCAGTTCTACGACACCACTGGCGCCGTGTGCAGCACCTGCCTGCGGCAGATCGAGGCCAAGGTGGTCATCGAAGCCGAACGCGTACTGCTGGACAAGTGGTGCCCGGTGCACGGCATGGAGCGCGTGTTGCTGGCCGATGACCCCGAGTGGTACCGCCTGGGCCGCGAGGTGTTTGTCAAACGGCCCGAGATGCCGGAAAAGTTCAGCACGCAGATGGAGTTCGGCTGCCCGTACGATTGCGGCCTGTGCCCGGACCACATGCAGCACTCGTGCCTGACCGTGCTCGAGGTCACCGACCACTGCAACCTGCGCTGCCCCACCTGCTACGCCGCCTCGGGGCCCGAGCGCACCACCCACCGGCCGCTGACGACGGTGATCGCCATGCTGGACGCGGCGGTGCGCAATGAGGGCGAGGCCGACGTGGTGCAGATCTCGGGCGGCGAGCCGACCTTGCACCCCGACTTCTTTGCGATTTTGGACGCGGCGCGCGCGCGGTCGATCCGCCACTTGATGGTCAACAGCAACGGTCTGCGCATCGCCCAGGACCAGGACTTTGTGACGCGGCTGGCCGAGTACAAGAAGGGCTTCGAGATCTATCTGCAATTCGACTCGCTGCAACGCGAGCCCCTGCTGGACCTGCGCGGCGCGGACCTGCGCTCGGTGCACAGCAAGGCCCTGGACAACCTGAACGCCGCTGGGATCTCCACCACCCTGGTGATGACCGTCAAGCGAGGCGTCAACGACGGCGAGATCGGCGCGGTCCTCGACTACGCCCGCCAGCAACCCTGCGTGCGCGGTGTGACGCTGCAACCGGTGCAAGAGGCGGGGCGCTGCGATCACTTCGACAGCCGGCAACACCGCCTGACCGTGAGCGAATTGCGCCGCAAGATCGCCGAGCAGTTCCCGACCCTGACCTTGCGCGACATCGTGCCGGTGCCGTGCAACCCCGACACGCTGGCGATGGCCTATGCGATTCGCCAGGGGCCCGAGCTGGTGCCTCTGACCCGCTACCTGGACTACCAGACCTTGGTCGAGGGCGGCGGCAACACCATCGCTTTCGAGCGCGACCCGCAGTTGCGCGACAAGGTCTTCAGCCTGTTGTCGACGGGGCACTCGCCCGAGAGTCAGGCGAATTGTTTGTCGGATTTGCTGTGTTGCCTGCCGCAAGTCGCCGCGCCCAGCCACCTGGGCTACCAAGACGTGTTCCGCGTGCTGATCGTGCAGTTCATGGACGCCCACAACCTGGACCTGCGGGCGCTGAAAAAGAGCTGTGTACACATGGTCCAGCCCGACGGGCGCATGATCCCGTTCGAGAGCTACAACCTGCTGTACCGCGACGAGCGGGCGCAGACGCTGGCGCAATTGCGCAGCGAGCTCAAGGCTTTTCATCAACTCCGCTTGGGTCGCTAGCGCAGCTACTTCGGTTTGTTGCAGCAGATCGCGGGCGCGCATGAGCCGATCACGAATTCCACGCCATATTCCACGGTTTTGCGTCGCCAGCACAGGGCGTTGTCGCCGCATTCCGAGTCGTCGGTGCACAGCATCGAGCACCAGGCTGGCGCGTCGGGACGGATCGCCACGGGGCAAGTCTTGGCGGCCAGGTTGCCCGCGCAGTCGCTCATGGTCGTGCAGGGCTTGCCCACGCCAAAGTTGTTGACGCTTCCCGAGTTGCAGGGCTGCGTGCAGGTGGCGCCGTCGGGAATGTCGATGGAATACGTCGCGGCGCACTGGACCGGCATGCAAACCTTGGGCTCCTTGGGGCCGCGCGGCACGCAGACGCCGCCGTCGCCGCATTCGTTCGGCATGCCAAAGCAGTACTGGGCGCAGAAGTGCGGGGCGCCGTTGCCCAGGTTGTTCAAACAGGTCACGGCGTCCTGGCCGTAGCAGTCTTCTGGCTTGTTGCAGGGCTTGCCCAAGCCGCTGCTGTTGACGGGCGTGGCGGCGCAGGGCGGGCCCACGGCAGCGTCGCCAGCGTCCAACGAAGTATCTGATTTTGAGTTGGTTGCGCTGTCCGTGTCCGCGCTGGCGTCTACGGCGCCGCTCGTAGCCGGAGTGGTGGCGGGGCTGCTGCAGGCCAGCGCAAGCCATGTGGCCACGGCGGCGAGCGGGCGGATCGGGTACGGCATGGTGGCCTGGCACGGGCAGCGGCCCACCGTTGCAGTCTACGCGGCGCATCCGGCAAAAGCACCCGCAACTTCTGGGCAATGGTTTGGCCGGCTTGCCCTTGCGGCCTTGTTGCAAGGGTCGAAAGCGACTAGCCTTCTTGGCACCGGCTTCTTGCTGGGCGGTGTGCGATGCGCGTAGCCCTGGTCAATCCGCCGTGGATGTACAAGCGCCTGTATACGCACGGGATCTACCCGCCCTACGGCATCTTGATGCTGGCGACGCAGCTCAAGCTGGCCGGCCACGACGTGCACCTCCTGGACGCCAACGCGCTGGAGTGGAGCGAGGACGAGACCCGCGCCCGCATTGCCGCGTGCGACCCCGATGTACTGGGAATTACAATTTTTACCGATGGGTTTGGCTTTGCCGAACGCACCGGGCCGTGGTGGAAGCGCCATTCCGGCGGCAAACCGCTGCTCATTGGCGGGCCTCTGGTGTCGGGCGCGCCGCAGACGCTGCTTCGGGCCAGTCAGGCGGACGTGGCGGCAATCGGTGAGTCGTTTGTCTCGGGGCCGCAGCTCGTGGCGGCGCTCGAAAAAGGCACACCGCTGAGCGAGGTTGCGGGTCTGATCCTGCACCACGCCGACGGCAGCTTGCAGCCCACCGGACCCACGCCGGCCTGGGGCGACCTGGACACGCTGCCCCTGCCCGACTGGGACCTGTTGCCGGTGGAGCTGTACCTGCAGGGCGGCATGCAGCCGTTCTTCAAGAAGCGCAGGATCAATCGCTACTTGTCGACCATCACCACACTGGGCTGCGCCTGGCGCTGCAGTTTTTGCCAGGTGCCCGACCTGTACCCAGGCGTGCGGGCCCGCGATCCCGAGCGGGTGGCCGACGAGATCGCCCTGTATCGCGAAAAGTATTCCATTGGGGGAATGTACTTTCGCGACGACATCCTGTTCCGTCCCGGCAAGATCGCCGAAGCACTGGGTCGCAAGGTTCCGGGCCTGCCCTGGAGTTGTCTGCTGCGCGCCGACATGATGACCGACGCCGTGCTGGCCAAGATGGCGGCGGGTGGCTGCGTGGAGATCCGCGTGGGGTTCGAGAGCGGCGACGACTTGGTGCTGTCGCTGGCCAACAAGAAGACCGAGGTGGCGCAGAATCGCCGCTGCATCGAGCTGGCGCGCAAGCACGGCATCGCCATCTCGGGCTTTCTGATCGTAGGTTTGCCCGGCGAGACGGAAGAGAGCCTGGCGGCCACCGAGCGGTTCGTGCGCGAGATGCAGGTCCGCGTTTCGGTTCACTTTCCTTTGCCGCTCCCTGGCACGGACCTGTACCGTCAGACGCTGGCGCGCGGCGAGATCGGCGACGAGGCGGCCCTGTTGCGCAAGTTTTCGGAGCCGCAGCTGCCCGGCGCGGTCCTGCAACCGCCGCCCATCAACCAGTGCGATCTGCCCGAGGACGTGCTGGTGCACTGGGCCATGCGGCTTGCCGCCGCTGGTCAGGCCGCCGATGATGCGGCGAGCGCGCCCACTGGCCACGCCGACGCGCCGTTTTGAGCCCGCACGAGGTGCCGTGAGCCTTCCTTTGCCGACCCTGGACCAACTCCGCCACGACTTGGGCGCGTTGGGGCTCGATCGCATGGCCCGAGCGGGGTTGCGGCGCGATCCGGGGCAGTACAACCTGCTGGTGCACATCGTGCCGCCCGAGGTGGCCAAGGATCACGCCGCCAGCGACCTGGTGGCCGATCGCCTGGCCGAGCCGCCGGGGCCGCTGTGCCTCTATGTCCACATCGCCGCTTGCACCGGCCGCTGCACCTTTTGCCACTACGCCATCGAGGTCAACCCGAGCGACGAGCAGACTGAGCGGTACCTACGGGCGCTGGAGACGGAGATCACGGCCCGCTGGTCCGGCTTGGACGAGCGCAGCCCGGTCCGCTCGCTGATGATCGGCGGCGGCACCCCCACCTACCTCAGCGCCAAGCAACTTGACAGACTTTTCAAGCACTTGCATGGCACGGTTCGCCTGGATCCCGGCATCGAGCTGACCATCGAGGGCTCGCCCGAGACCATCACCCGCGACAAGCTGCAGGTGCTGAAGGACCACGGCGTCAACCGCCTGAGCCTGGGCATCCAGAGCTTTGACGACGCCATGCTGCGGCTGCTGGGCCGGCGCCACGACCAGCGCGGGGCCCTGCACAGCCTGGAGCTGGCGAGGGAAATCGGCTTCGATCACCTGAACTTGGACCTGATCTACGCCTTGCCGGGCCAGACCCTGGAGGGGTGGCTGGCCGACGTGGCCCGCGCCGCCGACTTTGGCATCGACAGCCTGACCACCTACCACCTGCGCAAGCGGCCCGACACGGTCATCTCGCGCCACGCCTCGCCCGCCGAAGACCTGAATCTTTTGATGCATGTCGGGGCACTGCGGGTGCTGGAGGAGCGCGGTTACCGGCAGTCGCTGGTCGACTACTTCTGCAAGCGGGAGTTGGAGACCGCCCAGGTCCAGGCCCGCGACAAATGGCGCGACATGCAGCCGGTCGACGGGGTGGGGCTAGAGGCCTGTTCGCGCCGCCGTGGGGTGATCGCTTTTGATCACGCCGAGTTTTCGACGTGGATCGCCGCGGTGGAAAACGGCGACGGGCCGCGCGGCTGGCCGCTCGCGCATGGGCGGCTGCTGTCGATCGAAGAACAGATGGCGCAGCAGGCCATGTTCGGCCTCAAGGTCCTGGATCCGGGCGGTGGTCTGGACAAGGCGGCGTTTGCCCGCGACTTCGGCAAGACTGTGGACGAGGTTTTTGGCAGCGTTCCCAGCGAGTTGATGGACGCCGGCGCGCTGACCGACACCGGGACGCACCTGCAGTTCACGCCCGGCGGGACGCTGCTGGGCGACGAAGTGTGCCAGCGCTTCTACACCGAGGAGCTGCGCCGCAAGATGGTGTCGCGGGTGCGGGTGCGCGCCGAGGGCAGCACTGTGGCCGTGCCCCGGGGCAGCGAGCGGCAGGCGATTGACTCGGCCGAGGTCTTGGTCATTGGCGCCGGCGTGGCCGGCCTGCACACCGCCGCGGCGCTGGCGGCGGATCTGGGCGCGGGCGTGCTGCTGGTCGAGGCCGAGGGCGAGATCGGCCGTGGCGCTACGGCCGCCGCTCTGGGCGGCTTTCGCACGCAATTTGCCGATCCGCTGCTGGCCGAGCTGACGGCGCGGTCGCTGCAGTACTATCAGAAGCGGGCGCTGGGACCGGACGGCCATCGCCTGGGCCTGCAGCGCGACGGCTACGTGTTCTTGGTGGCCACTGCGGCGGACCGCGCGCTCTGCGAGGCTCAGGCCACGATCGCCCGCCAGCACGGGCAGGCGCTGCAGTGGCTGGAGCCCAAGCAACTGGCTGATCTGATTCCAGGTATCGCCACGGACGACCTGCTGGGCGCCTGGTACGGGCCCGACGACGGCCGCTTGGACCCGCACGGGGTGGCTTGGCTGGCGCGGCGCGATCTGCTCGAGCGCGGCGGCCGGCTGCGGCTCGACACGCCCGTCCAAAAGCTGAGGCTGCACAAGGGCTCGGTGGTGGGCGTGGACACGGCGCGCGGCTGGATCGCGGCGCGGCAGGTGGTGCTGTGCACGGGTGCGGCTACGCCCCAGCTGCTGCAGCAAGCCGGCGTGACGCTGCCCCTGGCGGTGGACAAGCGCCGCATCTTGATGGCCCAAGGCGCGGATCTTCCAGGCTATCCTGGGCCGCTGGTGCTGGGGCAGACGCCGCCGCTGTACTTCCGGCCCGAATCCAACGGTCTGCTGGTGTCGGCGCGCGAGCTGAGCAACGACGACGACTTGCCCTGGGACGCGGTGGTCCGCGAGCGGGCGATGGCGCGGCTTCCAGTGCTGAAAACTGCCCGCTGGATCCCGGGTTGGAGTGGTCAGCAGACCCACAGCCGCGACGGCCGGCCGCTGGTGGGGCCGTGCCCAGGGTTGGAGGGCGCGTTCCTATGCACTGCGTTGGGCGGCGCGGGGATCATGCACGCTCCGGCGGTGGCGACCCTGGCGGCGGGTTGGGTGCTGGGTACCGCCGATGGCGCGCTGGCGGAGGAGCTGGATCCGCGGCGGGACCTTGGTCGCGGTCTGACACAGCTGCGCGATTTGCCGCCAGTAGGGTGAGGCCGCGATGGCGCTCGACGATGGGCGGCAACGGGGACAAGCTAGGTATCTGCGGGGACTTGAGTTCCGCCTGGGGCCGTGGGCCCCGGTGGGCGAAGGCAGGGACCACGATCACTGTGGCTACTGCTGGGCGAAATTCTCCATGGCCCAAGAGGATCTGCATTCCGGGTGGACGGACACCGCGCACGAACATTGGATCTGCGAGGACTGCTACCGAGACTTCGCCGACCAATTGCGGTAGGCCTCGCGCCGTCGTGTCACGGGCTCGTCTCTATCCCCTTGTCAGGAAAGCATGAAATCGGCATTATCACAAATAGAGAAACGGGGCTTTCTCTATTTGGTAAGTCATGCTGAAGATTGCCGAAGCCGACATTGCGGCCCGCCTGCGGGCTGACAACCCGTGGTGGAGCGCCCCGCCCACCCGCAGCTCTGCGCCGCTTGCCTGGCCGCGCCGGGCCTACTTTGTCGCCCTGCTGCGGCTGCTCGACCTCCCCGTACAGCGAGCGATCATCTTGCTCGGCGCTCGCCGGGTGGGTAAGACCACGCTGCTGCGGCAAGTCATCGGCGAAACGGCGCTCGCCGACCCAGGCCGACCGATCTTGTATGCGTCGATCGATGCCCCAACCTATACCGGCCTGTCCCTTGACGATCTTCTGGGTCTTTTCGTGCGTGTCTGGCCACACGACGCCACGGGCCCAAGGCTCGTTGTCTTCGACGAAATCCAATATCTGTCCGAGTGGGAGCGACACCTCAAAGACTTGGTCGACCGCTACCCGAACACTCGCTTTGTGGCAAGCGGTTCAGCCGGCGCGGCGCTGCGGCGAAAGAGCCAAGAGTCCGGCGCCGGCCGGTTCAGCGACTTTGAACTCCCTCCACTTACGTTCGCTGAATTTCTTGAATTTGTTGGACAACTTGATCAGGTCATCGACCGATCTGCTCCTGTGCCGCGCGCCCGCGATATCGGTGCGCTGAACGCGCTGTTCGTAGACTACGTGAACTTTGGCGGCTATCCCGAGGTCGTGGCCAACGCGGCGATTCGTGACGACCTTGCCCGCTTCGTTCGCAGCGACATCGTCGACAAGGTGTTGCTTCGCGACCTGCCGTCGCTGTACGGGATCTCCAACATTCCAGAGTTAAATAGGCTGTTTACGACGGTCGCCTACAACACGGGTCAGCTTGTCAGCTTGGACGCTTTGTCGAAAGGGTCGGGTATCAGCAAGCCGACACTGAACAAGTACTTGGAGTACTTGGAGGCGGCCTTTTTGATCGTACGGTT
This sequence comes from Myxococcales bacterium, assembly GCA_037441385.1. GTDB lineage: Bacteria > Myxococcota_A > UBA9042 > UBA9042 > UBA9042 > SXRM01. The sequence goes on from JBBISH010000006.1 coordinate 97,226, forward strand.
GCGGCGCGTCGATCAGAATGCTCGTCGATTTGAACGTGAGCGCGATTTCAAGGTGTACCTGACCAATCCGTCCATGCGGGCTGCGCTTTTTGGCCCCGAGACGATTGACGGCGCGGCGATGGGAGCGCTGGCAGAAACGGCACTTGTCACGCAATACCTGCACGCCCCGATGTTTGCCGACTTGGCCTTCGCGCGGTGGAAGCGCGGCGAAGTAGACCTGCTCGCCCTGGACCCGGCGACGCAGCGGCCGCGTTGGGCCCTGGAGGTCAAGTGGTCGGATGGCGCACCCGAGCGGCGCAGCGCGTGGACGCACCTGCTTGATTTCGCGGCGGCCAACCAACTCGACACCGTCCACCTGACTTGCCGTGCGGGCGAAGAGCATCGAGGTTCGGGGAGTCCCCAGTGCGTGATTTGGCAACATGCGTTGCTCTGCTATCAGATCGCCACGCTTGCGGCCTCTCAGGCCGCAGTGCTGTCGCGGCATGGGCTGCCGCCGCAGCCGTGAGGCCCGTGGCGCAATTCGATCCGTAAAACGCCCATCTGCCTGCACTTTGCCCTTGCTGGACCGGTCCCCTTGGCGTAGAATGCCGCGCCCCGCCCGGGCGGACTTGGCGTTCGTTTTGGGCTGGGACTAGGGTAAGTAGAGAAAAGCAAGCGCTTTTCCAAGCAACACATGCCCCGGCACCGGTTCGTCGCAGCGAAGTGCGCTGCCCGTCCGGCGCAGAGTTCCGTGCGGAAAGCTCGCCTTTCCGTGCACTGCGGGGCAGAGGTTCAACGGAGCTAGGATACGGAGTTTAGAATGGAAACGGTAACTGTTCGCGATATGCTCGAAGCCGGCGCCCACTACGGTCACCAGACCCGCCGCTGGAACCCCAAGATGAAGCCGTACATCTACGGCGCCCGCAACGGCATCTACATCATCAACCTGGGCCGCACCGCCAAGCTGCTGAAGGACGCGCAGAACTTCCTGTCGCGTCTGACCGCGCGCGGTGAGCAGGTGCTGTTCGTGGCGACCAAGCGCCAGGCCCGCGACATCGTTCGCGAAGAGGCCGCCCGCGCCAAGATGCCCGTCGTCGCCCACCGCTGGCTGGGTGGCACGCTGACCAACTTCCGTACGCTCAAGACCTCGATCGAGAAGCTGGCGGAGATCGAGCACATGCTGAGCCCCGAGATGGCCGGCCGCCTGCCCAAGAAGGAGCTGAGCAACCTGGGCAAGCAGCGCGACAAGCTGATGCGCAACATCGGCGGTCTGCGCGCCATGCCGTCGATGCCGGGCGCGATCTTCGTGGTCGATCCCAGCGAGGAGCACATCGCCATCGCCGAAGCGCGCCGCAAGGGCATCCCGGTCGTGGCCCTGTGCGACACCAACGCCGACCCGGATGTCTGCGACTACATCATCCCCGCCAACGACGACGCGATGCGCTCGATCCGCCTGTTCGTCAAGGCCGCCGCCGATGCCTGCATCACCGGCGCGCAGATGTCGCGCGACCAGATGGGCCGTGATTTCGAAGGCGGCGCGACCACTTCGGCGGCGACGGACAACGTGGAAGTGATCCGCAAGCCGCGCCACGTCGAGACGGTCGTGGACGACAGCGACGAAGGCGACGACGAGGAGGCGTAAGCCTTCGACTCTGCTCCAGAACTACCCTACTCACCATTCCGTTTCAGGAGATGACCATGGCAATTTCCGCAGCCCAGATCAAAGACCTGCGCGAGCGCACCGGCGCGCCGATGGGCGACTGCAAGAAGGCGCTCGAAGAGACCGAGGGCAACACCGACAAGGCCATCGAGTACCTGCAGAAGAAGGCGCTGGCCACCGCCGCCAAGAAGTCGGGCCGCATCGCCGCCGAAGGCCGCGTGGGCGCCTACGTGCACCACGACGGCAAGACCGCGGTGCTGATCGAAGTCAACTCCGAGTCCGACTTCGTCGCCAACACCGACGACTTCAAGGAGCTGGTCTCGAACCTGTGCCTGCAGATCGCCGCCATGTCGCCCCGCTGGGTCCGTCGTGAAGACGTGCCGGCCGGCGAGCTGGCCACCCAGCGCGGCATCTACGAGGCGCAGGTCCGCGAGCTGGGCAAGCCCGAGAACCTGGTCGCCAAGATCGCCGAGGGCAAGCTCAACGCGTGGTACGGCGACGTTTGCCTGCTCGATCAGACCTTCGTCAAGGACGACAAGCTGACCGTGGGCAAGTGGCTGGCCGAGCGCATCGGCAAGTGCGGCGAGAACCTGGTGGTGCGGCGCTTCGTGCGCTATGAGCTGGGCGAAGGCCTGGAGAAGCGCTCGGACGACTTCGCGGCCGAAGTGGCCAAGATGGCCGAAGCGTAAGCGCGGCACGTTCAAGTCAAAGCGTTCAGCAGGCCCGGCTCGGGAAGTCGCTTCGGCGTCGCCTGGGTCGGGCTTGCGGCGTTTTGAGCACCTTGCCGGCACAGAGCAAACGGTGTACACCACTGCCGCTTCCGCGATGGACGCCGGTGGACTCTCCATGCTCAAGTACAAGCGCATTCTGCTCAAACTCAGCGGCGAAGCCCTGGCCGGCGACAAAGGCTACGGCATCGATCCCGCTACGCTCGAGACCATCGGCGCCCAGTGCGTCGAGGTGGCCAAGCTGGGCGTCGAGCTGGCGATCGTCATCGGCGGCGGCAACGTGTTTCGCGGCGTGGCCGGCGCCTCGGCGGGCATGGACCGCGCCAGCGCCGACTACATGGGCATGCTGGCCACGGCCATGAACTGCTTGGCCGTTCAAGACAAACTCGAAAAACTGGGCGTGCAGACGCGGGTGCAGTCGGCCATCACTATGGATCAGATCGCCGAGCCGTACATCCGCCGCCGCGCCATCCGCCATTTGGAGAAGGGCCGCATCGTGATCTTTGCCTGCGGCACGGGCAATCCGTACTTCTCGACCGACACTGCGGCGGCGCTCCGGGCGGCCGAGATCGGCGCCGAAGTCATCTGCAAGGCGACCAAGGTCGACGGCATCTACGACGCGGACCCGCGCAAGGTGCCGGACGCCAAGCGCTTTGACCACATCACTCATATGGAAGCGCTGCAACGGCGCCTGCAGGTGATGGACTCGACCGCGCTGTCGCTCTGCATGGACAACAAGCTGCCGATCATCGTGTTCGACCTGAACCAGCAGGGCAACATCTTGCGGGTGGTGCAGGGCGAGAAGGTAGGCACCTTGGTGACGGCCTAGGCCGGCGAGGCACGGTCTGAGCTAGACAACGACCCGGCCAATGGATTTTGCGGGAGGTTTGCCATGGAAGAAGAGATTTTTGCGGATCTGCAGCACGGCCTGGACGCCGCCATCGAACACTTTCGCCACGAGTGCGGCAAGCTGCGCACCGGCCGCGCCAATGCCTCGCTGATGGACGGCGTGCGCGTGGACTACTACGGCAGCGAGTCGCCGCTGAACCAAGTGGCGACCGTCAGCGTCGTCGACGCGCGCCTGCTGCAGATCAAGCCGTGGGAGCGCAACATGTGCGGCCCCATCGAAAAGGCCATCCTGGCGGCGAACTTGGGGCTCACGCCGTCGAACCGCGGCGACGTGGTGCTGGTGCCGATCCCGCCGATGACGGGCGAGCGTCGCAAGGAATTGGTCAAGGTGGTCAAGCACATGGCCGAGGTCGCCAAGACTAGCTGCCGCAATGCCCGTCGCGACGCGATCGACTTCTTGGAAGCCCTGGAAGACTACCCCGAAGACGATCTGACCCGCAGCAAGAAGAAGGTGCAGGACATGATCGACGCGAGCACCAAGAAGGTCGATCAGATCGAGAAAGAGAAGGAAGCTGAAGTCCTAGAAGTGTAGCGACCAAGCGGGTTTGGGCTACTGCGTGCGTGCTTCGGCTCGCCAGCGCGCCGCTTCGGCCACCACAAAGGCGCGGTCGTCCTGGCCACAAGCGACCTCGAAGGCCGCCGAAAATCCGCGCCCGGCCCGCAGTTCGCGGCACAAACTCGCATACGGCCGGGCCCCTTGCTCTTGCCACCACGCGGCAAACAGCTGTGCCGCCACGGCGTAGACCACGCCGCCCAAATCCGCGATGCCCGCGTCGTTGCTGTAGGCGGCGCTTTCCACTTGGTCGTCGGCCAGCACGCGCCGGCCATTGGGCGCGGGCATCCCTTGCGACGCGACTACGGCCAACCCCTCGCGAAACCAGGTGGGCGCATAGGCCGGCGGTCGGTCGGTCGGCGTGGTCCGCTGGAACCAGAGCACGTGGGCCAGTTCGTGCAGCACTAGCGTCGTCCACTCGGCAGGGTCGGGCGGTTCCGGCCAGCGCTCCGGTTTCAGCAGCCACAGCGCGTCGTTCCACGCCAAGCCGCGCAAGTCCAGCAGCGAAGGCACGGGCGCGTGCTGCCGCAGTTCGTCAGGGAGGTCGACCAAGTGCAGGGTCACGGGCCGGCCAAAGCGCCCCCAAGGCAGCAGGCGGGTGACGCGCCGAGGCAGGTCGCGCTGCAACTGCCGGCAGTACAGCGAGTCGTCGGCCAGGTTGGCGTGCAGCTCCAGGGCGATGCTCGAAATCGATAGAATCATCGGTTGGTTCGAGCCCTGTCCGCGATCGGCCGTTGGCCGCAGAACTTGCCCATGCTAGCATTGGCTTCCCGGGTCGGCCAGCACGCTGCCGTGCCGCTGCTCCCGGCGCCGCGCGCCCTTCCCCCGGGCGCAGAGAACGCGCATGGTGATGTTGCCTTCCACGCGGGTTTCGCGCACTTCGATGATCCAGGCCGGCGCCACGCCGCTGCGCATCGGCCTGACGCTGGGCGATTTGGCCGGCATTGGCCCCGAAGTCACGGTGCAAGCCCTGCTCCAGACCGACCTGCACCGGCGCTGCCTGGTGCGCATCTACATCGCCGCCGAGCACCAGGATTGGCTGCGCGCCACTTGTCAGCGCTACGGACTGCTGGCCGGGACGTTGATTCCGGGTGCGGGGCTGCAGATCGTGCCCGTCGAGTGCGCCGCGCAGAGTGGCCCGCAGCGCCCCGGTCAGACGACGGAGGCGAGCCAGGCCCAAGCCTATGCGGCCCTAGAGGCGATGGCCGACGCGGCGGTGCTGGGCGAGATCGACGCGATGGTGACTGGGCCCGTGCCCAAAAGCATCTTTGATCACCTGACGCCGCGGCCGCCCGGCCAGACCGAATTCTTGGCGAGCCGTTTGGGCGCCCGGCGATTTGCGATGATGCTGGCCGGTCCGCGTCTGCGGGTCGTGCCGGTGACCACGCACATCGGGCTCAAAGACGTTGCGGCCGCGCTGTCGACCCAGCGCATCGTCGACTGCGCGCTGGCGGCGGTGGACGCGCTGACCCGCTGGATGGAGCTGAGCGCGCCGCGCCTGGCCATCTGCGCCCTGAACCCACACGCGGGCGAGGGCGGGCGCCTGGGCGACGAGGAAGAGCGGATCATCGTGCCGGCGGTCGAGCTGCTGCGCGACGCTGGCGTGCACGCCGAGGGGCCGCATGTGGCCGACACGGTGTTCTACCGCGCGATGAACGGTCGCTTCGACGCAGTGTTGTGCATGTACCACGATCAGGCGCTGGGGCCCCTGAAGACCGTGCACTTCCACGACGCCGTCAACCTGACTTGTGGGTTGCCGGTGCCGCGCTTGTCGCCCGATCACGGCACGGCCTACGACATTGCGGGCCGCGGGACGGCGGACCCGACCAGCATGGTCCAGGCTCTGGCCCGGGCCGAGCGCATGGCCTCGCGGGCGGCGAGTTTGCACAGTCGATCTGCTGCCTGACGGGCAGCGACAGGGAGGGGCCATGGCAGCATTGCGTCGGCAGGTGTTCTTGGGCTTGTCTGCGGCGGTTGCACTATGGGCTGTGGCCGGCTGTCGCGGCCCCGGTGGCGCGCAAAACCAGGCGAACTCTGGGAATCCGCAGGCCGGCGCGGCCGGTCAGGGCGGCGGGCAGGGCGGACCTGGGGCGCAGGGCGCGGCGCAAGGGTTGTCCCACGGGGCGACGCAGCTCGCCCACGACGTGCCCTTTGGCGACGATCCGGTCAGCTGGTTGGACTTGAAGTACAAGCTGGAACTGCCTCGCTCGACCCAGACGCAGGCGCTCGCCTTGCCTTGGCAAGAGGTGACGCCCACGGCGGGACCTGCGACTGGGCCCGATGCCGGCGTCAAGCCGGCGCCCAAGGCCGTGGAGCACCGCTGGACCCAGCCCGTGCTGCTGCTGGGTCGCGGCGAGGTGGCGACCCCCGATCGCGTTCTTGGCAAGCTGCGCTGCCAGGCGGAACTGAAAGAGCTGTGCACGGAAGAGGGGTTGCGTGCTCCCACTGGCCGCCAGCGCCTCGACTTCGACCCGGCGGAGGCGGACAGCAATGGCCTGCCGGCGTGGCTGGTCAAGGCGGTGGCCGAGCAGGACTGGAAGGGCAAGCCGATCCTGCTGTTTGCCGACCGGCGCGTTTCGGCCCAGGCCGTGCTCCAGGCGCAGTCGGCCCTTTCCGCGGCCGGCGCGGAGACACGCCTGGTGGCGGCCACCCTTACGGGTACGCTGGGCTACGTCCTTCCGCCCCAGCCGCACCCCCCGACGCTGCTGGCCTTTGCGCCCACCACTGTTGTGTCAGACGTGGACGCCGCGCCCGATCGGGTGCCGCGCGACCTGACTGCGATGGTGGTCGAGGTCTCGACGACCGGCATGCACCTGCTCTTGATGCGGCCCGAGCCGCACCCAGCGACCACCCCCGAACTGCTGGGCGATGTGGTCCAGGCCTTGAACATTTGGGCCGAGCGGGCCCGCACCACCGCGCCCGAACTGAAGATTGCGACGATCCGCGCCACGCCCGACGCGCCGTGGGAAGAAGTCGTGCGCGCCATCGACGGTCTGCGCGACACTTGCGCCCGCGCCGCCAAGGGCACGCCCTGCCACGACAATCGGCCCCTGTTCTCGTGGATCGCCCTGTCTGTGCAGCCTGGGGCCAAGCCGGCCGCCGCGCCCGCGCCAACCGGCGTGGTTCAGCCGGCCGCACCGATGTAGTCCCGTAGTTTCAAGCAGTAGAAAATGCCCCGCCGTGCTGGGTGGGTCGCCAAGCGCGCGTCCTCTTCGGCCGACGCGCGGCGACGCGACCCGAGCGAAGTCCGCGATGATGTATTTCTATAGTTTCAAGTAGTAGAAATTGCCCCGCCGTGCTGGGTGGGTCGCCAAGCGCGCGCCCTGTCCGGCCGACGCGCGGCGACGCGACCCGAGCGAAGTCCGCGATGATGTATTTCTGTAGTTTCAAGTAGTAGAAAATGCCCCCCAAGTTTCTGCCAACCTGCTGTCGTGTGCTGGCGCGTCATGGCTTCGTCGGTCGTTGGCCAGCAACGCTTGACTCATGCGCCCTTACGCGATAGACCCCTGCCCGCCCCGGCTGGCACCACGCCCGCACCCAGGAGTTCTGATGACCGCCCGCCCGTACATCTATGGCCCCACCTTTGACGAGATGCTGCACCCCGACACGATGCCGGCGGCCAAGCGCCAGAGCGCCCTGAACGCGCGCAAGAACAACGACTTGCTGAACCCCGATCTGCTGTGGGACATCACCTGGCGCCGCCCCGACGGCAAGGTGCGCTGCCACGTGGTGCCCAAGGCGCTGACCGGCCTGGACTGCGACATCGTAGTGTTGCACGGCCACGGCTTCCCCACCGGCTCGCACAAGGTCGGCGCCACCTACTCGGGCGCGCTGGAGCGCCAGCTCAAGGGTGACGTCACGCCGGGCGTGCATACGCTGGTGTGGCCGTCTACCGGCAACTACGGCATCGGCGGCGCCTGGGTCGGTCCGCGCATGGGCTACGAGTCCACCGTGATCCTGCCCGAAGAGATGAGCGCCGAGCGCTTCCAGCGCATCGAGAGCTACGGCGCCCACGTCATCAAGACGCCGGGCTGCGAGTCCAATGTCAAAGAGATCTTTGACGCCTGCAAAGAGATCGCCAAGCGCGGCGAGATCCGCGTCCTGAACCAGTTCGAAGAGCTGGCCAACTACCGCTTCCACTGGCATGTCACCGGCAACTCGGCCTGCGACGCTGTAGAAGAGCTGGCGGCCGAAGGCAAAGTCGGCGGCAAGGTCGCGGCCTTCGTCTCGGCCATGGGCTCGGCGGGCACCATCGCGGCGGGCGATCGCTGCAAGCAGCGCTACCACGAGTGCAAGATCGTGGGCCTGGAGCCGGTGCAGTGCCCCACGCTGTACAGCAACGGCTACGGCGGCCACGACATCCAGGGCATCGGCGACAAGCACGTCACCTGGATCCACAACGTGACCAACATGGACGCCCTGGCCTGCATCGACGACATCGAGTGCAAGCTGGTCCTGCAGGTGCTCACTGACGCCACCGGTCAGAAGTACCTCCGCGATCACCTGGGCTTGGCCGAGGACGATGTGCAGTTCTTTGGCAGCCAGGTCGGCATCTCGGGCATCTGCAACATCCTGGGCGCCATCAAGACCGCCAAGCACTTCGGCCTCGGCAAGGGTCAGACCATCGTCACCGTCTGCACCGACGGCTTCGATCGCTACCCCAGCGTGATGAAGCAGATGGCCGAGACCTATGGCCCGATCACCGAGATGGAGGCGCACGCGCGCATCCGCTCGATCTTGCTGAACCAGAAAACCGATTACGTGCAAGAGGGTACGGTCATCAACCGCGCCCGCTGGCACCAGCTCAAGTACTACACTTGGGTCGAGCAGCAGGGCAAGACCGTCGCCGAGCTGGAGGCGATGCGCAGCCAGGACTTCTGGCTGGCCCAGCAGGCCAAGGTGGCCGAGGTCGACAAGGCCCAAAAGGCCGCGCGCGGCTTCTAACTTTACCGACGCAGGCGCGGTCGCAGCAGCTTGGGACTGCTCGCGGCCGCGCGGCGTTTTTCACTGACCTCTTCTGGAGTTCGCCGTGCCGCGCCGTCCCGCCCAAGTCATCCTCTGCGGCCCCTTCCCCGAAGGCGGCGCCATCGGCGGCTACGCCCGCTGCAACAGCCTGATCGCCGGAAGTTTTTTGGACGACGAATTCGGCATCGCCAAGCTCGCCCTGACGGTGCCCGGCAACGGCGGACCGGCCAAGCGCATGGCCGAAGACATGAAACGGGCCGTCAGCGTCCTGCTGCGCGAGAAGGCCCCAGTCTTGCACCTGACCGCGCAGTACACCACCGGCACGCCGCGCGAGTACGCCATCTTCAAGATGGCCAAGGCCCACAAGCGCAAGTTCCTGCTCGACATTCGCGCCGGCTGGTTCATCGACATCTACAACGACCCCAAGGCGCCGGTGCGCCGCTGGATGCTGAGCGAGATGATCCGCGGCGCCGACGCGATCACCGTCGAGGGCCGCCGCTACATCCCCTGGCTCAAAGAGCATTTTGGCCGCGACGCCACCTACTTCTCCAACTTCGTGCTGGACCGCGAGCGCGAGCAGCGCCCCACCGCGCCGCTGGTCCAGCCCGCGCCAGGTCAGCCGGTCGAACTGGTCTATGCCGGTCGCCTGGCCGAACTCAAGGGCATCGAAGAGGCCGTCGACGCCTGCGGAATCCTGCTGCAGCGCGGCGTCGCGGTGCGCCTGAACCTGGCCGGCAACGGCGACAAGGCCTTTACCGAGCCGCTGCAACGGCAGATCGATCGCCTGCCCGCCGGCACCGTGGTCCTGCACGGCACCCTGAGCCACAGCGGCGTGCTCGAACTGTTCAGCCGTAGCCACATGCTCGTCTTCCCTACCCGCTGGGTCGGCGAGGGCCACGCCAACGTGGTCAACGAGGCGATGCAATCCGGCCTGCCGCTCGTGACCACCCGCCAGGGCTTCTTGGGCGACGTCGTCACCCCCGAGTGCGGGGTGGTGCTCGACCAGGTGTCGCCGCAGACGGTCGCCGACGGCGTGGCCGCCCTGATCGCCGACTGGCCGCGCCTGCAGGCCGCCGGTCAAGCCGCTCGCGACCGCGTCTACAGCCAGTTCAGCGATCGCGTGGCCCTGACCGCGCTGGCCGGGGTGTACCGCACGCTATTGGCGAGTTAGCGCTTGGGCGAGACGGCCCGCAGCAGTCGATCGGCCTCGCGCACTTGTCGGCCGGGCGGCATGCCTGTTACCTTGACGATTTTGCGCTAGGTTCGCGGCACGTCGTCGCACCTGCAGGCGCGGCGGCGTGGCACACGGATGAGCTGGTTTCAGTCCCTGTTCTCCAACGACATCGCCATTGATCTTGGCACCGCCACGACCCTGATCTACATCAAGGGCCGCGGCATCGTCAGTCGCGAGCCGTCGGTGGTGGCGGTGCAGCTCGACGCGCGCGGTCAGCGGCGGGTCCTGGCCGTGGGCAAAGACGCCAAAGAGATGATCGGCCGCACGCCACAAGGCATCGAGGCCATCCGCCCCATGCAGGGCGGGGTGATCGCCGACTTCGAGATCACCGAAGCGATGCTCCGCTACTTCATCAACCGCGCCAACAGCAAGCGGACCCTGGTGCGGCCGCGCGTGATCGTCTGTGTGCCGTGCGGCATCACCGACGTGGAAAAACGCGCCGTCCGCGAGTCGGCCGAATCCGCCAGCGCTCGCGAAGTGTTCCTGATCGAGGAGCCGATGGCTGCGGCGATCGGCGCCGGCCTGCCCATCGCCGAACCTGCCGGCAACATGATCGTCGACATCGGCGGCGGCACCACCGAAGTCGCGGTGATCTCGCTGGCCGGCATCGTCCACAGCCACTCGCTCAAAGTCGGCGGCGATCGCATGGACCAGGCGATCGTCGACCACCTGCGCCGCAAGTACAACTTGCTGATCGGCGAGCGTTCGGCCGAGCAGATCAAGATGCGCATTGGCAACGCCTGGGGCGCGCCCGGCATGGCCAGCATGGAGGTCAAGGGCCGCGACGTCGCTGCTGGCGTGCCGCGCACCGTGATGGTCGGCGCCGACGAGATCCGCGAAGCCTTGAGCGATCCACTGGGCGAGATCGTGCGGGCCGTGCGCGGCGCTCTGGAGCGGACGCCCCCCGAGCTGAGCGCGGACATCGTCGACAAAGGCGTCGTCCTGGCCGGCGGCGGCGCGTTGCTCACCGGCATCGACCAGTTGCTGCGCGAAGAGACCGGCCTGCCGATCCTCATCGCCGACGACCCGGTCAGCTCGGTCGTCAAGGGTGCAGGGATGGCTCTCGACGACGCCGACCTGCTGCGTCACGTGGCAATTCGCTAACAATATCGTCGATCTGACACTTGGGCGCCGCGTGACCGGCACGACTGTCGCGACCGTGATCCGGCGTTCGTCCAAGCGGTGCGTGCAAAAACAACAACCGCCGCGAGCACCCCGGGGGGTGGGCGCTCGCGACGGCTTTGAAGTTCAGAACGACGACTGCGAACTAGCCGACGGCAGAGTCGTCGTTGGTCGTGTGCAGTCCGCCGTGGACGCGCTGGCGCTTGGCCATCGTCAGCACGGTCTCGGGGACCTGCTTGACGTTGCGGTCCAGGTGATCCGCCAGCGCGCGCAGGGCCACGTGGTGGTGGGCCTGGGTGGGCGCCGAGCCCTGGCCATTGTTGGCCAGGAACAGATCGAAGCGGCGACCAGCGACCACCGGATTGGCCATGGCGCCCCCCAACCTGCTTCTTTGCCCAGAACGGCGGCAGGCCTCGACCAGCAGACGCTCGCCCGTCTGGTCGTGGCGCAACGTGATCGGCACGGCGCCCTTGTTTACGGCGCCAATCTGCTCGACGATCCAGTTGCCGGCCGGCAGCGAGCTCTGCCCGGCAGCGGCGGCGCTCTGGCCCTTGGAACCCACGGCGGCGACGGCGGCGGCAGCAGCAACCGAAGTGCCCAACAATGCGAGAAAATCGCGGCGAGATACAGACATGACAAACCCCCGGAGGACGAACTCCCTGATGGTCAGTCTAAGGACGTACGTGCGCCGCTGTCAAACCAAATCAGCGATCGCCGCGGGGCGGCCATGACCCCACCCGTCGCGCTTGCCTGGCGAGCCTGGCCTGTGTCCCGCGCGCCCTTGGTCGAAGGGGCGGCAGCGACCTGGCCCGTGACCGCGGCTGCGTTGCGGCGCCACGCCCGCGTGGCCCTTGTGACGGCTGGCGATTTTCCGTCATCCCAGGGTCCGGCTTGGTGTGCCGCCGTCCGAGCAGCTGGGATGGTGGCCGGCA
>JBBISH010000007.1:0-98962 GCA_037441385.1 Myxococcales bacterium
ACGCGTCCAAGCTGGGGTTGTCCGGCCAGGGCCACGCCGAGGCAGTCGCACCAGAAGTACCAGAAAGTGCCAGCTTTATCACGTACAGCACCGGGTACAAGGTGATGATCGTCACCGGAACCAACAGGAAATGCGGCAGAAGCGCCCGCCATCCGGTCGGCGCCACGCTGCTCGAGCCATGTCCCCCAGACGCCTTACCCAGGGGTGCTTTTGCGGCTCCTGCCATTGCTTCACTTCCTTGAGGTGCTGCCTAAGACGAGACCGACTCGGTGGCGCGGGTCTTGCGGTTGGTGATCAGGGTATACAGCAACAAAATCGCAAAGATCAGCACACTGTAGGCCGCCGCCAGGCCAGTGCGCCGCAGCACCGTAAACGTGTAGTACGCCTCGGTAATCAGGATGTCGGTCTTGTGGTCCGGCCCGCCGCCCGACACCAGGTAGATGACGTTGAAGGCGTTGAACGTCCAGATCGTGCCCAAGATGATGGCCGGGAACAAGGCCGGCTTGAGCAGTGGCAGCGTAACGTGGCGGAACTTCTGCCAGGTGCTGGCGCCGTCGATGTCCGCGGCCTCGTAGAGCTCGCTAGGGATGGACTGCAGGGCGCCCAGCGAGATCACCATCATGAACGGGAAGCCCAACCACACATTCGTGGCCAGGTTCGCACCAAAATTGGTCAGCGGGCTGTTGCCCAGCCAGTCGATCCGCTCTTGCCCCAGCGCCGCCAACATCGCGTTGATCGGGCCAAACTGGGTGTTGAACAGCCACTTCCACGTCAGCGCAGTGATGTAGCTGGGGCAAGAGCGCGGCACGATGAGCAGCAGCCGGTAAAAGGCACGGAATTTCAGGTGCGGCCGGTTCAGCACAAGCGCCAGACCCAGGCCAAAACCCACGTGAAACGCGACGTTGATGGCCGTCCACAGGGTCGTCAGGCCCAGGGTGCGGAAGAAGTGCGTCGAGCTGTTCGGGTCCACCACCGAGGTGAGCACCTCGATGTAGTGGTCCACGCCGACAAAATGGCCCTCGCCGTCCACGAACGACAGACCGACGCCTACAGCAAACGGCACAAAAATCAGCAGTCCAGTCGCGAGGATCGCTGGCCCAACGTAGAAATAAGGTACTGGATCCTTGCGCAATGCCGCGAACACACGAGCACTATCGTCCAGGAACCAGCCCAGAATGCCGCCCGCCAACAGCAGCAGCCCCAGCAGCCACGGCCCGGCATTGCCCCCCGCGGCCTCGACCGCCGCGTGCGCCACCAACCGCGAACCGCCCAGCACGGTCACTCCGGCCGGCGCGGCACTCGGCAAGGCCGGCGCCAGCAGCCAACCGGCCAAGATCACAACGCAAAGACTCACGGCGTCTGAGATTCGCGCCGGCAGCGGCAGCCTGCGCGCCCCCAGCGCCAGCCCCATCGCCAGCAGCGCCAACACCGCGGCAATCCAAGCCGGCGTCGCCTCGTCGGCCGTCGCGCGCAACACGACGCCAGCCACTGCGCTCACATCCTGACCCGCGTCGTTCTTGACCGGCACCGCCACCAGCAGGCGCCCGTCTGGCATCTGGCCAAAAAGGTGTTGAACTGCCAGTGGTTGCTTGGTCTGCAGCGCCTTGTGGCCGTCGGTCGAGACGCGCTTGCTGTGGTCGAGCAGCCGCGCCGCATCGGCCGCGGGCGGCTTGGCGTGCACCACTTCGCTGCCGCGCGAGATGCCGAATTCGTCCACGCCGCCTTCGCGAACACCAAAAGCGTATTCGATGTCCTGGTGTTCGCGCTCAATCGCCTCGAAACGCTTTGCGCTCTTGCCGCTATCTGTCTCTGCCAGCGCCGAAACCACGGCATCGGCCACCGCCAGGGCCGCCACCCGCCGCGCCGTGGTCTGCTGTTGACTGCGCAAGGCCCCTTGGCCATAGACCAGCGCCAGCCCCAGCAGCGCGCACAGCACTCCGGCGGCCAAGATGCGTGACCAGGTCGGCGGCGGCGCGAGCGGAACTTTGGGCGGCATGATCAGTCCTTTAGGCTACTTTTTCATCTTGCTGATATCGTCGGTGGCGCGCTTCTGGGCCTCGGCCAGCGCCTCCTCGGACTTGCTGTCGCCGTAGATCGCCTTCTGCAGCGCGGCGTTGTAGGGCGTCCACACCGCCGACATCTCGGCCGAGCTGGGCATCGGCACCGCCGTCTCGGCCTGGGCGCGGAACACCTTGACCACGGGGTCGTCGCCCCACTTGGGCATCTCGTAAGTCTTGATGTTGGCGACCATCTGCTTGCCCACCTCGATGCGGGTCAGGGCCGCCTCGTCGCTGGTGAGGTAGTCCATCACGCGCAAAGCTGCGTCTTTGTTCTGGGTCTTGGCCGAGATCAGCGCCGCCTCCGAGCCCAGGAACGGCCGCAGCGGCTTGCCCGGCTCCAGCTCGGGCAGCACAGCGACGCCCCATTCAACGCCCTTCTCGATTTCGCCCATGAACCACGGGCCTTGCAGCACAAACGGCACCTTGCCATCGTTGAACATACTGGTGATGACAAAGCCCGAGACAGTGCCCTGCGGCAGGATCTTGGCGTCCTTGTACAGCCCGCGCACGGTGTCGATCGCCTTCTTGGCCTCGGGCGAGTCGATCTTCAGCGCGCCGGTCTCGTCGAACACCGCGCCGCCCGCGCCCAGCAAGAAAGGCCCGTGGAAGTACAGATTCGCCGCCTCGTAGGCCAGGCCAAAGCTCTCTGCGTCCGGCTTGGTAAAGCCCTTGGCCACTTCGATGAGCTGGGTCAGGCTGGTGGGCGGCGTGGGCACCATCTTCTTGTTGTAGAACAAGACCAGCGACTTGTACGCCAGCGGCAGACCGTACAGGTTCTTCTCGAACACCAACGGCTTGACCGTCTGCGGCATGAACCGCTTCAGGCGGTCCGGCGTGGCGAACTCGCCCAGCGGCTGGATCAGGCCGTCGCGCGCCCACACGCCAATCTTGTCGTGGGCAAAAATCATGATGTCCGGCCCATTTCCGTTGGGGACCGCAACCTGGAACTTGTCGATGATGGCATCAGGTGGCACTGCCAGCGCCTGAATTTGCGTATTCTTGTGCTTGCCATTCCAGTGTTCGATCAGCCGGTCCAGGGCGGCGCGCTCGGCATCGCGGTAGGCGTGCCACACAGTCACGGTCTTGGCCGGGCCCGGATCGTCGTCGGCAGCGGCAGTGGGCGAGGCGGCAGCGGCGGGGGCGGCGGCCTTGTCAGCCTCGGGATTGCCTTTGGGCTGTTCGGCGGGCGCAGCAGCCTTGGCCTCGGGCGCGGGGGCTTCGGCCTTCTTGCAGCCCGAAGCGCCTAGCGCCAAAAAGCATGTAGCAGCTGCTGTTACCAAGTGAATCGTAAGGTTCTTCCGCATCCTGTCACCATCAACCAAGCTAGAGTTCTACCGAATTCTTGTTCAGCCGCACACCCTTGACATCGAAGGCGTGCAGGCGCTGACGATCGATGCGCAGACCCAACGCCGGCCCCGCGGCGCCGCCGAAGCCGCCATCCAGTCGCAAAATCACCGAGGAATCCGCGCGTTGCTGCGTCACAGGATCGCGCCCAGCCAGCAGGTCGCGGGTGGCCCCCTGCAGCTCGCCGAACACGAACGTCTCGGACCCCAAGGGTTCTTGCACGTCGACCTGGAGCATCGCATCCGGTTGTGCGCCAGCGGGCACCAGCTTCCAGTCCTGCGGGCGCACGCCCAGCGTCAGCTCAGTCGCATCGCCGCATAGCTGCTCGATTTCGGCCAGTTCCAGCTGCAGGTCCACGCCCGAGCCGACCAGCCGCGTGCCCTGTCGCTGCACCGCGAACAGGTTCATGGCCGGCGAGCCGATGAAGGTCGCCACATAGGTATTCGCCGGCCGCGCATAGATGACCTGAGGCGGATCGCACTGTTGCAGCACGCCTTCGTGCATCACCGCGATGCGGTCAGCCAGGGTCATGGCCTCGACCTGATCGTGGGTCACATACAGGATGGTAGTACCCAACTTCTTGTGAAGCTTGGCGATCTCCAGGCGCATCTGCACGCGCAGCTTGGCGTCCAGGTTGCTCAGCGGCTCGTCGAACAGGAACACGCTGGGCTGGCGCACCACCGCCCGGCCCATCGCCACGCGCTGCCGCTGACCGCCCGAAAGCGCTGCCGGTTTGCGATCCAGCAAGTCGTTCAGGCCCAGCATGGTCGCCGCCACGCCCACCCGCTGCTCGATCTCGGCCTTGGCCACGCCGCGCAAAGTCAAACCAAACGCCATGTTGTCGCGCACGGTCATGTGGGGATACAGCGCGTAGCTCTGGAACACCATGGCGATGTCGCGGTCGCGCGGCGCCACGTCGTTCACCACACGGTCGCCGATGAGCAGTTGCCCGGCAGTGATCGCTTCAAGGCCTGCAACCATGCGCAATGTAGTCGATTTACCGCAGCCAGACGCGCCGACCAGCACCAGAAATTCACCGTCGGCGACTTCCAAGTCCAGGCTGCGCACCACCCGCACGTCGCCGTAGGACTTTTCGATGCCCTTGCACAGCACTCGAGCCACGCTGACCTCACGGGTGCGCACCTGCGTCGCGCGGGCGGATGCTACTACAGCGCAAGGGACTTTGGCCACCGGCAGCCACCGCGCGCGTCACAGGGTTGCATCACCGGCCGGCTACTCGTCTTCCAGATCGAACTGCCACTCCTGCTCGACCCGCACCGCCACCGGCCGCCCCGCTCGCAGCGCGGGCTTGAACCGCCACTGGGGCACGGTCTGCCGAACCGGCTCGCTCAGACGCGGGTCGCCGCGCACGGTGCGGATCTGCAGGTCGCGCACGCGGCCGTCGGCCCCCACCACGTAACGCAGTACCAGCACAGCAGTTTGCCCGCTGCGACGCGCCCAGTCGGGGTACTGCGGCCACGGCTGCGCCACGGGCACCGGTAGCTCGTCGACCTGCCCGGCCCCATAGACTACGCCAGCGCCGGTGCCCGGACCGGAGCCGGGCCCGGAGCCCGAATCCGAACCCGAGCCGGGACCGGAGCCCGAACCTGATCCTGGTCCTGATCCTGGTCCTGATCCTGAGCCTGCATCGGGGTTTGCTCCCCGTTCCACTTCCACATTCCCCGACTTGTCCGCCGCGGGCGCTGCCGCTGCCTCGGGTTCCGCAGAGCGCGTCGGCGCCGGGGCCCGTTTGACACGCACAAGTGTTTCTTGGGGCGGTTTGGGCGGTTGCGCGGGTTGGAGTTGCGCTGGCAGTGGCTCGACGGGCGGCGGCTCGGCCGGCGGGACGACCCGCTTGGCAGGCAGGACGACCGGCAACGACACCGCCCGCGCTGTGGCAGGCTCCCGGGGCGGCGCCACCCACGGCGCCATCACCGGCAGACCAGAGAGCCATGCGAGGAAAAGCGCCGCGAGGGCCACTGCCGAAGCCCAGCCTATCGCCAAATTGCGATCGAGCTGCGGCACCGCCTTGATCCCTATGCGCGGGCGCGCCGGCGCCAGAAGGCGACGGTCACCACGACCAGGCCCGCGGCCAAGGACCAGGGCGAGCCGCTGCCGCTGCTGCTGCAGCCCGATGGGGGCGAGCCATTGGACACCTGGCCCGCGCCGCGGGTGTCGCTGCGGCCGTCGGACGTGATGGCGTCGCCGGCACTTGCGTCGTCGCCGCCGCTGCTCACGTCGCTGCCTGCCGGGGTGCATTTGCCGTTCTGGCAGGGGCGATCCGGCGGGCATGTCTCGACCGCGGGCGCGCCGCCGCACGGATCAAGGGTCACCACGTTGCCATCCTGGCAGACCTTGCCGCCCGCCTGAACGCCGCCGGTGTGCTGGCACGCGCCATCGACGCAGCTGTCGGTCGTACAAGCCATGCCGTCGTCGCAGTCCATCAGCGAGCCCGAGAGGCACAGGCCGCCCGCGCAGTAGTCGCCCACGCTGCAAGGGTCCCCGTCGTCGCACGTGCCCGTGATCGGCGTGTTCTGGCAGCCGCCCTTGCACGAGTCCAGGGTGCACGGGTTGCCGTCGTCGCAGAACTTTGCTGAACCGTTGCACTTCCCAGTAGTGCACATGTCGCCGACCGTGCAGGCGTCGCCATCGTCGCAGGGTCCGTTGGTGGCGATCGAGCTGCACACACCGCCGGCACAGGTCTCTTTGGTGCAGGGATTGCCATCGTCGCAGTTCTTGGGCTGGCCCGCCTGGCAGACGCCGGCCACGCACTGGTCGCCCACGGTGCACGGATTGCCGTCGTCGCAAGGCGCCGGGCTGCCGCCCACGCACGATCCGCCGCTGCACTTGTCGCCGGCGGTGCAGGGGTCGCCGTCGTCGCAGGCTGCGCTGTTGCCGGTGTGGGTGCAGTTGCCGGCGGTGCAGCCGTCGTCGGTGCAAGCGTTGTTATCGTTGCAATCCTTGACGATCTTGCCGCCCACGCAGGCGCCGTTCTGGCACTTTTCGCCGGCGGTGCAAGCGTCGCCGTCCCAGCAGACCGCGCCGGTGTTGGGGGTGTGGGCACACACGCCGTTGTTGCACGCGTCGTCGGTGCAGGCCTTGCCGTCGTCGCAGCCGCCGGGGCAAGTGGGCACGGTGCCGCCGCCCATGCAGGCCTGGACCTTGGCCAGGTAGTCCGCATACGGCCAGTACTTGCCGGGATCGGTATGGGTCTGGTTGGGCAGCTGGACATGGCCCTTGATCGAGTCGTTGCTGGCGGGCAGTTGCCACTTCTTGAGCAGGTAGCAGGTCAGTTGGGTGCTGGCCTCGATCATCTGCGGCGTGACCCAGGCCGGGTCGTCCACATAGCCCTCGTGCTCGATGCCGATCGTGTACGGGTTCGCCGAGCCGACGTGCCAGCCCTTGTCGTGTTCCTTGACCATTTGCGTCACGGCACCCGTCTTGCTGATCACGTAGTGCGCCGAGACCTGGGCCTCTGGCTTCTGGAACCAGCTGATGCAGCCGTTGTAGCTGCCCTGCACCGTGTGCATCACCACCACGGTGATGTCGCCAATCTGGCGGTTCATCGGCGTGTAATTGGGGCTCGCGACCCACTGCGCCGGTCCGTACTCCGCAGCGCCCAACGCGCCTTTGACCTCGTCGCACTTTTCGCAATAGGTCGACCCGTAGGCTGGCTGATTCCACGGGGCGCGCGGATCGCTCGCACAGCCGCCCAACCCCGTCAGCGCCAAACCCAACGCAATGAACAGGATCTGCCCGCTCGAAGGCGCGACCAGCCGGGGGGCAGATGGGGCGAAACAGAACGAAGTCATGGAGGTCTCCGCGGCGAAACGCGACCGGCGGGCAGTATAGCGCCCGGCTTCAAGGCGCGCTACGCTCAAACGTACCGGGCCCTGTTGGCCGCGGCGAGGAAGCCCCGATGAGCAGGCTCAACTGGCGCATCGCATCCCTTGTTCTGTCCACGTCGGTCCTGGCCGTCGTCCTCCCCGCCTGCGGCAGCGACCCAAGCCCCGCCGCCACCAGCGACGCCAAGATCGACAGCGCCAGCGGGGATTTGGCCGGCGACGCCAGCACGACCACCGTAGGCGTGGCTTTCCCCAAGGGATTCTTGTGGGGCGCCGCCACCGCCGGCTTCCAGGTCGACATGGGCTGCCCCACCCTGCCCGCCAGCAAGTGCGACGACCCCCACTCGGACTGGTACCAGTGGGTAATGGACCCGGATCTGCAGAAGGATCCGGCCACCCACATCGTAGGCGATCCAGTCGGCAAGGGCCCCGGCTTTTGGGAGCTGTGGCCCAAGTACCTGGACGCCGGCAAGAACGATCTGCACCTGAACGCGTTTCGCTACTCGCTGGAGTGGAGCCGCCTGTTCCCGGATGGCGCGGTCGAGAAGGCCAAAACCGTAGAAGAGATGGACGCTTTTGCCAACAAGGAGGCGGTGGCCGCCTACCACGCCATCTTCAAGGGCGCGCGCGACCGCAACATGCAGTTGCTGGTGACCCTGAACCACCAATCGCTGCCCTTGTGGATCCACGACGGCAAGGCCTGCCACCAGGATCTGGCCACCTGCAAGAACCGCGGCTGGGTCGACAAGGACCGCATGCTGAACGCGATCGCCATGTTCTCGGGCTGGTGCGCCAAAGAATTCGGCGGCGAGGTCGACTTGTGGGGCACCATCAACGAGCCGTTTGCCATCGTGGTGCCCGGCTACATCTTGCCCACCAAAGATCGCAGCAATCCCCCTGGGTTGACGATGAAGATCGACACCGCCTTTGACGTCGCGTTTGCTCTGATGGAAGGGCACGCGCGGATGTACGATGCGGTCCACAAGTACGACAAGGTCGACGCGGACAACGACGGCAAGGCCGCCAAGGTGGGCATCGTGAGCAATCTGGCGGCGGTCAAGCCGCAAGACCCCAATGATCCCAAGCATGTCAAAGCTGCCGAGCACGGCCACTACGTCTACAACCAGATGTTCTTGGACGCGACCATCAAGGGCCAAGTCGATCGCAACGTCGACGGCGCGATCGACGCGACCGAGACCCGCGACGACATGAAGGGCCGTATGGACTTCATCGGCATCAACTACTACACCCGGCTGAAGGTCACGCCGCAGCCAGTGGCGCTGGCGCCCAAGTACCCGCTGTTCGACTTCCTGCCCAATACCAACCCCTTTGATACGTATCCAGAGGGCCTCTACGAGGTCGTCAAATTCGCCGCCGGCTACGGATTACCGATCATCATTACCGAGAACGGTGCCGGCGACCCCAAGGGCGAGGTCTGGGAGAAATTCCTGAAGCCGCACCTGCTGGCCCTGCACAAGGCCATCGCCGAGGGAGCCAAGGTCGAGGGCTACTTCTACTGGACTCTGATGGACAATTACGAGTGGAACCACGGTATGTCGGACGTGCACATGGGCCTGTATGACCTGGACACGGCGACCAAGGCCTTCACGTTGGCGCCGCCGGGCCAGGCCTACGGCAAGGTGGCCAAAAACAACGGCTTTGACCCCTGACGAGTGCGCGATCCCGGCGCAGTGGGCGTTTCGCATTGACGCCGAGCGCCACACTCGCTAGCTTCAAGTGTTTTCGCCGCTTGGCGCTGGCATCCAGGCGCGGCACGGAGTCCTTCATGTTGCCCCGCCCCCTTTCTGCCGGTGCCCGCACTGGCCTGTCTTTGGTTTTCCTTGCGCTTGCGGCCGTTGGCTGCTCGTCCACCAACACCGGCGGCGGCACGAACTCGGGCGGTCAGTCCATCGCGGACTATGCCTGCCTTAGCGGAAGTGCGCAGATCGACTGCAAGGCCACACCCGAAATCGTCAACACCGCTTCGGGCAAGAAGGTGGGCAACGGCCAGACCGACACCTTGGCGGTGGGATCCGTGCCCAAGGGCAAGACGCTGGGCTTTACGTACCGGCTGAGCAACGTCGCCAGCGCTGTGTCGGCCGCCGGCTTGGTCATCGACGACATCAAGCTGGAGTACACCGCAGCGGGCGGCGACGAGACCGCAGAAGACCCGTCGTTTCGCTGTCTTGCGGCCGACGGCACCGCATGCGCCGCCAAGACCGGCCAGTGGAAGAAGCTGGTGCCCGCGGGCGTGACGCCCGGCGCCGGTCAGGGGATGACCGAACAGTTTACGATTCTTTTCAAGCGCTTTGACGACAAGGAGCGCAGCGCCAAGGTGACGCTGCAACTGCGCGGTGTCGCCAGCAACTTGGCGAGCTACTCCTTTACCGTCAAGACGAAACTGGGCTCGCCGTCTGCGAAATTTCAGTCCACGAACCAGTCTGACCCCAACAACGGCGTCACCATGCCGGCCGTGCAACCGGGCCAGACCGAGCCCCGGACCATCAAGCTGCTGAACACCGGCGAGGCCGACCTGAGCGTGACCGGTTTTGACCTGACCACCTTGGACAAGACCTTCACCTTCAAGTTGGTGAATCCGGCCGACTTGGACGTGGGCGCTCACGCAGGCGGCGAAATCTGGACGCTGCCCAGTGTGCTGACCGTGCCCTCGCAGGGCTCGGCAACGCTAGAGATGACCTTCATGCCGACCGACGACAAGCCGCGCAAGGGCCTGGTTTCTATCAAGACGACCAGCAATGACCCCAACGCGGCCGATTTGCTGGTCCAGGCCAACAGCCAAATGCCCTGCATCCTGGTCACGCCAGGCGAATACAATTTTGGTGGCGCGGTACCGGGTTACGAGCCGGGCGAGCTGAAAGCGGTGATCAGCAACTGCGGCGCCATCCAGCTGGAGCTGACGAGCATCGCCTTCAACGCCGCGCTGGGCAATAGCAGCGAATTTGGGATCGACGTCAGCGACTTGGCCAAGACAGGCAAGCTCGCGGCGGACGCGCCGGTGTCGCCGACCAACACGCTGAAGATTCCGGTGGGCGGCAACGCCCAGGTCCGCATCACCTACACGCCGGCCGAAGTCACGCCCGACAACGCCGATCCGGACAAGGCCGTCATCGAATTCAAGAGCAATGCCTACGTGGTACCGCAGCTGGTGGTCAAGGGCACGGGCATCAAGGTCACCTGCCCGCTCCCCAAGATCAACGTGGTCGAGGGCGAAGAAGTGGTGCCGCAAACGCTCTTGCACCTGAGCGGCCTGAAGTCGATCGCGCCCGGCGGCGGCTCGATCGCCAAGTACCAGTGGACGGTGAAGCAGCCGATCGGCTCGGCGCAGCCGCTGAACCCGAACGCGACGGTGGCGACGCCCACCCTGCAGGCGAACACGGCGGGCGAGTACGAATTCTGCCTGGACGTGTGGGACAACATGGGGACCAAGAGCTGCACGCCGACCTGCACCAAGGTGCTGGTGGTGCCGAACAACGCGATCCACGTGGAATTGCTCTGGGATACCCCGGCCGACTCGGACCAGACCGACACGGGCCCGGCGGCGGGCGCGGACCTGGACCTGCACTTTGCCCACCCGCTGGCCAGTGAGCAGGACCTGGACTGCGACACCACGCCCGACCCATGGTTCAACAACCCCTGGGATACGTTCTGGTTCAACAACAAACCGCCGTGGGGCAGTTCGTCCAGCAGCGACGACGACCCGGGCCTGGACCTGGACGACACGGACGGCGCCGGCCCGGAAAACTTGAACTTGGCCAAGCCAGAGGGCACGGTCGACGATCCGCAATACTATTCGGTGGGTGTGCACTACTGGAACGATCACGGCTTTGGCCCGTCGTTCGCGACGGTCGCCATCTACGTGCAGGGTACCCAGGTACTGCAATTCACCAAGATCAAGTTGAACCCGTTGGATATGTGGTATGTGGGCAAGCTGTGGTGGCCCAATCTGGTCAGCGGCGGCAACAAGAAGGTCTTCGAGGCGTGCTACCAGTCGGGTCAGTCATGCGCCGCCAAGCAAAACCTGATGTGGCAGCCCAAGGGCGATTGGTGCATCACGCCGTGCTACGTGAACAAGGCCTTTGTGGGCACGGTAGGCAACGGCGCGCAGACGTCGTCTTGCAAGCCGTAGAGCCTACTTGGCCACCTGACTGAGTTTGGCCCGCCGCCAGGCCAAGGCCAAGATCACACCCTGCAGCAGTGCAAACACCAAGCCAAACGGGATGTTGCCGGTGGCCTCGCGGCTGCCGACGGCGAACATCTCGCGGTATTTGGCGGCATCGGCGACCAAGTCTGGCTGTGACAAGCCAGCGTAAACGTTCAACATACCCCACTCGGCGCCGGCAATGGAGGTGATCGCCGTGGTCCCCACCATCACCAGGCCGATGGGCAACAGGTGATGTTTCCCCGCGGTGCGCCACTCGAGGAGTGCGACGAGCAGACCGACCACAAAGAACACCAGGGTGACGTAGGCGCCCGCACCCATTTCGCGAAGCGACGGGGTCGCCTTCCAGCCGACAAGGGCCATCAGCAGGCACATGATCAGGCCGAACCAACTGGCTGCCGAGACAAAGCGCTCTACACCCCGCGCGGGCTGCTGCACCATGGCGGCGGCCATGAAGCCTTGAAAACGCTTGACGAACTCGCCAGCGTTGGCGGGCCGCGCCGTCGGGTCCGTCTGCATGGAGCTCCGCACCAGGTCGCGCAGGATCGGCGAGGCCTGCGGTGCGAGCTGGTCGATGTCGGGCGCCTGACCGTCGCGGGCCTGGGCCAGCACGTCGGTCACCGAAGCCCCTTGGTACGGCGGACGGCCGGTCAAGATGTGGAACAGCATGGCCCCCAAGGCAAAAACGTCGCAGCGCTCGTCGATGGCTGCAATGTCGCCGCGGGCCTGTTCGGGCGCCATGTAGGCCGGCGTGCCCAAGATCGAGCCGTGGAGCGTCATGCCTTGGGCACCCTGCTCCACCCGTTCCGGCTCGCCGTTTTTCTCGGTCAGGCCGCGGACTTTGGCAATACCCCAGTCCAGCAGCACCGCCTGGCCGTGGCTGCCGACGATGACGTTATCTGGTTTGATGTCGCGGTGAATCACGCCCTTTTCATGAGCGTGGGCCAGGGTTTGCGCCACCGCGGCCAGCACCGGCAAGTACATCAGCCGATCCTCGTAGCGCGGCGCGCGCTTCAGCAGGGCCGACAAGGTCTCGCCCTCGACCAGCCGCATGGTGTACCAATGGCTGTCGTCGCGGGCGCTTCGTTCGTAAATAGTTGGAATACCTGGGTGATCCAACTGGGCGGTGATCAGCGCCTCTTGCTCGAAACGCCGCCGCAGCGTCGCGTCGTGTTTGGCGAGCAGGTGCTTGACGGCGACCTTGCGGCCCAGCCAGCGGTCCTGAGCCTCGATGACCCGGCCCATGCCACCGCGGCCCAGCTCGCGCACCTCGGCATAGCGCTGCAGCGAGTCGTGGACGGGCGGCGCGGCGTCCTCGGCCATGACCTGCCGCACGGTTTCGGCGATGCTCCCCGTACGCGGAGCCACGGTCGGGGCGCGGCTGGCGGTCGTCGGTTTGGTGGGAGCGGGCGCGGCCGCCAGCGTGTCCAGGTTGGTGTCGTCGGCGGCCAGTGTCTCGGCGTGGACGGCCGGATCACCCAACTGTTGGACAGTGGTCGGGTCCTGGCCGCCGGACGGAGGCGTGTGGGACGACGACGGGTCGGCGCGGACCATGGGCCACTCCTGCAGCGGTTTTCGCAACCTGTCCGCTGGTTGTAGCATGATCGGCGGCGGCTGACCACACGGCGGGCGAGGCTCGCGACGGGCGCGGCCGGTGGGGCTATTTGGCGGCGGTAAAGACGAGCAAGTGCTGATACGGCAAGAGCTTGTCGTCTCTCGACTGCAGCGTGAAACCGGCCTGCTGGAGCTCGGTCACCATCACCTCGGGCGCCACGCGCATTTCTTTGGGCGGCCCGACCGGGATGTCGTCCATGCGGAAGTCGACGATCGCCACGCGCGCTCCGGGTGCCAACTGCTTGGCCAGCTTGCCCAGCCACGCTTGGCGGTTGCCCAGGTGGTGGTACACGTCGCAGAGGAGCACGAGATCCACGGGCTCGGGCAGGCTAGGATCGTCGACCTTGGCTTGTAGCGACCTCAAGTTGCCGAGCTTTTCGCGCGCGGCCCGTTCGTTCAGGTAGCGGACCATGTCGGCCTCGATGTCCAGGCCAAAGACCTTGCCGTCGGGGGCCGCCCTGGCCAGCCGGACCGAGAAATAGCCAGTCCCCGAGCCGATATCCGCGATCTTCGCCCCTTTGCCCGGCGCCAGGGCCGCTACGACCGCATCGCCGCGCTGCCAGGCATCGCGCTCGGGCGACTCGAAGACCTTGGCCCACTCTTCGGCGTTGTCAAAGCGGTGGTGGGCGTTGTGGCTTTTGTGCGGATTCTCGCCTGGTTGCGGGTGGTGGTCCAACTCTGACCCGCCGTGGTGGTCGCCGTGATGCGGACAGCCAGCGGCCGCCGGGGCAGGTTCATGAGCGACTTGGGGCGATGAGCATGCGCAAAGGGCCAGGCCGGTCGCGGCCAGCCCGACGAAGCGGGTCATATTCACTCCTTGTTTCAAAGGGAACTACCGCCCGGCTAGAGGGCGAACGTCGACAGGATGGCCGGGGCGCGCATAGCTCCGGAGACGCGCTGGGCCTCGCGACCGCCGCGCATCAGCACCAGGGTGGGAATGCCCGTGATCTGGAACTTGGAGGCGAGCTGGGGCACGGCGTCGGTGTTGACCTTAGCGACGAGGACGCGGCCGGCCTTCTGCTCGGCGATCTTGTCAAGCTCGGGCGCGACGGTCCGGCACGGCCCGCACCATGGCGCCCAGAAGTCGACCAGAACTGGCACGCTGGAGCTGCTCGTCAGCTCTTGGAATTCCTCGGGGCTGCCGACGTGAACCGGCTTGGTGACCGGCAAGATTGGCTCTTTGCAGGTGGCGCAGCGCGCAGCCTCGCCCAGGCGGCTGGCGGGGACGCGGTTGGCTTGGTGGCACTTGGGGCAGGCGATGATCATGGCGCTCACGGGGGGCCCGGGGCAGTGGGCCGCACCGGCAATGTAGGAGCCGCGCGCCACCGCGCCAGATTCACGTTGGGGGGCAATTTCTACCCCGCATTTTCAAAGGGATTTGGGCGTCCCGGCCCGGCGCGCGCCCCGTTGGGCGGCAATTTCTGACAAATGGGGGGCAATTTCTGAACGGCCCGCGCCGGACCGTCGCGCTGCGGCCGCCGGTCGCACGGAGCCCGGGCTGGACCGCCACCGCGTCCTCCCGGCGGTGGGGGGGCCCCGACGGCGCCGCCACCCCAAAGGGGCCAGCATCGCTGACGCAAAACTCAATTCGTAGGCATTTCAACGAGTAGAAATTGCCCCCCAAACCATCTTGAGGGGCTACCGCTTGGCGGCCAGGTCCACGTGGGTGACTTCGACGTCTGCGCCGCCGCCGGTCCCGGCCTCGACCACCCGCCGCCAGCCGCGCACCAGGGCGCCCACGGCCTGCTGCACGTCCTCCAGGCTGGTCGAGCGGCCCAGGCTGAGGCGCACCGTCCCGCTCGCGGCTGCGGCCTCCACGCCCATCGCCAGCAGCACGGCGGGCGCGGTGACGCTGCCGTCGTGGCAAGCCGACCCCGTCGACGCTGCCAGCTCGGGTGCCGCTGCCAGCACCGCATGGCCGGTCACCTTGGGGAAGCGCACGCTCAGCGTGTTCGGCAAGCGCGGTGCCCCCTGACCGTTGCAGACCAGGCCTGGAATGCCCGCCTGCAGGCTCTGCCACAGGGTATCGCGCAAGCCAGCGATTCGTCTCGCGTATCTATCTAGTTCCGCTGTGGCCAGCTCCACCGCCACGCCCAGGCCGACGATCGAGGCCACATTCTCCGTCCCCGGCCGCAGCCCGCGCTCGTGCCCAGCACCCAACAGGACCGGCGAAAGCGGAGTCCCAGTGCGCACGTACAAGGCACCCACGCCCTTGGGCGCGCCCAGCTTGTGGCCGGCGACAGTCAGCAGGTCGACACGCAAGTCCTCGACCCGCACCGGGATCTTGCCCACGGCCTGCGCCGCATCCGCGTGGATCACCGCGCTGTGGCGGTGGGCCAGCTTCGCCATGTCCAGCAGCGGCTGGATCACCCCCGTCTCGTTGTGGGCGTACAGCACGGAAACCAGGGCGGTATTGGTGTCCACGAACCGGTCCAGCTCGTCCAGGTCGACCAGCCCGTCGCCGTCCACGCCCAGGCGATCCACGCGATAGCCATTGCGCGCCAGGTAGTTGCATGGCTCCGCTGTCGCCGGGTGCTCCACAGCGGTCGTCACCACGTGCTTGCGGTACGGCAACGCCGCGGTCACCCCGCGGATCGCCAGGTTGTTCGCCTCGGTCCCACCCGAAGTAAAGAGAATCTCTTGGGGTTTACAGCCAAGTGCCGCCGCCAACTGGTCGCGCGCGCGCTCCACGGCTTGCCGGGCCCGCTGGCCGTACACGTGGGCGCTCGACGGATTGCCAAAGTGCTGCGTCAGATACGGCAGCATCGCCTCCAGCACTTCTTGGCGCACTGGCGTAGTGGCATTGTAGTCCAGGTAGATGGGATCACTCACGATTGCCCTCTTCCAGGTCCGCAGTTTGCGCCTCGCCGGGCAGGTAGAAGGCGCGCTCGGCGATGAACCGCTCTTGCGCCACCGCATAGTCGCTCGGTCGGCCGATGTCGAGCCAACGCCCGTGGCCCCAGTCAAAAGTGCCCACCGGGTCGCCCTTGGCCAACATCGCCAGCACCAAGTCATCAAAACCAAAGCGCTGCCCAGGCTGGAAGTAGCCGAGCACGCGCCGGTTCATCGCGTACACGCCCATCGACACACGGAAATCGTAGGTCGGCTTCTCGACAAAGCGGGTCACGCAGCCATCGCCGCCCGTCTCCAAAACCCCAAGATCCACCTTGACTTGCTTGGGGTACGTCGCCACCGTCAGCGTACGACCCGAAGCGCGGTGATTCGCCAGCAGCGCGGCAAAGTCGATGTCGCTGAGCACATCGCCGTTGAGCACCAAGAAGTCGTCGGGCAGCCGGTCGGCCAGCAGCGCCAGCGGCCCCACCGTGCCCAGCGGCTGCTCCTCGCGCTGGTACTCGATGCGCAGACCAAACCGGTCGCCGTCACCCAGCACCGCCTGGATCAGGTGCCCCAGATAGCCAATCGAGACGATGACTTTCTCGATCCCCCGGTAGCGCAGCTGCCGCAGCAGGATCTCGGCGATGGCTTCGCGCTCGATCGGCACCAGCGGCTTGGGGATGACCGCCGTCAGCGGCGCCAGGCGCGAGCCCAACCCGCCCGCCAGAACAATCGCTGTATTGGGAAGTTGCGCCACGAGCTACCCCACCGCCTGCGCGAGCGAGTGTTTCAGCGCGCGCACCACCAGGTCGATGTCGTCCTCGGTCAACTCCGCGTACAAAGGCAACGTGAGCAGCCGCTCGGCCACGAAATCGACCCCGCTCAAGTTCTGGGTGCGGACCAACTCCGAGTCACGGTGCAGCGTAAACGTGTGGATCGGCGGATAGTGCACAGAAGTCTGAATCCCCTGCTCTTTCATGGCCTGCTGCACCGCCAGCCGCGGCACGCCCACCGGCAGCAGCACCGGCAGGATGTGCGGCGCCACCCGACCCTCGGGCAAGCGCTCGCTGAAGGGCACCTCCAACCCCGGAACCTTCGCCAGCTTCTGCCGGTACAGCGCCACCGCCTCGGCGCGCTTGCCGTTGTTCGCAGGCAGGCGCGACAGCTGCGAAAGCCCAAGCGCGGCGCGGATCTCGTCCATCCGGTAGTTGAAGCCCAGGTCGACCACGTCGTAGCTGTAGGCGTGGCCCTTGTGCCGGTCCAGCGTCAGCGTGGTCATCCCGTGCGAGCGAAGCAGCCGCAGCTTCTCGGCAATCTCGGGGTGGCGCGTCACCACCATGCCGCCCTCGCCTGTGGTCATGTTCTTGTTCGAAAAGAACGAAAAACAGCCGATATCGCCAATCGTCCCCAGCGCTTGCGCCGGCTCGTCGTCGCGGACGATGCAGTCCGCCAAGGGGGCGTGGGCCACGTCCTCGACAATCGCGATGCCGCGCTTCTTGCACTCGGCCACCAAGCGCCGCATGTCGCACGGCTGGCCGGCGTAGTGGACGGGAATCACGGCGCGCGTCTTGGGCGTGATCTTGGCCAAGACGTCGTCCGGGCACAGGGTCAAGTCGCCCGGGCCCACAATGTCGGCCAGTACCACCGTCGCGCCCGTGTACAGCACCGCGTTCGCCGTCGCGACAAAGGTCAAGCTGGGCACGATGACTTCGTCGCCTGGGCCGATGCCCAGCGCCACCAGCGCCATGTGCAGCGCCACCGTGCAGTTCGCCACGGCGTAGGCCGTCGGCGGCGCCAGCGGATCCAAGGCGCGAGCAAAAGCCGCTTCGAATTCCGCGGTCTTGGGCCCCATCGTCAGCCAGTTCGACTTCATCACCTCGCTCACCGCGGCGTGGTCGTCGGGGTGCAGGCGCAGGTCGCTCAGGGTCACTTTCCACATGGCAGCCTCGTTCTACTTCTTGCTTTTGTTCGATTTATTTGCGGTCACCTGCTCCAGCAGGCCAGCAAAGGTCTGCGCCGCCTCGGCCGCCGTCAGCCCCTTCAGACTGGTAGCGATGGTGCGCTGGCGACCCTTTTGATGTTCATCAAGCAGCCATTTGGCCATGGCCTCTGCGTCCGCCGTTCCGAACTGAGCGCCACCTTGACATTCATCGAGTATCTTGCCCGACTCCGGGTTGTCGCTGACCGACAGCACCGGCCGCCGCGAACCCAGATAGTCGTAGAACTTGCTGGCGATGCGCTGGTCCGCGCCCGGCTCGGCGATGTAGACCAGCACGTCGGCCGCCTGACAGATGGCGCCGATCTGATGATACGGCAACGGCTTTTCCGTCTTGAACAGTTCGGAGACCCCGAGCTCGGCGGCCAACTGCAGGGCCCCCTGCCCATAAGCCCCGGTCGAGACCACTTGGATCTGGTCGCGCGGCAACCCCAGCTCCAAGGCCCGCGCCACCGCGCGCACCAGCGGATCGGCGATGCGAAACCGCGAGAAATTGCCCAGATGCAGCAGCGTGTAGCGGTCAAAGCCGGGGTGCTGGCCGTGGCTCACCAGATCGCCGTCAAAGAAGTTGCGAATCAGCGACCACTTGCTCTCGGCCATGTCCGGGTAAAAGGCACGGTAATCGTCTAGGCTCACCTGGGTGTTGATGACCATGTGGTCAGCCTGGTCAAAACAGTAGCGCTCTAGCTTGTCTTCCAGCCAGCGCTGCGGCGGCATCCGCCGTGGCCGGCGCAGCTTGCAGGGGGCCCAAATGTCGCGAAAATCCTGGATGAGCGGCAGCCCAGTCGCTTGGGCCAGCTTGGCCCCCACCACCGCCGCGGCAAACGGATCAGCGTTGACGACGATGGCCTCGATCTGCGGATGATCCTTCAGAATCGCCTTGGCTGCACGATAGGCCCACAGCATGTCGGGCCCGTGCTCGGACAGAGGCACCAACTCGGGGTTCTGCCAACTCTGCGGGATCAGGCGCTCGTGCAGCGGCTTGCCCTTCTCGACCCGGTGCTCGGCCGGAACGCCCGGCTTGCCCTTGGGCGGCTGGTACAGGTGCAGGTAGGCCTTGGCGGCGCGGTGGCTGAAATCGCGAATGACCTCAACGGACTCCGGCACAAAGCGCTCGAGCTCGGCGTCCATCCCGTCGCTGGGCCACAGGTCGCACAACACGACCGGCTGCCAGCCCAACGCGGGCAATTGACGCACGAATTTCAAAGGTCGCAGCGCCCCCACCTGCGTCTGCGGCGGGAAATAGGGTGAAATGTACAGGAATTGACGCATCTTCTGGGTCGCCGGGCCGGCGTGAACCTGCGCGGGGCCGGCGCAGCGGGGCGAAGTGTAAACGTTGCCGGGGGATGGCGCTATAGGAGAACGCCGGGATGAAAGGGCCCTCATCCCCCGCGTCGAGGGCGCGACCCATCCCACTTAAGTGGGCGAGAGGTAAAGACAAATGCCTTGCACGTCCCGAGCGCCTGCCCGACGCGGCGAACGCAAAGAACCTGTCGGGCGGGGTCTTGGCGCCCGCCGTAGGCCTGTGCACGATCGCGACCTGGAGTGCGAACGCGGCCTTGAGCCGAGGGTAACCCCAGGTTGAGGTGAGCCCAGGCTCAGGCAAGCCCAGGTTGAGGCGAACCCAGGTTGAGGCGAGCCCAGGTTGAGGCGAGCCCAGGTTGAGGCGAGCCCAGGTTGAGGCGAGCCCAGGTTCAGGCGAGCCCAGGTTCAGGCGAGCCCAGGTTCAGGCGAGCCCAGGTTCAGGCGACCCCAGGTTCAGGCGACCCCAGGTTCAGGCGACCCCAGGTTGAAACCTGGGGCTCGCAATCAAGAAGTCCGCCTCCGCGGACTCTTTTGGGCGGAAGCCATAACCGGTGAAGGCCGGTTTCTTGAGTGCGAGCCAGGGGTTTTAACCCCTGGTCGCCATTGCGTCTGGGAATTCTTGTGCCCCGCCGTGAGCCTCCGCACGCTCGCACCCCCGATTGCCGGCTCGCCGTTGACAGCCCTGGCCACCCGCGGCAGGCTGCGCCGGCCCCATTCGGCACCCAGAGGCTGCGCATGTCCGCTCCCGTCGCGACCACCCTGCCCGACCTGCAACGCCAGGCTGATCGCGTTAGCCGGTTCATCGATCGCTGGCGGCTGGCCGGCGGCGGCGAGTTGGCCAATTCACAGAGCTACCTGGGTGAGCTGTGCGAGCTGTTGGGCGTGCCGCGCCCCGAGCCGCTGCAGCCCGAAGAAGGCAAGAACCACTACGTCTTTGAAATGCCGGTGCGCGATCCGTACCTGGACCGCAATGGCCCGCCGCTGCGGATCGATCTGTACCACCAAGACGCGTTCGTGCTGGAGGCGAAGCAGGGGGTGGGCGAAGCGCCCGTGGCAGGTGGCCTGTTCGGCGACTTGAGTGCGCCGGTCGGGCCGATGAAGAAGGGCATCGGGGTTCGCGATTCCGCCAAGTGGCACGAGAAGATGGCGGCGGCGCGCGCCCAGGCCCAGCGCTACGTGACCATGCTGCCCGCGGGCCATCGGCCGCCGCCGTTCTTGCTGGTGGTCGACGTGGGCCATTGCATCGAGGTGTGGGCCAATTTTGCCCGAGACGGCAAGGCCTACACGCAGTTCCCCTCGCGCGAGAAGTTCCGTATCTACCACGAGGTGCCCGCTGGTCGGGCGGGCGTGAGCATCGAAGACGCGGCGGTGCAGCAGTTGCTGGCGACGATCTGGACGGATCCGGAGTCGCTGAACCCGGCGCGGCATGCGGCCAAAGTGTCGCGCGAGGCGGCGTTGGCGCTGGCCGAGTTGGCCAAGGCGCTGGAGTCGCCGGTGGACCAGGGCGGCAGCGGCTATGGCGCCGAAGCGGTAGCGCAGTTCTTGATGCGCTGCATGTTCACGATGTTCGCGGAAGATGTTGGCCTGTTGCCGCATAGTTCATTTTCCGAGCTACTGGACCGGGCCACGCACAGCCCGCACGCCTTTGCCGGCTGGCTGACGAAGCTGTGGGAGGAGATGAACAACGGGACCGACATGGAGACCTCAAACGGCGTAGTGCCGATGTACTCACTGGTCCTGAAGGATGCACCACGAATCCGCAGGTTCAACGGCGGCCTGTTTGCCCAGCAGTACGCGCTGCCGCTCAACGCCACGCAGATCGAGCTGCTCAAGCGTGCCGCCGATCGCGACTGGTCGCAGGTCGAGCCGGCGATCTTCGGGACGCTGCTCGAACGAGCGCTGAGTCCCGGCGACCGCCACAAGCTCGGCGCCCACTACACGCCGCGGGCCTACGTCGAGCGGCTGGTCAACCCCACGGTGATCGAACCGCTCCGCGCCGACTGGCTGCGGGCCCAGGCCGAGGCGGCGACTTACGAGAGTCAGCGGCGGGGAACCGGGCTGCCGGTCCTCGAGCGCTTTCACCAGCGGCTGGTTACGGTCAAGGTCCTGGATCCGGCGTGCGGCTCGGGCAACTTCCTGTATGTGACGCTGGACCTGCTAAAGCGCCTGGAAGGCGAAGTGGTGCAGGCCATCGACGACCTGCGCGCCGAGCTGGGGATGCCGCCGCGCGGGCTCCGCGAGGGTGGCAACGAGTCGGTGCATCCGCGGCAGTTCTTGGGCATCGAGGTCAACCCGCGAGCGGCGGTGATCGCCGAAGCGGTGCTGTGGATCGGTTACCTGCAGTGGCAACAGAAGAACCTGAGCAGCAATGACCCGGAACTGGAACGGAAGCTGCGGGAAAAGTCGGTGCTCGAGAACCTGAAGAACATCGAGAACCGTGACGCGGTGTTGGCTTGGGATGGGCCCGCAGGGCGGCCGCTCGAAGGCGTGCTGGTCTTAGAAGCGGACGGGCGGCCGAAGAGTGTTTGGGATGGCGTGAGCACGAAGCGGCACCCGGTCACCGGGTTGGAGGTGCCGGACGAAAGCAAGCGCCGGTTGGTGTACACATACCCCAATGCGCGGCGGGCGGAGTGGCCGGAGGCGGATTTTGTTGTGGGGAATCCGCCGTTTATTGGGACATCACGCTTGCGGGCCGCCCTGGGTGACGGCTACACGGATGCCTTGCGAAGCACCTATCCAGAAGTACCGGAAAGCGTCGATTTCGTGATGTACTGGTGGGAGAAGGCGGCGACCCTCCTTGGTCCGGGCCATATTCGGCGGTTTGGGTTCATCACGACAAACAGCATTACGCAGACGTTCAACCGCCGGGTCATTCAACAGCATCTTGACGATATTTCGCTAGTTTTTGGCGTGCCAGATCATCCCTGGGTGGAATCGGCGGAAGGCGCCGCGGTTCGCATTGGCATGACTGTTGCCGCCCCAGGGGCAGGTAGCGAAGGAAACCTTGCGCGCGTGGAGAACGAGGCGCCCGGCGATGGCGGCGAGATCGAAGTCAGCATCGCCAGTGCTCAGGGTACGTTGCACGCGGACTTGCGTGTTGGCGCCAACGTGAGCAAAGCCACTGCGTTGATCGCCAATCGCCAACTCTCGTCCCCTGGTGTGAAGCTGCACGGGTCGGGATTCATTGTCACGAGGGAGCGTGCACAGCAACTTGGGCTGGGCCGGATTCAGGGGCTTGAGCAGCACATCCGTGAGTATCGAAATGGGAAAGACTTGACCGCAAGGAGCCGCGACGTGCTTGTGGTCGACCTGTTCGGGCTCGCCGAAGGCGACATCGTGCAGAAATTCCCTGAGGTGTTCCAGCATGTACATGAAAGCGTATGGCCAGAACGCGCGATCAACGCCCGTGCGACATATCGCGACAACTGGTGGGTGTTTGGGGAGCCGCGTCGCGAACTTCGCCCTGCGCTGGCAGGCTTGCCGCGGTACATCGCCACAGTCGAAACGACGAAGCACCGCGTATTTCAGTTCCTTGACACGACAATACTGCCAGACAACATGCTGATCGCGATTGCGCTCGAGGACGCCTTCCATTTGGGGGTGTTGTCGAGTCGGGCACACGGCCCATGGTCCCTCGCGGCCGGCGGCCGTCTAGGTGTCGGCAACGACCCCCGCTACAACAAGTCGCGCTGTTTCGACCCCTTCCCTTTCCCCGCCACCACGCCCGACCAGCAATCCCGCATCCGCGACCTCGGCGAACGCCTAGATGCCCACCGCAAGTCCCGCCAGGCCCTCCACCCCGACCTGACCCTGACCGGCATGTACAACGTCCTGGAAGCCCTCCGCGCCGGCCGCGAGCTCACCGCCAAGGAGCGCATCATCCACGAGCAGGGCCTCTGTTCCCTGCTCCTGCAAATCCACAACGACCTGGACGCCGCCGTGTTCGACGCGTACGGCTGGCCGCGCGACCTGGACGACGAAGCCATCCTGCAGCGCCTGGTCGACCTGAACGCCGAGCGCGCCGACGAAGAGCGCCGCGGCCTGGTCCGCTGGCTGCGCCCCGAGTTCCAGAACCCGCATGGTCACAAGGCCGTGGAGGTCGGCGACCTGGGCCTGGTCGAGGCGGAAGGCGACGACGAAGCGCTACCGGTCAAGTTGCCGAAGTTCCCCGGCAAGCCGGGCGAGGCCTTGGATGCCGTGCAGGCTGAGCTGGGTCGGAGTAAAGTGCCGCGGACGGCGGCGGAGCTGGCGGCGGCGTTCGAGGGCGGTCGGGTCGAGGCGGTGGCGTTGATGCTGAGCAACCTGGCGATGTTTGGGCTGGCTCGCGAGGTGGAGGGTGGGGGTTGGGTTGCGGGGTAGCACCGCGAAAACATTGCCGCCCACCCAGGACAGCGTTACCCTGCGGGCCGACTCGGCGACCACTCCAGCCGCGTACGGGTACTCGCCATGGCTCAATCCAACTTGCTGGAACGGTCGGTCGCCCTTGGCGCCCAGCTGAAGAGCATCAGCGTCAAGGGCTTCAAGTGCTTTCGCGACCGCTGTGACCTGGCATTGGGCGATCTGACACTGCTTTGCGGCCGCAATTCGTCGGGCAAGTCGTCCTTCTTGCAGCCGGCCTTGCTGCTGAAGCAGACCTACTTCGCGCCGATCGACGCCGGTCCGCTGCTGCTGGATGGGCAAAATGTCCAGTTTGCCAACTCGCAGGAGATGTTTTGGCACGGCGCCGGCCGTGGGGGCAATGCCGCACGCCTTGAATTTGGCTTTCGCATTGGCGACGTGACACGAACGCATGTGTTCTCGCTCGACGCCAAGAAGCGCGTGACGCTCGACTGGGTGGAGGTTGGACCAAGCGAGACCAGCGTGATGTTCGTGCCGGACCAAACCCTTTCTTCGACAGAAGTGGCGACCGCCCAGGCCATCGAAGTCGTGGATGCGTGGTACCACAAGAACGTAACCTTTGGCGTCCGCCGGCATCGCTGCGACGTCTACCTGCTGCCGCGAAAGGGCGGCGGATTCGAATTCCCCAGCACCGACGTTCGGCCCGACCTTGCCAAGATCTTGGGACGTTGGATGCATGTGCCTGGGCTGCGCGGCAATCCCGAACGTGAGTATGTGACTTACCGCCCGCTGCTCACCGATATTCCTGGCCTGTTCCACCGGTACACGGCCGGAATTCTGCGCGCCTGGCAAGAGGAAAGTCCCACCTTGCTTGCCCAGTGTGCGGCGGACTTGCGGCGCTTGGAGTTGACCTCGGCTATCCGGGTCGATTCGCTCAGCGAAACCAAGGCCTCGATCCAGGTTGGGCGAACCCGACAACCCGCGAGTAGCGCTGCCTCGGATCTTGTCAACATCGCCGACGTGGGCTTTGGCGTCTCGCAGGTGCTTCCGGTGATTGTGGCGCTGCGCAACGCGCGGCCTGGCGACATCGTGCACATCGAGCAGCCGGAGCTGCACCTGCACCCAGAGGCACAGTTCCAGCTGGGGCAAATCCTGGTCGAAGTTGCGGTCAGCGGCGTCACGGTCATCGCCGAGACCCACAGCATGACGCTGATTCGCGGTGCCCAGGCCGCTCGCACGAGGGTGGCCGCCACGAATGCGGAGCGTTCGCCCGTTGTCGCGCATTGGTTCGACCGAAATGCGGCTGGGGCGACCAAAGTCCACTCGTCCGTCATGACTGGCGAAGGCATGCTGCCTGACTGGCCCGAAGACCTGACGAGGGCGGCCATGGATGCCGACCTGCGCTTCCTTGAAGCGAGCCTCGCCCGCGACGCAGGAGGGCTATCTTGAGCGCGGTTGTCCGGGTCGTTGTCGACACATCCGTGGCTTGGACGGCGATGCCGGAACAATTGGATCGGCCGGCCCAGTTGGCCTGTGTCCGGGCACTTGTGGCTATCGCGGGCATGCCGGACATCCACGTCGCGATGAGTGCCGAATTGACGGCCGAGTGGCTCAAAAAGCGCGCCAATGGCAAGGTGTACGCTTCTGCCTTCGCCCTTACTTGGCTGAGCACGATGCGCCAAAGCCAGCGCCTGTCACACGTTGCGGGCACAAACCCGCAAATCGACCTGCAAATTGCCGCGGTTCGCCTGCAAGGGAGCCGAAAAGCCCTGGCCAAAGACGCGCACGTCATCGCGACCGCCTTGAACAGCGACCGGCGGTGCCTTTCGCGCGATGACAAAATGCGCGACCACCACTTGCCAGCGCTGGCGCAGGTGGTTCCCGAAATCGGCGAACTGCAGTGGGTGAACCCAGGCTCGGCTGGTGTCGCGCAGTGGATCGGGTCGGCGATGGCAGAGAACACAGGTTTCAAGATTCGTGATACGGCGGTTGGTGGTTGAAGCGGCAGCCGGCCGTCCATGCGACCGGCACCAACGCCCTCGCGGCCTACCCGGCAATGCCTGGGCCTCGGGAGCCTGCGTACCAGGTGTGACTACGCACCCGGCGCACGCTTGCCAAAGTACTCCCCCAAGGTCGCCCCAACCCGCGCATCCGCAAACAATGCTTGTGTCCAAGCGTCAAGCCGCGCCCCAATCGCCTCTGCCTGCGCCGCCTCGTCGCGCTTGCCGGCGATGACCCGCGACAACGGCTCGCGCATGGTCAGCTTGCGCCATGGACTCGCCTTGTGGTCGAGCGGCCCACCGACGCAAACGCCTGGAAAGGCCAAGCGCAGGTCGGCCGCGACCAGACCCAAGTCGCTTGTCATCAAGTCCTTCTTGAACTTGCCGGTGACGTCGATGGTCAAGAAGAGCTCAACGGTGTCATCGGGGTCCACAGGCTTGGTGCGGTGATCCGCGTGGCTGAGCAAGACTCCGACAAAGAGCGCAGGCGCCCAGTCGCCCCACTCGACACCGACGCGACCCCAAATCTTCGGCTTGTAGTGCGGGCCGCCACCCGTGAACAGCCAAACAGGAACATGAGGCCAGGCGCGCTTGTCGAGGCCTTGGGCAAGCCGGATGCATGCCGCTTCGACCCGCGGCGCCACCGTGTACGCGACCAGCAACCCCGGCGATAGGGGCTCTTGGGGCCCAAGCCCTTGTGCAGCCAGGAATTCTTGAAACTGCCGAATCAACTGCTCTACGTGCAGGTCTACGTCCACCGTCGCGTCCAGGAACCGGTACACCTCGGCCCAGGTAAACGTGCGGTTGCAGAGGTCCCGCGCCTCGGCCGTCTGTATCACGTCGGCACCGATGAACACGAGGTGCTTGTGGCGGCCGTAGTTGCTGAGGGCGGTGCGATATCGCTCCAGTTGGCCGCTGTCGGTCGGGCTGTTCCATTTGTGCTCGTGCCACAGGACAAACTCGTCGCCGCTAGCCAGCGTTCCCGAAATTTCGACATCGGGATAGATCGTCGCCTGGCTGGCGTCGCCGAGGCGGGCGGCTTGCGTTTCGAACTTGAGCGACTGGGCGTCGACGGGACTCCCGAGCACCTCGCTTGCCCACGTGGCACCGATGTCTGGCGAGGCCTGCAGCAAGTGGACAAAGGCTGCGGTCAAGAAGTTCTCTTCGGGCGTGATGTTCTGGCGCGGGCGGTGGTTGAACAGGGCGTCGAAGAGGTTGGGCATGGGCAGGTCTCGGCGCGGATGGGCTCGTGGGTGCTGGCTTCCCGGGTCAGCGTAGGCTGGCAGGCGACGTAGGGCAGTTCGAAGCGCAAGCGGCTGCGCGCAAGGCTACGCCGCCCGCCCAGGCTGCGCAACTTACTGATCCCCAGCCGCTACTCCCGCACCTCCACCACCCGCACCATCCACCGCAGAACCGCCCCCTCGGTCGGGCGCCGCTGCTCAACAACCAACCACGCCGGGTCCCGCTGCAGCAGTTCGCGCAGTGTCTTGGCGCCGAACTGACGCGGATTGAAATTCAGCCCGCCCTTGCGCAGGCCCATGCCCACAGCACCCAGCTCGGCCCACCCGGTCGCGTCGACGGCCTGGGCAATGGCCTCAACCAAGCGGTCGCGGGGCAGCTCTGGGGGCGCGACCTTGACCTGCTCCCCCTTGACCTTCTTGACCTTTGCCGCCTTTTCCACCGGCGCCAACGTAGCCGCGCTCTGGGCCCCGGACTTGCCCGGCTGGGCCGGCAGGTCCTCGGTGTAGACGAACTGGTCGCAGGCGGCGACAAATGCCTCGGGCGTCTTGCGTTCGCCAAAGCCGTACACGGTCAGGCCAGCTTCGCGGAGCCGCTGCGCCAGCCGGGTATAGTCGCTGTCGCTCGACACCAGGCAGAAGCCATGGAACTGCCCGGTGTACATCAGGTCCATCGCGTCGATGATGAGCGCGCTGTCGGTCGCGTTCTTGCCCGTGGTGTAGGCGAACTGCTGAATCGGCGTAATCGAATGCGCCAGCAGGGTCTTCTTCCAGCCGCTCATCGCCTGGGTGGTCCAGTCGCCATAGGCCCGCTTGACTGTGGCGCGCCCCAGGCCGGCGATTTGGGCCAACAGTGGACCCGCCACTGCGGCCGCGACGTTGTCGGCGTCCAGCAGGACCGCCAGGCGCGGCTGGTCGTGGCCAGGGCCGATGTGCGCAGGTGGGCTGATTTTCATGTTCGGGCTCCGTGAACGGCTCGCGACTCGCCCGCATCCTGGCCGGTTCCGGCGGCGTGTCAAGCGGCACGAGGGCCGTGGCGCTCCGGCGATGGCCCGCCCAGACCAAGGCAACCCCTGACTTGCCCAGCATTCTCGCCGCGCCGAACCAGCCGTCGTTGCAGAACACCTTGCAGCAGGGCGGCCCGATAGACGACGCGATAGTGCTGGGCAATCGCTGACCGCTCGAGCAGAAGACATGGGCGGGGCTGACGCTGCATCGCCACCGAGCCCTTGCTCCGAGCCCTTGCTCCGCGGCAAACCGGGATCTAGGCTTGCCGCCACGCGCGCGCCAGCTGCGGTCGCGCCAGAGGTCGCCCGTGTGGTACTATGTGCTGAAAATCGCGTTGTCGGCCGCGATGATCGTCGCAGTCACCGAGGTCGCCAAGCGCTCGTCAACCTTTGCCGCGCTGACCGCG
Source organism: Myxococcales bacterium (assembly GCA_037441385.1). Taxonomy (GTDB): domain Bacteria; phylum Myxococcota_A; class UBA9042; order UBA9042; family UBA9042; genus SXRM01. The sequence continues at coordinate 28,170 of JBBISH010000007.1, forward strand.
TCGCTGCCACTCACGTCCATCCTGGCGTTCGTCTGGCTCCATCTGGAGGGCGAGCCGCCCCAGACCATCGCCAAGCTCGCCGGACAGATCCTGTGGCTGGTGCTGCCATCGCTGGTGCTGTTCGTGGCGCTGCCGCTGTTGCTGCGAAACGGCGTGGAGTTTTGGACGAGTCTATTGCTCGCCTCGGCGGCCACGGCGGGCAGCTATGCCGGGCTGCTGCCGTTGTTGCGGAGGGTGGGCGTAGACGTGTAGGTGGAAACTCCCTGGAGACCGTGGCCATTTCATGCTTGGCGCGTAGCGGGACAGTCCGAACTGCTCCTAGGGGCCCGATCAGTTTGGGCTTTCGCCGGACACGCGAGGCCTCGTATTCGGCGCGGCGGGTCGCTGAAGGCGCTCGCTTGCGCCCCACCAAGGGGCTAGAGGCGCGGCCGGGAGCACCTCCCCAAACCACTCAAAATCAATCTGGCTTCCGCATCTGCGGGCCCCGCAACCTGACGCCCGGGACGGGCGTCCCCACCCAGGCCGGGCCCTAGGATCGTCGCCCACACGCCCAAAATCATCCGCAAGGAAGAAACCAGCCCCAGATCACCGCCAGCAAGCCCCAGCACCCTTCCTCTAGCGGGAATTCAGCACCAGCAAGACCCCATTCACTCTCACCAAGCCCCAAAGACCTCTCGCAAGCAAGAATTCATCTCCGCAACGGCCCAAATCACTCCAAAATAGACTGCTCGCGGTTCAAATGACCTCCCGCGACCCGTCACTGCGACCCGTCACTGCAGCTCCACCGACGTCGCAATCCGCAAAAACAGCGCCACGCAGCCAAAACCCACCGCAATCAAGAACCCGCCGATGACCGCACCCACGCCCAGCCCCGGCTCATGCCCCACCAGCACCGACTGCTGCGGATCCGCTGGGTCGTAGCGCACCTGTACCGTGCTGCCCACCCTGGGCAGCCGCGCCTTGGCCGCCCGCGTCAGCGCCTCGATGTTGCTGGCACTGCTCGCGCTGTGCTCACCCGTGCAGCGTTGGCCGTCCACTTCGTAGGAGTAGGCAACCCCAGGCACGGTCAGCCAATCGCTCTCGCCCGGCACCTGCACCGTCGCGTCCGCAGTGACCACCCCTGGCACCACCCGTGTCATCCGCTGCGCCGCAGCCCACTCGGCCAGGTCGCGGCCCACAAAGGCAAAGCCGGGCCCGCACAAAAAAGCGCAGCTCAGCACGGCCAAGAACAGCCCTTCGCCCAAGTGCTCGGCCGGCACCTGATCGGCCAAGGCGACGGCGATGCAACCCCCGATGGGCACCAGCAGCGCCGTCAAGACCCAGCCCAGGCGGCCGGTCCAACGGACCCAGGCGGGGGCGGTGGGGGCTGTGGTTGGCTGCTCGGCGCTCACGGCGCCCCATCCCGCTGGTACAGCACCACGCCCACGCGCTGGATGTGGTCGCGCAGCGCCGGATTGCCGATCGCGGCCAGCACCGCCACGTCGACCATGTAAGGGATCTCGGAGTCGTCCAGCTCGCTCCACACCGCGCCGCGGGTCGCCTCCGTGACTGCGCTCCCGGTCAGCACCAGATCGATATCCGAGCCTTCGCGAAACGTCCCCAGGGCGCGCGAACCATACAGCACAGCGCGGTCGATTTCCGGGTGCCGCGCCAGCACCGCCCGCACGGTGGCCAGAGTGTGCGCGCTGAGACCCCACGCGCTCTCTCCGCCTGACCTTGCCGCATGTGCCCCGCTCATGCTTCGTCCGCCGCACTTGCCAGCCCTGCCATGCGCAGGGCCAGCGCGCGAAACGCCGGCAGGAACTCGCGGCTCACCCGCTCCGCAATCTCCGTCGCCGTCTCGACTTCGTAGGTGTGCGAGGTCAAATTGCGCGCCTGGATCATCGCCATCCACACCTCGCCCGAGCTGAGCAAACCCTGGGCAAAGCCAAGGCGCGTGGCATCCTTGCTGCCCACCACGCCGTCAAAGCCCTGGTCGCGCAGAAAGTCCTTGAGCACCTTCCACGCCAACTCGTGGGTGAATTCGAACGCCTGGATGATGGCCAAGCGCTCCGTCTCTCCGGGCGTGGCCGTCCCAAGGCCAGCGACAACTCGCTCCAAGGTGGCGAGCGCCCGCTGATAGTTGTCAAGCCGCTGCTGCCACCGCACATCGCCCATCGCTTTGACCCAGTTGGCACGGTTGCACCGCCCGCGATCTTGGTTCGGCCGGCGGAGCCAGTCAACCTAGAACGCGCTCTCGCCCGTCAGCGCCCGGCCCAGCACCAGCGTGTGGATCTGCTCGGTGCCCTCGTAGGTCAGCACGCTCTCCAGGTTCGCCGCGTGGCGCATCACGTCGTACTCGCCGGTGATGCCGTTGGCGCCCATCAGCTCGCGGGCGGTGTGGGCGGCGTCCAGCGCCAGCCGGCAGTTGTTGCGCTTGAGCAGGCTGACCTGCACCGGCGACAGCTTCTTTTGATCCTTCAACCGCCCATAGTGCAGCGACAACAGCGCGGCCTGCACCCAGCGGCTCGCCAGATCGGCCAGCGGCGCCTGCACCAGCTGCTTGGCGGCGATGGGCACCCCGAACTGCTCGCGGTCACAGGTGTACTCGACCGCGCGCTCGATGCAGAAGCGCGCCGCGCCCAGCACGCCCCAGGCCACGCCAAAGCGCGCGTTGTCTAGACAGGTGAGCGGTCCCTTCAGCCCCGCGGCCAGCGGCAAACGATCCGCCTCGCTCAGCACCACGTCTTGCAGCGCCAGACCACCCGTGAACGACGCACGCATCGAGAGCTTGTGCGGAATGTCGGTCGGCGCAAAGCCCGGCGTGCCCTTCTCGACGATGAAACCGCGGATCGAGTCCGGCCCGTCGCCGATGCGCGCCCACACGATCGACACATCGGCGATTTGCGCGTTGGTGATCCACATCTTGCTGCCGTTCAGGGTCCACTGGTCGCCGTTTTGCACGGCCTTGGTGCGCATCGAGCCGGGGTCCGAGCCGTGGTTGGGTTCGGTCAGGCCAAAGCAGCCGATCGCCTTGCCGGCGGCCATCTTGGGGAGCCACTTCTGCTTTTGCGCCTCGCTGCCCCACTTCCAGATGCAGAACATGGCCAGGCTGGTCTGCACGGAGACGAACGAGCGCAGGCCCGAGTCGCAGTACTCCACCTCGGCGCAGGCCAGGCCATAGGCGACGTTGCTGATGCCGGCGCAGCCGTAGCCCTCTAGCGGCGCGCCCAAGATGCCCATGCCGGCCAGGTCCGGGATCCAGCCCGTGTGGAAGCGGTGGTGCTCGAAGTCGTCGCGAATCCTGGGCAAACACGCGGTCGCCACGTACTTGCGCACGGTGTCGCGCACGGTCAGTTCTTCTTCGGTCAGCAGCGGCAGCCAGCCGGCCATCTCGTCTAGGGTCATCTTGTGGGCCATGGTGTTTTCTCCAGATATCGCGAGTTTCCTGTTGCACGCCCCTCGCCCAATGGGCTGGGAGGCCGCTTGTTCGTGCCCCTCGCCCAAAGCGTTGGGAGAGGGGCAAACGCGTAGCGTCGGGGTGAGGGCCTTCCCTACACCGCCGCCATCAACATCTCGAGCCGACCCGACTTGGCCAGCTGCTCCCAGCGGTAGGCCGCGAGCAGCGCCGCGCCGATCGCCCCCGCATACATGGCATGTTCGTGGCGCTTGACCTCCATGCCCAACTGGCGGACCAGAGTCTTTTTCTGCACGCCCTCGTTCATGCACTGCACGATCGACTCGTACAGGCCCTCGTCGGCCGCCAGCCCGCCGGTGACCAAGATGGTGCCGTCCGCGCCCGCGCTTTTGATCAGCTTGACCAACCGGCCGGCGATCGACAGGTGAATGCCGCGCAGGATGTCGGCGGTCGCCAGGCCGCGGCTGACCATGTTGATCACGTCGGTCTCGGCCAGCACGGCGCAGATCGACGAAACCGGCTCAGCGTTGGTCGATTGGCACGAGATGGCGCCGACGTCCTCCAGCGGTACGCCCAAGTAACGGGCGATGTTCTCTAGGAATTGCCCCGAGCCGCTGGCGCACTGGCTGGTCATGCGGTGGCCCAGCACCTTGCCGCGGTCGTCGATTTTGAGCGCCCGGGCATGGAGCGCGCCCACGTCCAGCACGCCGCGGGCGTTGGGCTCCAAGAAGAGCGCGCCGCGGGCGTGGGTGGTCATGCCGTAGAAGTGCCCGGTGCGCATCGGCACCGCGTCACCGTCGCCGGTGCTGGCAATGTAGTCGAAGTCGCCCTGCCCGACCCCGGCCGCCAAGCACGCCTCTTCAAACGCCGCCGTCACCACCTCTTCCACCACGCGGCGGCGGATGCGCTGATTCGACAGCGCCAGGACTTGCCCGGCCTCGCCACCGCGGCTGCGCAGGATGGCCACCTTGACCGAGCTGGAGCCGGCGTCGATGCCGCAGGTGATTTGCGTAGCTTTCTGGGTACTCATCGCAAGCTCCCGTCTTGTCTTCGCCCCTCGCCCAAAGCGTTGGGAGAGGGGCAGCCGGCCCAGCCGGCGGGGTGAGGGCACTCGGCCTCGGGGTAGCGGATTTCTCCTGTATTCTCCAACAGTAGAAAATGCCCCCCAACCTTCTCAGGCTTGGGCGAACGTCGGCAGGATGCCTCCGCGCCCGGCACGGTGGTCGTCCAGCGCGTACATCGAGGCGCCCAAGGCGCCCATGTAGATCGACGACGAGTGGGTATTCACCGTGATGTGATCGCCGTAGGTCTGGGCGACCAGCTCGCGCAAGACCTTGACCGCCATCGGGTTGTTGCAGACGCCGCCGGTAAAGGTGAACTCGTCGCTGATGCCGCCCGAGCGCGCCAAGATCGACATCGCCCGCAGCATGATGGCGCGGTGCAGCCCCGCCAGGATGTCTTCGCGGCGCTGCCCCAGGGCCAGGCGATCGCGGAGCTCGGCGCCGGCGAACACCGTACAGGTCGAATTGACGCGTACCTGCTTCTTGGCCTGCAGCGCGAGCGGCCCAAGCTCGTGGAGGCCCAGGTTCAATTCGTCGGCGATGTAGCCCAGGTAGCGGCCACAGCCGGCTGCACAGCGGTCGTTCATCTGGAACGAAGTGACCACCCCGCCCTCGTCGACCTGGATGCCCTTGGTGTCCTGGCCGCCGATGTCCAGCACCGTGCGCGTGCCCGGGAAGATGCGGTGCGCGCCGCGGCCGTGGCACAGGATCTCGGAGCGCACGGTCTCTTTGGGGAACGGCAGGGTCTGCCGGCCGTAGCCGGTGCCCACAAAGGCCACCTCGGCGATGCGCGCCGTGCCCACCGCCTTCACCACCTCGCGCAACCAGTCGGCCTCGCGCCCCGCCGCCACCACTTTCTGCGCGGCGCGCTCCAGCAGCTGGCCAAAATCCCGAGACTCCAGGCGAGTCTCCACGTCCAGGATCGCCCGATCGTACAGGCCCACCAGCCGCTCGAACGGCACGCCCGAGCCCTTGACGCTCGCCAGCCGCTCGGCCTCGGCCACGTAGGCGGCACCGGCAAGATCACGGAAGAAGTCGCTTTTGCGGCCCACGCCCGGCCCAAACAGACTGGGCGCGCCCACTTGCATCGCGTCCAGCACCGCCTCGGCGGCCGGCTGCAGCGCGGCGCGGTGGGCAGCGTGGCCCGGCTTCTCCAAAAGCCCAAGAATCTCGGCGCGCAACGCCGCAAGCTCGCCCAGGTACAGCTCCAGGCGAAAGGCCTCGGTCAGCGGCTCGGCCAGCTGCTGCGCGTCGCTCCCTGCGGCCTCGAGCACGCGGCCCAACAGCGAAAACCGCACCGCGGTCAGGGCTTCTTCGCGCGCCACCGCCGCCGCGACCTCGTAGTTGCTGCGGCTGTTGGTGATACCACGGCCCACAATCTGGCCCTGCGTGTCCAGCAGGATCGCCTTGGTGGTGGTGGAGCCCAGGTCGATGCCCACCGTGACTTCCATCGCGCCCGTTGGCATCGCCGAAGCCAGCACCGCGCGCAGATCGGGCTGCGGATCCACGGTCGTTTGTCCAAGCATATCCGCCTCCTAGACCGCAGCGCTGCCGGCGCGCATGGGGGTGGTGATCATCCGGGTCTTGCGCGCATCCAGCATCTGCAAGAACGACTGCACCCGGTTCTCGATGTTCGCCTTGCCAAAGTAGCGCGGGTCCACCAGATCCGACTCGATGAAGCCGCCGGGCACGCCGGTGCGCTTCTCGACCTCGCGCAGGATCAAAAGCTGCCCGGCCGAGAAGGAGTTGCACGACTTGACGCTGTTGATGAGGAACCCGTCGGCGTTGTACTGCTTGACGTACTTCTCGATGAGGTCGATGCGCGACGGCAGCCCCAGGTTGGTGTAGCAGCCCAGGCAGTAATCCGCCAGCGATTCTAGCGGTTGCGTGGGATCATGCCGGAAGCCCTGGTCGTACAGGCCGCCCACGCGCGTGTACGTCGACGCACACACCACCGCGCCTTCTTTGCTGAACATGTGCCAGAAGTCGTTGAAACTCGTCCAATTCGGCGGCCCTTCCACCACCAATCGGTACTTCTGGTCGTCGAGCCGCCCGTCCGGCGTGGCCGGCCCCTGGCCCAGGGCGATGCGCTCCTCCACCTCGGCGCGCAGCAGCTTGTAGTAGTCAATCGCGTCCTGACTGCCGCGGAACGAGCTGAAAATCGGCCCGATGTAGTACACGCCGCCAAAGTAACCGTCGATCGGGCTGGGGGTGTGCTGGGCCGACTCCCACACCGCCACCAGGTCGTCTTCGGCGATGCGCGACAGGGCCAAACGCCGCGAAAGCTCGTCGTAATCCAGCTTCTTGCCCGCCAGCTTCTCCAGTGCCGGGATGACCTCGTTCTCCAGTTGCTCCACGATGTACTGGCGCATCGCCGGCGTCGCCACCCCGTCGGGCTGGTACGGCACGTGCAGCATCACCACCGGGCAGTTGTACTCGTGCTGCAGCAGTTCGAACCACTTGAGGAACGTAAAGCAGCCGGTGTAGCTGAGCAGCAGCAGGTCCGGCTCGGGCAATTTCTGCCCCGTGGGCCCGATGTTGCCGCTTTTCAGCATGCCGATGTCGCACTTGACGTACGTACACACGTCTTCGCTGTGGCCCGCCTTCTCGGCCTCGGCGATGTAACCGCCCGACTTCTTGCGCATCCCTGACTGCAGCGCGTTGATCTCGGGCAGCACCGGCAGCAGGTCCAGCGCCAGCAACAGCTCGGTCAGATTGCCAGGCACAAACGTGTAGACCACCTTCTTGCCGTCCTGCTTGGCGCGCGACAGCTTGTCAAAGTGGTTGGCGATCATGTCCTTTTGCCGCTTCTGGCTGTCGTCTTTCTGCGCGGCCGGCGCGTCCTTGCTCGGCCGGTCGGCCATCAGGTGTCCTTCACTCATCGTGTCCCCCCCGCGATCCCCGCCTCACCGGTTTGTCCTGCACTCACCTTGTGTTCCGCCCCTCGCCCAAAGCGTTGGGAGAGGGGCAGCCGCGCAGCGGCGGGGTGAGGGCATTTCCCTTGCTGTGCCTACTCCACCTGCCCCCACAGCTTGACCGCGTCCGAGAACGCACCAGCCTGCTCGCGGATCACCTGGAATTGCCCAGTGTTCTCGGCGTACTTGAAGCTCGTGTGCGGAATCTTGGCTGCGTCCATCGCCGCTTCCAGCATCGGCTGGTCCAGCAGCGCCGGATCGCAGAACGACGCCGCAGCGAAGATCACGCCGTCGGCCTTGGCAGCCTTGACCTTGTCGATCAGCGACTTGCCCTTGACCTCGTCGGCAATGTAGCGCGACGCGACCGCCTGGCCCTTGTGGATGAAGCCCATCGCCAGCGCCAGCAGCGGGTCCTCGGCTTCGGCGTCCAGATCGCCTTCGATCATCCGCATTCCCAACTGGAAATCGTCGTCGACGATGTCGCAGCCGGCCTTCTCCAGCGCCCGGATCAAATCCACCGGGGCCTGCTCGCAGAACGCACCGACCAGGACGACCCGCACGTTGTCGCGCGGCCGGACGTCGCGGGCTTTGGCGGCGTCTACAAATTCCTCAATCATCGCCGCGTGATCCGTGGCCATCAGGCCGCCGCCGGCTCGCACCAATAGGTACGCCTCGGAGGCCAGGCAGCGGTGCGGCTCATTGCGGCGCAGGTCGTCCAGCTTGCCGATGGCGGCCCGGCGCGTGTTCTCGTTGCGCATTGCCTGGCGCAGCTTGGCCGGATCCAGCGGCTCGGCGCCATACTTGTGCATCTCGTCGGCGATGCGCCCCAGCTCGTGGGCATAGAACTTGCCGCCAATGCCCTGGGCAAAGTTCTGCGGCAGGTCCACATACGCCGAGTACTTGTTGGGAAACAGCAGTTTCCACATGCCGCCCAGATTGCGGATCACGTCGCAGATGCTGGGGAACATCATGCCGTCCAGCACGTCGAACTGCCCGCCCAGGCCCAGCTCGATGGTCGAGCGCGGAATGTGGCAGATGTACGACTGGAAGTAGCTGTCGCCGCGGATGATGTCGACCTCTTCGCCGCCACCGAACACCGCCACCGCCAGGCCGCCTTGCGCTTCGACCAGCGGCCGCGGCGCGTAGATCGGCATGTGGCCCATGACAAAAGCGCCCGGATGCGCGGCCTTCCACTGCTTGACGTGCTGCAGGTCGTGATCCTCGACCAGTGCGCGGCAGCGCTGCAGGATGGGCGCGCACGGGTCGGCGAGCTTGGCCGCGGGCATCGGGGTCGCCGGCGGGACGAAGTCGATAGTAGCGGTCATGAAGGCCCCACATCTTGACCCGGTACCGGGTCCAGGAGATTCGAAGATTCCAGAACGGGTACAGCCGGTTCGCGCTCACCCGGCGTGCGCGTGCTGCACGATCCCAGGCCGCCCAGCACCATGCGGTAGATGTTGCGCGCCAAGACCTCGGCGTCGCCGTGGCGGCCGGGCTCGTGCCAACCGTAGACCCAGTTCAGCATGCCAAAGATGTTGTAGGTCGCGACTTCCACACAGCGATCACCGGGGGAGCACGCGCAAAACTCGGCCACGATGTCGCGCAGTTGCACGAAGTAGCGGGTCTTGAGGGCGCGCACCTGGGCACGCGACGCCGGGTCCAGGGCCGAGGCTTCGGTCACCAGCAGGCGCATCACGGCCTGGTTCGACAGGACGTAGTGCACATGCTGAAAAATGAAGGCGAACAGCCGGTCCTCGGCCGCGGCGATGCCCGTCCTGGCCGACTCCTTGCAGACCAGCTCCGCCGTGTCGCACAGGTTCTGGAAGGCCCGCAGCTGGATGGCCAGCAGCAGCGCCTCTTTGCTGGGGAAGTCGTTGTAAAGCGTAGAGATATTCTTGCCGGTCGCCTTGGCCAACTCGCGCATCGACATGCCGTGGAAGCCACGCTCGGCCACGAACTCGGCGGCTGCGTTCAAGATTTCGCTTTGGCGCTGCTGCGCCCGGTCCATACGGTTCATCGGTCCTGCCTTACCGGTCTTGCCAGTCTGGAGCACGCCGCTCCAAGAACGCCGCGATGCCTTCGTTGCCATCGTGGCTAGGGATCAGGCCCTGAACATAGGTCTTTTCGGCAAGGTCGAGAACGGCACCCAGGCCACCTTGCTGATCACAGCTGCTGGTCCGCCGCACCAGACCGGTCGCGACCCGCAGGCTGTGGGCCGACAAGCCCAGCAAGTGCGCCCGCAGCCACTGCACCGCAGTCGCCCGCACGTCGTCGCTCTGCGGCAACATCGTGGCAAAACCCGTACTTTCGGCGGCACTCAAGGGCAGATCGCAGCCGGTCAGCACCAGCTTTTCGGTCCAGGCCCCGCCCAAGCGCGCCGGCCCCAGCGCCGCCAGCACCGGAGGCAACACACCCAGCTTGATCTCGGGGCAAGCAAAGTTGGCCGTGGGGGTCGCCAAAACCAGGTGGCAGACCAACGCCAGCTCAAAGGCGCCGCCCAGACACTTGCCCTGGACCAGCGCCACCACGGGCACAGGAAACGAGGCAACTTCGCGCAGCGACTGATGAAACGTCGCCAGCATCGCGGCCGCCTGATCGCGCTGGTGCTCTTCCACGCTGGCACCAAAGCTGAAGTGATGACCAGCACCCTGGATCACGGCAGCACGCAAGTGTGGATTCCGGCGATGGTTGTTCAACACGGTGGTGAGCGCCTGCAGCACCGCCATGCTGAGCACATTGCCCTTGCCCGCGGCGATGGTCAGCCAGAGCAACTTGCCCTCTTCCAAAACCTCTGCAATCACTGGACCTTCACTCATCGCCCGCCCCTCTGCCTGCACCCGCGACCCGTGCCGCGCCTTCAAAAACTACGGATTCTGGCTCCGATACGCCGCCCGACCGGCCCGCGCCGACGGCTTGAGCACTTCGGCGGTCAGGGCCTCCTCGACGCGCCCCCCCTCGGCCAACCGCTTGCGCAGCAACACGAAATCGATCTCGCGCTCGGCGCGGTCGCCAAAGTGAAAGGCCGGGAAGCCAGCCGCCGCCTCGGTGTTCATGTTCAGCGCCAGCCAGCTGCGGTTCGACTCAGCGTTCTGGTACCAGTGCTGGAGCTTCTTTTTCCGCACACTTTCCAAGGTCTTGCGCGTGCAATCCGGGAACGTATACATCAGCTTGGTCACCAACTTGTTCACCGCCGCGTCCAGCGGCGCCAGATCGATGCTCAGCCCCGCTGCCGCCGCCTTGGCCGCGTCTTTGGCCGCGCCTTCTTTGTACTCGCCGTGAACGATGCGCCCGAATTCATCCAGATAGCGATCGGTCACGACCCAGGGGTTGGCCACGTACTCGCCGGCCGCGTTCTTGTGCACCGGCACCACTTCGTTCACGACGCCCAGACGCGCCGCCTTGTGCGCGCTCCACGCTTCGCACAGCACCAGCGACTCGACCGCTTTGCCAAAGCCCACGAATTGGTCCAAGAAATCCGTCGATCCGCCATCCGGCGCCGAGCCGTGCACCGGTCCCGCCTGGCCAAAGCGCGCGTGGTCGCCGGTTACGCTGAAGTCGCACGCCATGCCGATCTCTTGGCCGCCGCCGATGCGCATGCCGTTGACACGGCACACGACCGGCTTGTCGCAGTGCAGGATCGACGTGACCATGTCGTTGAAAAGCCGCATGTACTGGTGGTACTCCAGCGGCCGGTTGGCGTAGTAGGTGGCGTACTCAGCGGTGTTGCCGCCCGTGCAGAAGGCCTTGTCGCCCACCGCCGTGAACACCACCGCCACCGCAGCGCGATCGTTGCTGGCGCGGCGGAAGGCCAAGATGACCTCTTTGACGGCCTCGGTGGTGTAGCTGTTGAATTGCCGCTCGTTGTTCAGCCAAATCCACACTTGGTGCAGACCGTCCACGGCTTTGCCAGCGTGGTCGAAAACCGGGCGCTCCTCGTACAAGATGTGGCTGAATTGCAAGTCAGGGAGCAGATCGTGGTTGATGAGCGTCATCTAAAACCTCGCGTTTCAAGAAGGAACGGCAGAATTTAACAGGAAGGATCCAGAACCATGCGCTTGGTCAGCTTGTGGCCTGCCATCGCGGCGAGCAGATCGTTGACCTGCGACATCGGCGCATACTCGACCAACGGCGCCAGTTGAATCGCGCCCTTGGCAATCAAATCGAGAACTGGCGGATACTCTTCTGGTGGGCAACCCCAAGTACCCAAAGCTGTTCCGTCAAAGGCCATCAGGTTCGACAGGCGCAGCTCCACCGCCCCGGCGGCATAGCCCACTTGCACGTAGGTAGCGCAGCGCGACAGCAAGCTCCACGCCAAGCTCTGCCCCGCAACTGCGCCGCTGCACTCGAAAATCTTCCAATTCAGGCTGTCGGCCCGGCCCTTGGCCAGCCCTTGCGCCTCGGCTTTGACTTCTTTGGCCGCACGCCCGGCCACCAGCACACCCGCGTCGGCACCCAGCGCTTTGGCGGCCTCTAGCCGCACGTCGCTCGTATCCAGGGCGATCACGTAAGCGCCCAAGGCCTTGGCAATTTGCGCGACGAAGCTGCCCACACCGCCCGCACCCACCACCAGCGCCACATCGCCGGCCCGCAGATTGGCGCGCTTGGCCGCTTGCCACGCGGTCGACACCGCGTCCGCCACCACCGACAGCGCCCGCAAGTCGCCGCCCGCCAGCTTCCCCAGCGATTGCTGTAGCTTGGATAGAGACTGCAGGGGCGCGGCGGGCACTTTCAGGTGGGTGGCAAAGCCACCGTGGTCGTCGTTGCCGGGCATCAGTTGCTTGGGGCAGGCGTTGGCACGGCCCGACTTGCAGAACACGCACTTGCCGCAGGGCAGCACGGCCGGAACGATCACCGGTTGCCCCAGCAGATGGGCAAAGTTCTCGCCCACTTCGACAACGGTGCCCACGACCTCGTGGCCCAGCACCAACGGCAGCGCGTGCTTGGGCGGCACCGAGCCGTCGGCGTAGCCCAAGTCGGTGTGGCACAGGCCGCACGCCAGCACCTGCACGATGGCTTCGGCCGGTCCGGGCGTGGCGAGCTCGATGGGGCGCCGCTCCAACGGTTGACCAGCGGTGTGCAACCACCACGCGCTCGCTTGCAGTGCCATCGGGACCTCCGTCGCATCGTCGATTTGGGCGTGTGCCCAAAAACTCTGGGAATTTTCTGGACCTGAACGTTCGCTAGATTCTGGAACGAACGTTCGATTGTCAACCGCCCTTCGACAATACCGTGACATTTCTGCGTCGGTTACGGAGCGTGAGGCGAGCCACGCCGGTCGCCAGCGGGGGCTTGTCGCGACGCGCGGATCTGCCGAGACTACGCCGCCGCGGCGCCCCTGTCCGCCTGGAGTCCCTTCCGCATGCAAGCCAAAACGCCCAATTTTGTCAGCGACTTGTTTGACTCCAGCGCCTGGACCGCCGTGGCGGGTTTCCAGGGTTTGAGCGACGTGACCTACCATCGCGCGGTGGACCAAGGCACCGTCCGCATCGCCTTCAACCGCCCCGATTGCCGCAATGCCTTCCGCCCGCAGACCGTGGACGAGCTGTACGCCTGCCTGGAGCACGCTCGCCAAAGCCCAGACGTTGGCTGCGTTTTGCTCACCGGCAACGGCCCCAGCCCCAAGGACGGCGGCTGGGCCTTTTCGGCCGGCGGCGACCAGCGCATCCGCGGCAAAGACGGCTACCAATACGGCCAGGCCGACGATCCGGTCGCTCAGGCCAAGCTCGGCCGCCTGCATATCTTGGAAGTGCAGCGCCTGATTCGCTTCATGCCCAAGATCGTCATTGCGGTCGTACCGGGCTGGGCCGTGGGCGGCGGCCACAGCCTCCACGTAGTCTGCGACCTGACGATCGCCTCGCGCGAGCACGCCCGCTTCAAGCAGACCGATCCAGACGTCGCCAGCTTCGACTCGGGTTACGGCTCGGCCTACCTGGCGCGGATGGTCGGCCAAAAACGCGCCCGCGAAATCTTCTTCTTGGGCTTTGACTACACCGCCGAGCAAGCCTGCGCCATGGGCATGTGCAACGCCGCGGTACCGCACGCCGAGCTGGAGACCACCGCTCTGGAATGGGCCAAGATCATCAACAGCAAGTCGCCCACCGCCATGCGCATGCTCAAGTTCGGCATGAACATGGTCGACGACGGGCTCGTCGGCCAGCAGATCTTCGCGGGCGAAGCCACGCGCCTGGGTTATGCCAGCGACGAAGCGCGCGAGGGCCGCGATGCCTTCTTGCAGAAGCGCGACGCGGAATTCCAGAAGTTTCCTTGGCATTTCTGAGCGGAGCGCAGCGGATTCGCGACGGCCAAAGCGAACGCCAAGCCGCCTCTGTGTCAGCCATGCCCTCCAAGCAACCGCGGACTGCCCGATGAGTCGACGGCGAATCGACATCGATCTCTCGCCCACCGTGTGGAGCGTACCCGGCCATGCGGGCGTGGTCACCGACGTGGCTCGTTCGCCGGGGGGGCGCGTCCTGGCGAGCTGTGGCACAGACGGCGACGTGGCCCTTTGGCGACCTGGAACTGGGGCAGTCTTGGCCCGTCGCGCGCTGGATCCCCAAGGGTTACGGTCCCTTTGTTGGCTCGGCACCCATCGGATGCTCGCTGTCGGCGGGGAAGCCTACGCGTGGCTGCTCTCGGATCGGGTGCGGCGAGTTCGCCGCGTCGACCTGCCCGAGCCTGCCCTTGACGCGCGTTCGGCGGGAGCAGCGGCCATCGTTCGCCTCGCCGGCGGCGGCCTTTGCCGGGTATCTGCCGAAGGCGTGGTGCGCCGCATCGAGATCGAGGGGACCACGGACGGGCTGTGCAGCCACGACGGCGGGGTCGTGCGCGCCCACGGAACGCGCTGGCAATGGCTCGACGACACGGGTGGAGTACTTGCCTGCGGCGATTTGGCTGCGACGGTGGATGGCCAGTGGCGGGGCCTGGACCTTGCAGCCGGCGACCGCGGTCGCTTCCTGGCGCTGGTCCACGGCGAAGACTCGATGAATTTCAGCACACTTGCCGCGGTTCTGATCGATCCCCGAAATGGCTTGGCGCAGCTGTGTCCAGATTGGACGGTCGGTTATCTCGCGCCCGCACCGCACGTGGCGGCAGACGGCAAGCCGGTCTATTTCGCAAACCAAGTCATCGACGCAGTGGCCCGGATGAAATTCCTCGATGCCGGTGTCACCGCAGTTTGCGCAGGACCTGGCGGCACCATGGTCACGGGAAGCGACGATGGCGGGCTGCGCTGTTGGCGCGTCGCTGGCCCCGCACAGCGCGTTGCGGGCAGTTTTCTAGACGGCGCTGCCCGGCGTCGCGGCGAAATCGCGACCAGAACCAGCACGCAGGTGCAGTGGTGGTCCGCCCTGAGCGGCCAATGGTTGCGCAGTGAGCGAGTGGGCGACCAAGTCCAGGTTGCGGCGGACGGCAGCGGCCTAATTGCGCTCAAGTCCTTGCCGTTCGGCGAAGCACAAATCGAGGTTTGCTCCGCAGGCTGGAGTACGCCCACAAGCCGGGACCGCAACGCAATTTGCCTGGCAGAAGGGGGTCGCTTTGCCGGGCTGTCGGTACCGGTCTACCGAGTCGAGAGCCAAGATGGCACAACCTTTCCTACCCCACATCGCAAGTGGGGCGGCGCTGTCGCCTGGAGCGACCGGGTCGTCAGCTGGGACCGCGCTGGCGAGGTGCTCGCATGGCGCCAGGACGGCGTGCTGCTTTGGCAACGCACCTTGGCGGGTGGAGTCTGCGCGGCCGCGTGGACCGATCAAGGTGAGCTGGCCCTGCTCCTCCAGGCCGACGCAGGGACGACCTGGGTAGAGTGGCTCGAGCCGGTGCGCGGCCAGAGCGTGGTGGTGGGTGGGCGCAGCGACGGCGCCGCCCATGACCAGTTGTTGGCAACTGAGGAAGGCGATGTCATAGCGCCAGGTTGGGGTGCGGTCCGCTATCCACGCGTGGCTGGTGCCGTGGGCTACCCGGTGCAAGTTCAGCGGAAAGCCGAGTCGGCACCCGCATGGCGGCTGGTCGAGGGCTTTCAGTTCCTCTGTTTTGACCTGAGCCTCAGGACGCAAGTCTGCTCCATCGATGTCGATTTGTCGGACGCGGTGCTAGCCAGCGACGGCAGCGCAGTTTTCGCCCGCGGCACGATCTACAGCCTTGCCGACCAAACTGCCGTGGTCCTGCCCGAGCCGTGGTGGCGTGGCCGCAAGGCCGCTTTCTTGCCCGCAGGACATCTGCTGCTCTACGGCCGCGAGGATGGGCGCCTGATTTGGGCAAAGACGGGTGCGTGCCTGGCATCGTTGGGCGGGGCAGTCCATGACTTCGCCGTGAGTGCGCGCGGTGACCGCCTAGCGCTGGCGCAAGCGACCGCCGTGGTGGTCCTGGACCTGGCAACAGGCCATCAGCTGGTGCAGATTGCGACACCGGCCGCAACGGGCCTGGGCTTCGACGCCATGGAGATGCTCGTGATCGCCTGTGGCTACGGGGTCACGTCGTGGTCAAGCGACGGCACTCGCGCCATGTACTGGCCTCTGACCGAGCGCGTCACCGGCCTGTGTGTAGACGGCCATTTGGTAGCTGCGGTGGACGCACTAGGTCGTCTTCGGATTGTGCGCAGCGGCGAGGTCAGCGGCACCCGGGACGCCAAGCGCGACTAGTCCGTCGACGGTCATCTGTCCATTGGCCGCAAGGGTCGCGGCCCAAGCCCACAACAGCTCGCGCTCGGCCGCTGGTCGCCCGATCAACTCGGCCGCTGCGATCGGCAGGACGTCGGGCGCCCCGCTGCAGACCAGGCGTTCGCGCAGCGCAGCGAATTCAGGGGCGTCAACTTGAACGGGCGTAGACCAGTCCGGGCCGTGGCCTTGGGCAATCTCGCGCAAAGCGACAGCGATCTCAGTCAGCGCAGCACGACGCAAAGGCACACAGTCACACAGGATTCGCTCGGACAACGCCGCCAGACGGCCCGTAGCCACCAGCAGTGGATAGAGCCCGTGCATCTTGACCAGCGCATCCCATGCCGCTGCGCGTACGTAATAGCTGCCGTCATCCAGGGCCGTTCGCAGCACGTCCTCGGCAGACGGGCCAAGGCTCGCGGCCGACGCCACAGCGCGCAACTTGGCTGCAGACGTCACCCGGTCGCCCCCAGCAAGCACCGCTTGATAGACGGCTTTGGCATCGACTTCCGGATCGCCAAGGGTGAGCAACGCCCGCGCCGCCTCGACCCGTACGCTGGCGTCGCCGGTCGCGGCAGCCATCCGCAGCTCCGCACGGGCCTCTGTGGCGTGCAGGGCGGCCAACGCCCGCGCGGCCCTTGCATCCCCCGCGCGGGTCAGCAGCGGCAAGGTGGCGGCGATCGCCTGGGTTCGCTCGCCACCAACAAGGTAGTCGACCGAAAATAGGTCAAAATCATCGGCGAATACGCGGTCAGATGACGCAAGACTGTCCAAGAAGTTGCGGAGGTATTCGGTCATACCGGGTCCTTTGGGGGGCGATTGCGTTGCCGGCTCGGCCCCGCTAGTCTAGGGCCATGACCCGTCTAGGTACCTGGATTGCCACAGCCATCGCCCTAGTCAGTCTCGGTCTGCTTGCCGGATTGGTCAAGCTGGCCCTTGGCGGCAACGACGACGTGCGCGCAGGCCTTGCGGCCAATGGCTGGCGCGTCGCAAGTCTTGGCCAGGGACCAGGCTGGCAGGCAACGCGCGACCTTCCGGCGCCCGCTACGGTGCTGCGGGTCGAGACAGCGGGCACTCGTCAACAACGGACCTGGGCGACCCTTTCCGTCCGCGTGCCAGTTGGGGCCGGCGACATACTCCTGACCGAGCACTTGCCTGGCCTGCTGCGAGCCGATGGCGCCCTGCTGCACGCGGCCGGCGAACGTGCTCCGCCTGCCTGGCAGGGCGCGCCGGCCGAGTTGGCGGCGGTTTGCGATGTGTACGCCACCGATGACGCCACTGCGCGTCGCTGGCTGAGCCCGCCGGCACAGGCCGCTATCGTTCGCTTCGCCAAGGCCTGGCCCATGGTCGCACTGCGAATCCAAGGCGGCACGTTGGCGGCACACTGGCGCGAGGCGCCCCAGTCGACGGCACAAGTACTTGCCCTTGCCGACTTGCTCAGCGCAATGGCCGCGCAGTAGCGCCGGCCGAGAGGGAGCCCGCCTCTGGAATTGCTAATGGGCCCTCCCCCGGTTGCCCGCTACGGCCTAGCTGCCGCTCCGGCACCGCTCATGATCCACTTGGCTACGACCAGGCTTGCCACCAACGTCGCGCACAGCAACGCGAAACCCCATCCAGGGTGACTGGACCGCCACAGTAGCCAGACTCCCGCGCCCGGCAGGCCCAACCACGCCAAACCGGCCAAAGCGACGGCGAACCCGGCCCAACGGTCCACGTCCGATACGCTGCGCACGAGCATCCACGCCAGAACCCAGCACGCGCCGGTAACGGCAAGGGCGGCCAGCCCGGCAGCGGATACCAGAATCCATCGGCCCGCAACGAACGCGATCTCCGCGGCCTCCATCCAACCTCCAGCCATCGCCAGACTGCCTGGGGCCCAGACCTACTTGCCCCCGGCTGGTCCTGGCTGCCAAACGAACGTCGGCGCGAGCGCTACCCGCACCTCACGGAACCACATTGGGCCGCGCACCTTTTTGCCCGTCCTGCTGATATCCAAAATCAAGACGCCGTCGCGGTAGGCAACGACCCGATGAACTTCGGACTGGCCCAGCCCACGGACATGCCACCACGTGTTACGACCCGTTCCTTGCACATGGATGGTCATGGGCGGCGGCCAGTCGAAGTTGCGGTGGGTCAGTTGGGCAAGCGCCGGCGCAGTGCACAAATCCCCAACGGCAAAGACAAGCTCTCCGCCATTGGGCAAGTACCGCCGCAATTCAAGCTGACACGGTTTTGCGCTTGCGTAGTCCAAGGTTGGCGTTCCCTCTGGGTGCTTGACCGCCCCCACAATCAGCCAATCGTAGCGGGCCAGGTCGGCGGCCAGGCTGCCTTGCACATCGCCGGGTTGCATGGCCTCTAGCTTGGGAACCGGCATCCAGGCCCGCTGACGCGCGGCAGTTGCCTCGGCCACCAGACGCGACACGTCGGCCGGTGGTTGCACCGCGACTTGGGCAGCGGCGTCCCCCGCGCCCCAGATGAGGCCGGCCAGGGCCATCAGAGCCGGGCAGAGCCCCTTGGCGTACACCGTTGGGCGCCAAGGGACGGCCACCCAGCAGGTATTTTGGTCCCCCATGTGCACCTCGGCCACAAAACCCTGTGCGGTCAGAGTCACCAGACTCTCCCACATCGCCCGGCCGACATCAACGGCAGGTTGCGGTCTGCAGCAGAGCCCGACCTCGATCGCGGAGCCCAGGATCCACCACCGAAATTCGCCCTGGCCGCCGATTTGGGATGCAAATCAAGGCGCAAGGAGCGGAGCGACTGAGGCGACCTAGCGGTCGCCGCAGGGAGAAGGGCCCCAGCGGTCGCCCGAAGGGTGAACGGGTCGCCCCAGTGGGGCAACCCGTAGCTGGGACGACGCAGCAACGCCGAGTTGCGCCCAAAGCGGCGGATCGGGGGAGCACCCATGGCTTTACCTCCAACGGCTCCTGGTGCTAGCCTGTGTTGCGTTCGCGCAGCACTGAACTCTTGACCCTGGCGTCACCAGCCTACCGGAGACTTCCCATGCGAAAATTCCTTTCTGGCCTGCTTGTGGCCTGCACGACCCTGGTCCTTGCCACGGCGGCGCACGCCGACCCGCCGACCAGCGGCCCCTACGTGGTTGGCGCGACGGTCGAAGCGCAATACTTCGGCAAGTTTCAGCGAGGTGTCATCGTCAGCATTCGCGTCTTGCCGGCGTCTGGGCAGAAGAAATACAAGGTGAAGTGGGAGCAAGGCGGCGGCGAATATGAAGTGACGGAGGCCCAGATGCGCTGGCCGGCCATCGTCAACTTCTCAGGGAAGGATTTCAAGGTCGGCGAATTCGTGCACGTCTGGTACAGCAACGCGTGGCTTGAAACCCAAATTCTCGACGTCAAGGACGGCAAGATCAAGGTCATGTACGGCGGCTACGGCGAGAGGTGGTTCGCCTTCGACGACCGGACCATTCGCAACAAACCGCGCGAAGAGGCCGAAGCCAAGGCCGCGGAACGCGAAAAGGCCTTCATCGCCGAGGTAGTCAACCCGTACTACCACTACGCCGTGGCCATCATGTGGGCTACCGGCGACAAGCGCCTGGCCACGAACACGGTGGCCCGCGTGCCGTGGACCGGGGCCCGCGGCCCCAAATTGGTCAAGGAAGTTCCTCAAATGGCTCAAGGACTGCAGAACTTGGCCAAGCTGATGCAGGACAAGTACGGCGACTACGCGGACATCGACGTCGCGAATCACCCGCAGTTGAAGCTCCTGAACGAAGAAAACAAGGACCTCAAGTACGGCGCCAGCTTTTACCGCGAAGCCGTCAAGCGCACCAAGGACGGGCTGCCCAAGTTCTTGGCCACGCGCGTCCGGAGCACCCTGGATGACCAACTGAAGAAGCTCGGCGCCCTGGGCGAAGTCAGCGAGCACGCCGCTGGCGGCAAGGGCGTGTGGGTGGCTGAGTCCAAGGCGGATCCAGCCGTGCCCGGTTATGACGCTTTTGAACCGGGCACCAAGGACGTGGCGATGGAAGACGGCAAAGCGTGGAAGGCGGCGCTCCAGAACTACCTGGAACCCATCTACAAGGCCGCGGGGCTGGGCGACGCGGAGTTGGCGCCGCTGTATGCCGAGGCCGACAAGGCGATGGCCGACGCCAAAGCCGCCTTCCAGAAGAACTTGCCGGTCATGGTCGTCAATTTCCCGAGCAAAGACCCGGTCGTCGAAGCCTTCGCCAAGTCGTTCATCGTCAAGAACGTGCCGGGGGCCAACGTGATGAAGGCTGGCACCACCTCGGCCGATTGGAAAGTTTGGACCAATGCGGCCGGCATCCCGGAGTCGCGCACTCGCTGGGGCGGGGCCCTATACAAAGATCCCGTCACGGGTCTTTGCGCCTACGGCGCGGTGCAGGCAGGCCAGGACTATGCCGGAGGAGGAAAGTACAGCAAAGACACCTACTTCTCTGGAATGGGCGGAGCGATGTTTGCCTACTACGTGGGCAAGTGCAAGTGATCGCGTCCGTTTGCCGTTGCAGGTTGGCCCGCAGGCCAAGTCCCTGCAATCGCCGATCGCAGCCCTGATACGCACCCCAGCTGATTCGCGCCTGTACGGCGTCCCGGCCCCCTGCGCAACCGGCGAGAATCAGGCGGGGACCCCGGTTCGGACCCAAAAGATTGCCCGAGTTTTCGATCCGATTCAGACGGAACTGGTACGAAGGATGGCCCACCCCGTTACGGCGCCTGCACCCGCTTGGACGTCGACAGCGGACGCGCCGCCTCGGGCAGAAAATCGCCAAGCACTGTACGACCCTGCAGCAGGCGCTCGTTCACGGTCATCGTATCGGGGCGCGCGGCCAGCCACACCCCGGCGCTGGCCATGCCCAGCAGCAAAAGCGCGGCAACCACACCAAGAATTTGCAGCGGCAGCCGCTTCTTGCGGTCCGGAATCGGCTGCAGGGGGTCCAGCACCGTAGAGACCGGCCGCGGCAGGTTGCGATGGGGCCGGTACAGGCTGGCGACCGGCAGATCCGCCTCGGCCGAACCCTGCGAGATCGGGCTATTCGAATTCGACACAGGGCCTCCGCTTGTGCACCGTACGACCGGACGATCGCGCCCCCGACGCGCGACACCCGTTCAGTATAGCCACCGCGCTGGCGATCGCCACATATCCTTACAAATGGCGCGCTGGCTTGGCGCCGCGCGACCGCCGTGCGATCCTGAAGCAGTGAAGCCCGCTCTCCCGCACCCACAAGCCCGTCCCCCCCTGCAATGCCCTGCCCGCCGGCGGCTGATCCACGGGTTGTTTTGTATGGTTGCGCTATCTGCGGCCCAGCCGGCCGTGGCGAGCGAAGACGGCGCGGTGGTGCTGCCGGGCAAGCGTGTCAAGGGAAAGAGGCCCGTTGGCAAGGGCGCAGAGCTAGACGGCGGCCAGGCCGTGACCGTGGTCACGGGCCAAGAGTTGCGCGAGCACCACGCGGAACTTGCCGAAGCCCTTGCGCAATTGCCCGGAGCCCAGGTGCTGCGGACCGGCGGGGTTGGAAGCCCGGCTCTGCTGAGCCTGCGTGGCAGCACCGTCGAGCAAGTCGCGATTCTACTGGGCGATGCCGTGCTGGACTTGGCCGATGGCGCCCCACTGGACCTGAGCGACGTGCCGCTGTTGGGCGTGGATCGCGTCGAAATCTATCGAGGTCTTGCACCGTTGCAGGTCGGCAGTCAGCCGCTGGGGGGCACGCTGCGGCTCACGTTGCGGCGCGGCGCCGGCAGCAGCGCTCAGGCCACCGCGGCGATGGGCAGCTATGGCACGCACCAGGGTGAAGTGGGCGCCAGCGTGGGCGGCGAGTGGGGCGACGGCTACGCCGGTCTGCGCTGGCTTGAAAGCACAGGGAATTTTCCCTACCTGGCCCGCGGTGGCACCGCCTACGTTCGCAGCGACGACCACATGCGAACGCGGGCCAACAACGACCTGCATCGCCTTGGGGGCGTACTGTCGCTGCAGGGTCGCTGGTCGCCCGACTCTGCTTGGACGGTGCACTGGTTGGGCAGCGGGCTGGAGCAAGGGGCCCCAGGTGCGGCGGTCTTTCCGGCTCTGCACGCGCGCTACAGCCAAAACCGCCAGATCCTGGTGGCCACCGCCAGCCGCGACCATCTGGGCCGCCTGGACGCACGCGCCGAACTCGCGATTCACGCTGTGGGGCGCTGGAGCGAAGTAGAGGATACGCTGGGCGAAATGGGCTTTCCCTGGCGTGCAACCCAGCGAATGTTGGGCGGTGGCGCCGCGGGCCTGCTGCGCGTACCGCTGGTCGACCGCGACGACCGGCAGCTGACCCTGCATGGTCGCGTGGGGGCACAAGCCACGCAAATTCAGGGCGCTGAGCTGCTGAGCCACACCGATCGACCCGCTTCGCTGCGCCAGTCGGGCCAGGCATCGCTGGGGGCGCTGGGGCGACTGGGTGCCTGGCAGGCGACCTGGTCCGGCGGCGGCGAACTCGCGCACCAGCAGGTCACCGATCTGCGGCAGTACGCGTCCAGCTACAGCCAACCTCGACAAGACACGCTGCCGGCCTGGCACACGGCCCTCGCCCTGCGCTGGCAGCCGCAAGACCACTGGCTCGTCGACGCGGCACTGCGGCGAGCGTTGCGATTGCCCAATCTGCAAGAGATGTTCGGAGACTCGGCCACTGTCATCGGCAACCCCCAACTGCTCAGCGAGACTGCGTCTTCCGCCGAACTAGGGGCGCTGGGCAAGACCCGCATGGGGCCCATCGCGGTCACTGGCGAACTGCGCGGCCATGCCACGTGGGCCGAAAACCTGATTCAGTTGGTCGGCTTGGGCCCCCATCAGGCGATGTACCAGAACGTGGGCCAGGCGCGCTTGCTGGGCGCCGAGGCCACCCTAGCGGCCGACTGGAACGGCCTGCGCGGCGAACTGCGCCACACCACTCTGGTCACGCGCGACCAGAGCGGTCGCGTCGGCTACGACGGCAAAGTGCTGCCCATGCGGCCACGCACCCGCTGGGGCGGCTTGGCGCGCTGGCAAACCGACCTGGGATCCTGGAGATCCTCGCTTTGGGCGTCGCTGGACTGGCAAGCCGGTGCGTTTGTCGACGCCGCAAACTTGGTGGTGACGCCAGCGCGCACGCTGGCCGCGGCGGGGATCCGCCTATCGACAAGCCAACCTTCGATCTTTGTGGACTTGCGCGTCGACAACGTGACCAACGCGGCCGTGTATGACCTGATCGGCTATCCCCTGGCCGGCCGCACGCTGTGGCTGCAACTAGGTTGGCATGCAGACGCGGGGACGCCATGACTGCGCAGAACTTCCCTTCAAACCCTACGCAATGGTATGGGCTCCACCTGCGTTTGGCCCTTTGCCTGGTGGCCGCGGCGCTGCCCGGATGCTTTGACGATACCCAAGGCGTCGTCCAAGCTTCGTACTCTGGGCCCTTTGGTGTCGCGCCCGATCCGGCCCAGGGTGCCCGCTTCTTGGGTGCGGTGGGCGGCGACTACAAATCCAGCGTGGTCAGCGTGATCGACCTGGCCAGCGTGGCCGAGGGCGACGTGCAGTCGACACCCGCGCGCCACAGCGCGGTCCTCCATTCGGGTTCGCAAGTGGGTGCGACCGCTCTGGCTTTGAGTGGCGACGTGGTCTGGGCCAATGCCGATCTGCCCGACCGGCACCTGCTGGCCGTCGATCGCGGCAACGCGGCCCTGATCGAGCTGAATCCGCGCACAGGCGCGGTGGTGCGGCAAGTGTCGGTCAGTACGTCGTTTTACTCCAATCCCCAAGACGTGGTCGTGCGCGACCCGCACACCTGGCTGGTGTCGCGGATGAACCGCAACCCCCTGGCCGGCAGCCAGGTTTTCGATGCGGGCGACGACGTGGTGGCTCTGGATCCCAGCAGCGGTGCACTGCTGGCCCGCGCTGACCTGAGCCAGGCGGTGACGGGGACCGAAGCAGGCCTGCTGGCGGCGCCGCAGCGCATGGTGCTGACGGACCGCCTCTATGTGCCGCTGGCGATGTTCAAACCGAACTTCAAAGGCCAAGACCACGCCAGGCTGGCGGTCCTGCGGCCGGATGACCTGCAAGTGGAGCAGGTAATCGGTTTGGCCCCGATCCGTAACTGCGTGAATATCCAAGTCATCACTCCCGGCCGGCTGTTGCTGGCCTGCCAAGGCTCGTTCCAAATGCCGACCGAACAGCTGGCCCAATCGGCGCTGGTGGTGGTCGATAGCAGCAGCGCAACCCCGCAACCCGTGAAGTGGATTGGCGCTCCGCCGCAAGGTGGCCCGTGGAGCCGCGATGTGGCGGTCTTGGATGCCCAGTGGGTGGCGGCGGTGTCGCTCGGCTCACTGCAGCCCAACCGCCCGGATCGCCTGTGGTTGGTCAGTTTGGTTACCGGCGAACGGCGCCCGGTGCAAGACTCGGCGCAGCCGTTCGGCTACAGTGGACTCTGGGCCGACCCCCAACGCCGCTGCGTTTGGCTGGGCGAGACTCAGCGCAAGGATGGAGACTTGTTGCGATTTCTGATCACGGCAACGGGGCAGATCGCGGTCGGGGCGCCGGTGGCCGCCAATCCGGGCGGGCTGGGCACGTTGGAGTTGATGGCACGATGAGGAACTGCTGGTTGGCATTGGCTTTGGTCGCCTTGACCACCCTGGCCTGTCGCAAAAACGAGGCGCCGCCCGGCACCGTAACCGACGACTTGGGCCGCTCGGTGCTGCTGGCCAGGACGCCGCAGCGCCTCGCCTCGCTCTCGCCCGCCACGACCGAGCTGTTGTTCGCCGTGGGTTGTGGCGACAAGCTGGTGTTGCGCGACGGGTGGAGCGACTACCCGCCTGAGGCCAAGAAAGTCCCCAAGATCGAAGGACTTCAGCCTAGTGCAGAGGCCATCCTGGCCTATCGCCCCGACCTCGTGCTGGTGAACTATCCCGGCCCCAGCCTGCAAGCCGCCCTGGACGGTGCCGGGGTGGCCTGGGCGGCGCTGTCGCCCGAGACGCTGCCTGCCGTGGCGCGCTCGCTGGATCTGGTGGGGCGCCTGTGTGGGCAGCCGCAGCGTGGCGCGGCCAAGGCCGCCGAGTTCCGCACGCAAGTCGATCTTTTGACGGCCGCGTTGAAGAACCGGCCACGGCTGAAGGTGTTCTACGAGATGGACGTGGGCGACGGCACGCGCCCGTTTACCGTGGGCGCCCGCAGCTTTGCGAGCGGTCTGCTCGAAGTCGCCGGTGGGCGCAACGTATTTGGCGACCGACAAGAGGCGTGGTTTCCCGTGGGCTTAGAGGCCATCCTGGCCGCCGACCCCGACGTGGTCGTCCTGGGCGACAGCGACGTCCCAGAGCACCCCCAAACGCCAGCTTTGTTTGCCGCGCGACAGGGATTCGCACAGCTGCGGGCGGTCCAGCAAAACCGGGTGGCGCCCATTCCGGCGAGCTTGGCCTCGCGTCCCGGCCCGCGACTGCTGCAGGCGGCAACGGCCCTGGCGCGGGTGCTGCATCCCGAGGTGGTGCTTCCCGGAGATCCGCCCCGCCCGACTGCGGTGCCCGCGCCCAATGCCGCGACGCGAACCGCCGCACCAGCCGCCCCGACTGCAGCCACCGCGACCACGGCGGGACCGACGCCGTGATCCTGCGCAACCGCCCTTTGATGCTGTGGATCTCTGGGATGGTCGCCAGCCTGGGTGCCTTTGCCATTGCGCTGGCGGTGGGGCCTGCACCGTGGTCGCTTGCCCAACTCCTGCAGCTCTCGCACGACGGTGACGCCGCCGCGCGCGCCATCTTGGTCCACATTCGCGGTCCGCGCGCTTTGGGCGCGTGGTTGGTGGGGGCCTGCTTGTCGCTGGCGGGCGTGCTGTTGCAGACCGCGACGCACAACCCGGTGGCCGACCCGTACTTGATGGGCACCAGCGCGGGCGCGACCTTGGCCGCCGTGACCTTGGTGCCGTTGTGCCTGTGGCTCGGCGAGACCATGGGCTGGCCGCTGGGGGGTGCGCTGCCGTGGCTGCAGACCGGTACCGCGCTGTTGGGCGCGCTCGCGGCCGTGAGCCTGACGTTTGCCCTGGCGCGCGGGCGGCATCGGTCGGCCGAGCGGGTGCTCGTCGGCGGCCTGGTGATCACCGCGTTTGGCGGCGCAGCGACTTCCTTTGTTCTTACCCGGCTTTCCGATGTACGCCTGCGGGCGGCAACGCAGTGGCTGATGGGCGGCGTGGCGCTGCCGGACCTGGCTTCGGCGTTGCCGGGCGCGCTGGCGGTGGCGATCGCGCTGGGGTGGTCGCTGGCTAATTTGCCAAAATTACAGGCTTTGTCCCTGGGTGACGAGGCCGCGCACGGTTTGGGACTGGACGCAGCCCAAGTTGGGCGACGGGCCATGGGCTTGGCGGCGCTGCTTTCGGCCGTAGCGGTGGCGCTGGCGGGCATCGTCGGCTTTGTGGGGCTGCTGGTGCCGCACGCTCTGCGTCTGGCCCTTGGTCGGGATCCGCGCTTGATTTTGCCAGGTTCTGTGCTGTTGGGTGGCGCCGCGCTGGTGCTGCTCGACGCGGTGTGCCGAGTGGCCGTGGCGCCGAGCGAGCTGCCGCTGGGCATTTTGACCGCGCTGATGGGCGCGCCGGTGCTGGTGCTCCTGCTGCGGGATCCGCGCGCAGCGCGTCAGCCGCCGGGCACGCAACTGGTTGCGCAGACAGGCACTAGCGCAGCACCCGCGATTCAATTGTGCGACGTGGCCGTGCAAGCTCCAACGCGAACGCTGCTCAAGGGCGTGTCAGCCCGCTGGGAAGGTCCGTCCGTGGTGGCGCTGGTTGGCCCGAACGGGTCGGGCAAAACCTCGCTGCTGCGCACCCTTGCGGGCCTGTGGCCGCTGGCAGGCGGCGAGATGACGGGCGCTTGTGGGGCGGCGGCTCTGGCGCGCGGCGACTGTGCCTACCTGCCGCAGGATATGGCAATTCCCAGCGATCGCAGCGTGCTGGAGCTGGTGGCGACGGGTCGGCATCACCAGTTGGCCCACGACTGGGGCTGGCGCCTGCAAGGACGCTTGCCGACCAGCGAATTGCCCCAACTCAATGCCCTGTTGCAGCGTGTCGGTCTGGCTGACCGCGCAGACTCGCCGGTCGAGCAGCTCTCTGGCGGCGAGCGCCAGCGGGCCCTGGTGGCGATGGCGCTGGCCCGGCAAGCCAAGGTGCTGCTGCTGGATGAACCGACGGCCTCGCTGGACTGGGGCCAAGCGCGGTCAATCCTTCAAGATCTTCACCGAGATGCCCACGCGGCCGGGCTGCTGGTGGTGGTGACGCTGCACGACTTGCCGCTAGCCGTGGAGTGGGCCGACGAACTGGCGGTGCTCGACGGGGGCCGTTTGGTGGCCAGCGGCCCGCCCGCCAACGCCGAAGTGCGCACGGCCGTCCTGCAGGTCTTGGGCGCCGAATTGCCCGAGGCACCGCGCCGCTCTGCCGCGCGTTGACCCGCCGATCGATGCTGCGGCTTGGGCCGAGCCAGGTGCGCCGGCACTCGATCCGATCGGCACGGATTCGGTCGGATTCTTGAGGTTGCCCGCCACCGACGCCACAGGTACCATGCCGTGGGTTCGGCCGCATTGCTCGCCAGGCACAGCAGGCCATGGAGTTCGCTATGTTCCTGATCGCAGACCGTCTATCTGTTCTTCACCGCACCGCTTGGCTGGCCCTGGCCATGCCGCTTCTGCTCACGGGTTGCCCACAGACTGAAACCCACGACGAAGATGCCCAGACCGGCGACGGCACGGCCGCCAAGGACACCCTTGCGGGCGGCGACGGTACCACGGCCGACACGAGCACCGCGGACACAGCGAGCACGTATCCCGAATTCAAGCCCAATTGCAGCGCCAGCCAGGCATGCGCCGGCGGCAAGACCTGCGTGGACGGCGTCTGCGTGGTTGACCCCACCGCCGCGCAGAAGGGCGAAGTCACCGATCCGTTCAACGACTACCTGCCCACAACAGACGCCGTGGAGCTGGGTTGCGTGGACGTGCCGCTCGAGACCCAGCTGAAAGACGTCAAAGGCCCCAGCTCGGTCACCCTTTGGGGCCGCGTCGACCGCTTTGGCGGCGGTCCGCTGACGGCCAACGTCGAAGTCGCCGTCTTCGAACTGAGCAAATTCCACCCCGAAGCCTGCGCCGGCATCGAAGACGACGACGCCCGCGCCGCTTGCTTCGTCAGCGACAAGGTCGGCACGCCCGTGGGCAAGTCCGTCTCGATCGACCCCGACTTGGCCAAGGACAACGGCCTGGACGTGGCCTCCAAGGTGGCGGCCGGCCAAGGTTGCGTGCACCACTTGGACTGCCCTTCCGGCTACGAGTGCCGCAAAGACAACGCCGCGGCCGGCGCCAAAATCTGCCTGCGAACCCATGGCTTGTACGCCATCGAGAAAGTGCCGACCAACACGCGCCTGGTCATTCGCGTGCACGGACTGGCCGCCAAGGACAAGTGGCACGACGGCTACTACTGGGACGTGGTGCTGTTTGCCGACCACGCCGACAAGAAGGGCGCCGAGACGCAGCCGAGCAAGTACGTGAATCAAGACACCTATCGCTCGAACCCAACGATCGTGGGCGAGGGCCAATGGCAGCTAGTGCCCACCACCATTGGCCTGCAGGGCATCGAACTGGGCCACGGCGTCATCGGCGGCCGCATCCGCGACTGCGGCGTGGCGAGCGGTCGGGGCGGCTGGGCCATCCACAACGCCAAGGTGGGCATGGGAGTTCTTCCCAAAGGTTTCGCCTATTTCAATGACAACGAGGATGACACCGTCCCGGTCAAGACCGCCTCGGCGACCGACACCTTGGGGCGCTTTGCTGCCGTGGACATGCCGGCCGGGCACAACCGCGTCGCCGCAGCAACCATGATCGGCGGCAAGGCCACGTCGCTCGGCAGCCTGGACGTGTTCGTGATCCCAGACGCCCTGATGATCGTCAGCTTGCCGGGCCGCATCCCGGTGCTCACCAAGTAGCCCACCTGGGTAGCAGGGGCCCCGCTGGCCCGTGCCGCCAAGCCAAGGACGCCATGAAACACCTCTCCGTTGCTCTGGTTTTGCTGTCGCTGCAGGCCGCGGGTTGCGGTCGCGCCGCCCCGCCCGAGCACGCCAAACGCACGCCGACCGCCGGCACGGCCCAACTGCCCGAGACGCCGAACCTGGACCCGGTTGAGGCGCCGCTGAGCTATCCGGATGGCGCCCTGTCGGTGCGCGGTCTGCTGGCGGCCGACAAGGGGATTTTGGCCAAAGAGGTGGCGGTGCGCGGCTACGTGGCTGCCATGACCACCTGCCCGCCGGCCGAAACGGCGTGCAAGCCGGCGCCACACCTTTTCCTGAGCGATCAGGCCGATCGACTGGGCAAGCGGTTGCTGGTGGGCGGCGAGCGCCACCTGGAGGCGCGCGGGTTCACCATCGGCCAGCAGATCACCGTCAAGGGCCATTTCACCACCTCGAGCGACGATGGCGTGTACTTCGCGCCCGGGGGCCTGCTGCTGCTGACCCCGCTGGAGCCGCCGCCTGCTGCCGCGCCCGACGCGAACTGAGGCCGCGCGCATGCCGTGGGCCGCGATGCTGGGCAAGTCCAAGCAGATCCTGTTGGTTTGCGTGCTGGCCGTCGCCATGACTGGGCCGGCGTGGGCCGCGTCGCCTCCAATCGGTCCAGGCCGCGAAGCCGACGTGCTGCAGCTGTTGGCGCCCTATCGCGATGGCGCGGAGGTGCTGCCGGGCATCCGCCTGCAAGAGGTGGCGCTGCAGCCCACGTCGATCGAGTTGAAGCTGCAGGGCCCGCAAGACAGTACGGCGTCTCTGGTTTTTTCGACCAGCGACGGAGCCCGCTCGTTCGTGGAAACGCGCCGGCAGGCCAGTTCGCCCAGCCTGGAGCCGGCCCTGCAAGCTTTGGCCCAGGCGGTGGGCCAACACGACCACGGCACCTTCTTTGCCAACGCCGCGCCCCTGGCCACGTCCCACGCTCTGGGCGACCTGCCAGCACCAGGGGCAACCCCCGGTACGCCCACGCTGACCACGCCGCTGGATTGGGCCGCGCTGCTGGCGTGGCTGGTGCTGCTGGTGGCGATGGCGGCCAAGGCCCTGCGGCCTCCGCGCACCTGGACCACCGTGGTGATGGGCCTGTTGCTGTGGGTGGTAGCCGCGCAAGTGCGCCACGCGCTGCCGCTGACGCCGCTCCACGCCGACGACCACGCCTACCTGGAGCTGGGACTGGCGGCAGGGGCCGACCCGCACGGCGCGCGCCTGTCGCACCTGCTGCAATTCTACGGGCCGGCGTGGTTCCAGGCGCAACAATGGACCGCGGGCCTGTTCGGCGCCCACCACGACGGCGTGGGCCATTGGGCGGCTGCGGTGAGCGGCTTGTCCGTGGCGTTGGCGGCGGTGGCCGCGCGGCGTGCCTCTGGGCGCTGGCTGCCGGCCTTGTTGGCGGCGGCGGTGTGCATCTGGGCGCCCGTGGCCGCGCGGGTGGGCCACAGCGAAAGCGCCTTGGTGGTGGCCCAGTTCCTGATTGCTGCCGTGCTGTGGCTGGCCTCGCCGCCGTACCCTCCGCGCAGTGGCGCCTGGGATCTGGCTGGGGTGTCGGCCGGCCTGGCGCTGCTCTGCTGGGGGCACAGCCTGGGCCCGATCTACGCCGCGGGCGCTGGACTTTGTGCCTGGGCCTTGTCCGTGCGGCCGCGACCCACGACGACCGCCGGCCACCCCGACCCCGAGCACGCGCTGCCTGGGCCCGAATCCCGAGCAACCACGCTGGATTGGCTGCCAAGCCGCGGCTCCTTGCTGGCCGGCGCGGTAGGGGGAACGCTGGCCCTGGGTGCGGCATTGTGGCAATTCGTCAGTCACCGCGCCCTCTTGGGCGATCGCTTGGGTGCGACTGACTCGCTTCTGCCCGTGCCCGGCCGGTTCTGGGCCTACCTGCTGTGGTGGAACGGCGACTGGGCGCCCACCGCCTTCGCGACCGTGGTCGTAGGCTTTGGTTTCGCCGGGTTGTATGCCCAACGCCGCGTCCATGGCCGCGCCATCGGTGCACTGAGCGCGGGCGCCTATGCTTTGGGCACCTTGGCCACCGCCGTAGCCGGCCTGCTGGTGGTGGCGTGCACGACAGACGCAGCCCGCTACCAAGCGCCCCTGGCGCCTACGCTACTGGTCGTGGCTGGCTTTGCACCGCGGTTTGCCGAGTTGTTCGCCGAATCGCGCCATTTGCCCGCCATCGGCGCGGCCACCTTGGCCCAGATGGCCGCGCTGGTGCAGGTGCTGATGGGCTTGCCGGCGCGGAGCAGCCTGGACGCCCAAGGCCAGTTCTACGCCGTGCTCCGCCACGAATTGGCCAGTGAACCGGGCGAACTCACCTTGGTCGTGCCCACGCGCAAACCCGGCGAACGGCGCCACGTAGTCGTGGACCTGCCCAGCGGTCGCTGGAGCCAGGCGGGCCCCACCAGCCAGACGATGTCGGCCCAGGAATTCTTGGGCCGCTGCAAGCAGCTAGGTGCCAAAGCCGCCGAGCACACCTGGGTCGCACTGTCGCCGGCCTGCGAAGCCGTCGATCTGCCTGGGCTGGCCAAGCCTTGCGCTGAACTCGAGGCCCTGCTGGCTCCCACGGGCCCGCTGCGCGCCGGCTTTGTGCGGCCGTGGGCGGGAGAGCCCGAGCGGGGGCTGGCCGGAGAATTCCATAAATTTCCGTCAGATTCCGTACCCTGGCGCTTGGGCCAAGCCCGCTGCCCCTAGCGAGCCGCCCCTGCCTATTGCGACGGGATGGCCCCCTCTTTTCTATCCACCCCGATCTGGTGCACAATCCGCGGCGGCGGCTGCCCTGGCTTTGTTGCCGCAGTGGGGAACGCGCCCCGAACTTCTCTACGCCGCGCGCAGGTAGTCTATGAGCAACAAGCACAATATCGTCCGCGTCAGCAACTCGTTCACCCGCCAAGAGATTCGCATCCTGTGCGACATCATCATCCAGGCGACCTCGCAGGAATTCCGCGGCCGCAACCCGCTGCTGAAGTACGTGGAAAACCCCAACTTTCCGCAGCTGTACCGCAAGCTGACCAGCATGCAAGAGAAGGCCGATGCCCTGCACCAGTCGGCGCGGATGGGCGGCGGCGACGGCGGCGAGAAAGCCGAAAAGTAGCCCGCCTACGGCAGGCCCGCCAGACCGCGACACTGCTGCTTCAGCGTCGCCAGGTCGCGCGCCGGCAGGGCACACACCCCAGCGCGGCAAACGTAGGCGCAGGGCTGCGCGGCCTCGGCCGGCCGATCGCGCACCAGCGGAGACACAGCCAGCCAATCGCTGTAGTTTTCTCCACTTCGCAGTACTAGCGCCACGTCAAACTCGGCGATCGCACCCATAACCACAGAACGCCACTGCACTTCGTCTGCATGTGGCGTGGTTGGCAACACCAGCACGATACTGTGAGCCGCCCCATTGCGCGCTTCGACCACGCGCAACATCTCGGCGAAGGCCAAAGGAATTCGCCCAAGCTCGCGGCCGACCCGCCCCAGCAGCTGGTCGCAACGGGCCAACCAACTCGCATCGTCGGTCCAACGGTACAGGCGCAGCGCGTTGGCCGCCGCCACGGACTGCCCGGCCGGCTCGGCGCCGTCGTACTCGCTTTGCGGCCGCGCCAGCAGGCGCTCGCCGCCCAGGGGCGTCTGGAACCAGCCCCCCAGCGGGTCGCCAAAGCGTGCGTCCAGTTCGCGCTGCAGGTCCGCGGCGCGCCGCAACCAGCGGAGGTCGCTCGTCGCCTGCAGCAAGTCCAGCAAGCCCGCAACCAGAAAGGCGTAGTCATCCAAGAACGCCGCAGGACCGCGCCGCCCACCCAAGGCGCTGCGGTGCAGCACGCCTTGCTCGTCGACCAGATGCTGCAGCAGTCCCTGGGCAGCCTCCGCCGCCGCCCGGACATAGGGCTCCTCGCCCAGCCGCCAACCCGCCCGAGCCAAGGCCCCGATCGCCAAGCCATTCCAGCTGCACAGCAGCTTTTCGTCGCGAAGGGGCGGCTCGCGACGCTCGCGCGCGCTCCGCAGGGTGTCCAGCGCCTTCTCGATAGCAGGAGCCGGCGGAAATTCACCCGTTGCAACTGGATCGCAATGCAATAGATTGCGTCCTTCTGGGAACTCCCAGTGTTCGCCAAAGAAATTGCCATGTTCGTTGGCCCGGTACCGCTGCGCGAATTCGCCCACGTCGTCGCCCAGCAGGTCGCACAACTGGGCCCATGGCCAGGTGAAATACCACCCCTCGCGGCCCTCGCTGTCGGCGTCCGTGGCGGCATAGAATGGCCCATCGGGGTGGCGCAGGTCGCGCAGCAGGTAGTCCAGGGTGCGCCGCACCGCGTACTCGCTCCACGCCTCCGGACTCGCGCGATAAAGATCCAACAAAGACAGAACGATCAAGGCCTGATCGTAAAGCATCTTCTCAAAATGTGGCGCAAACCACCTAGAATCAGTACTGTACCTGTGCCATCCACCTGCGACGTGATCGTGGATGCCGCCTTGGGTCATGCGCAGCAGCGTCAGGCGACAAGCGTCGACCAGTTCGGCGCGGTCCCGGCGAGCCGCAACCGCCAGCAGCAAGCGAATCGGCAGGTGCGACGGGAACTTGGGGGCCCCGTGCCGGCCGCCCCATTGATGGTCCAGCTCGCGCAGCGCCTGGGCTACAGCGCGGTCGACCACGTCCAGGCCCGGGAGGCTGCCGGGTTCGTCTTGACGAGCCTGCAGTTGGGCGCGCACGGCCGCGGCAATCTCGCCACCCTGCGCCAATACCGCCGCTTGCTGCTCGGTCCACGCCGCATGCAAACCCAGCAGGATCTGGTCAAAACCTTGGCGGGCCCCGCGCACGCCCTGGCGCGGCGGAAAGTACGTCCCGCAAAAGAACGGCAGCCCGGTCACCCCTTCGGCGCCGGGCAGCAGCCACACGCTCATCGGCCAGCCACCGTGGCCGCTGGTGGCCTGCAGCGCGGCCATGTACACCGCGTCCACATCGGGCCGCTCTTCGCGGTCGACTTTGACCGGCACGTACAACTCGTTGAGAATCGTGGCGATCTCTACGTCCTCGAAGGACTCGTGCTCCATCACGTGGCACCAATGACACGTCGAGTAGCCCACCGACAAGAAGATCGGCCGGCCCAGGGCGCGCGCCTCGTCAAACGCCTGGGGGCCCCACGGTCGCCAGTCCACCGGGTTGAAGGCGTGCTGGGCCAGGTAGGGACTCGCTTCCAAAATCAAGCGGTTGCAGTAGTTGGGCCGCGCACCGGCCGGGGCGCAGGGCACGTGCTGCTCGCCGTGCTCGGCGCCATTCCAATGGCGGGTGCGCGGGGCAAAATCCACAGGCAAGGCCTGCCACTGCGCCTCGATAGCCGCCTGGATTTGGGCAGGCCGCAGCGGCGCGGCGGGACAGGGTTGCAGGGCGTGAGCGAGGTCGGGCGAGGTCTGGGGTTGGCTCATGGTGCCGGCACCTTCGGGCCGTCGCGGCCACGGATCAAGGGGGGCATTTTCTACTCTATGAAAATAGGTCGGTTTCCGCCCTACCTTGCCCGGCGACGGTGAACGCGCTAGAAGGCGGGGCGTGGAGGCGAAAATGACTCGTTCTGTCCTTGGTTGTGGCGGCCGCCGTTGGGTAGGCCTGACTTTTGTCGCACTCACCGCGCTGGCGAGCGCCACAGGCTGCGGCAAGGGCGAGAAAAAGGAGGCGCCCAACTACTTTGCGCCCGACCCCAAGCCGCCCAAGCTGGACCTGAGCGACGTCATTCCGGTGGAGTCGGCCGACGTGGCCGCGCCCGAGCCGGATTCATGGGCGGGCAAGGTCAAGGAACTTGTCGCCACGACGGAGGCCGACCTGCAGCGCTGCCGCAACGAGTTCTTGATTCCCTTCCAGTTCGCCGCCATGAAACGCCGCGACCTGCTCCTGTCGGGCACCATGGACGAGGTGTGCATGACCGGCAGCAAGGAGCTGAAGACCCGCGGTCCGCGCAAGCTCTTGGACCTGCTGGCCAAAGAGCACATCGGCAAGCACCCGGCGCTGGACCGCTTCATCGTGCTGGGCATGGAGCAAGTCGAGACGTACGCGGTGTTTTCGTACATGACCAAGAAGATCGGCGCGCCCGACCTAGACAACGTCGTCGACATTGCCAAGAACGCTCAGCAGCGCATCCTGGAGCTGGCGCCACAGCTGGACAAAGCCGCTGCCGAGATCGCCAAGTGGGAGGACAAGCAACTGGCCGACGACGACCCAGCGGTGGCGGGCGCCGCCATCGACGCCGCAGCCTTCAAGCAACACCTCATCGACGGCTACGCCCCGGTGATCGCCGACCTGGCCACCGGCTACGAGCGCATGGCCGACAAGTCGTGGCAGGGCTACAACATGCCCAAGCTCGACACCATCCAGGCCATGCAGGTCATCTTGGAAAAGCGCGTGCAGCAGGACCGCGCGCGGCTGGCCAAGGTCACGGCCGACGACAAGCAAAAGGCTGAATTCGAAGCCTTCTTTGCCGCGTGCGACGCCGCCGCCAAGCAAGTCGCCACCTGCTACGACTACTACAAGAAGAAGCCCAAGGACGAGCGCCCGGAACGCGATCCCAACCTGAAGAAAGTCCAGGCGGCGCAAAAGGGGCTGGCCAAGTCGCTGGCGGGTTGGGGCTGGGCAGCGCCCAAGTAGACGATGGCCATCGCGCGGCTGGGCGAGACCATCGCCTTTCCTGATCCCGAGTCGGCCCACCCCAGCGGCGCCGTGGCCTTTGGCGGCGACCTGAGCGTGGAGCGACTCCTGGTCGCCTATAGCATGGGCATCTTTCCGTGGCCCAGCGGTCCCCGGCAGTTGTGGTGGCACGCGCCGGCCGAGCGGTTCGTGGTCGCACCGGGGCAGGTCCACATCAACCGCACCTTGCGCAAGGTCTTGGCCAAGCACCCCTATCGGATCTCGCTGGATACGTGCTTCCAGCGGGTCATGGAGGCCTGCGCCAACACGCCGCGTCCGGGGCAAGACGGCACCTGGATCCTGCCAGAAATGGTGACCAGCTATACCCAGCTGCACCACATGGGCCTGGCGCACAGCGTCGAGGCCTGGCAGGGCGACGAGTTGGTTGGTGGCCTGTACGGCGTGGCCCTGGGGCGCGGCTTCAACGGCGAGTCGATGTTTTCGCACGCCGACAACGCCAGCAAAGTTGCGTTCGTGACACTGGCCGAGCAACTGCGCCGCTGGGGCTTCTACTTCATCGACGCGCAAGTGCACACGCCGCTTCTGGAATCCTTGGGCGGCGCCGCCATTCCGCGGCGGAGTTTTACGCAGCTGGTGCAGGCGGCCGTGGCGCAGTCGGGCGTGCCCGGACCGTGGCAACTCGACGCAGACCTGCGGCAAGGGCGCGGGCCGTAGCGGTTTTTGCCGCCGCACCGTAGCGTGTCGCCCCAGGAATCGGCTACGCTTGCGCTTCTGCCCGCCAACGGGCATCCGCTTGTCGCCTCCACATCCTACAGGAAGGACCATGACCCTACCGCCCGGCATTGCCCCGTGGGCACCCGATACCCTGGCCCGCTGGAATGGCACCCCTACCTACATCGCGGACGAGGCCCTGAAATCAACCGTCAGCGTCGCGATTGCCTTGGGCCGGCCACTGCTGGTCAAGGGCGAGCCCGGCACCGGCAAGACGCTGCTGGCGCGCG
Source organism: Myxococcales bacterium (assembly GCA_037441385.1). Classification (GTDB taxonomy): domain Bacteria; phylum Myxococcota_A; class UBA9042; order UBA9042; family UBA9042; genus SXRM01. The sequence goes on from JBBISH010000007.1 coordinate 64,779, forward strand.
CCATCGCCGAGGGCATGGGCCTGGACATGCTGACTTGGCACATCAAGTCGACCACCCGCGCCCAAGACGGTCTGTACCTGTACGACACGGTGGCGCGCCTGAACGACGCCCGTTTTGGCGACCGCGACGTCCGCGACATCGCGCAGTACATCAAGCTGGGGCCGCTGGGCGAGGCCTTCGAACGGGCCGGCAAGGGCGAACGTGTGGTGCTGCTGATCGACGAGATCGACAAGGCGGACCTCGAGTTCCCCAACGATTTGCTGCACGAACTAGACGCCATGCGTTTCCGCATCGCCGAGACGGGGCGCGAAATCGTGGCGCATCTGCGACCGATCGTGGTGATCACGTCCAACGCCGAAAAGGAGCTGCCCGACGCGTTCTTGCGCCGCTGCGTGTTCCACTACATCGAGTTCCCGACCGAAGAACTGCTGACGCGCATTTGCCGGGTGCACCACCCCGACATCGACGACAAGCTGCTGAGTGCGGCCCTGCGTCAATTCATCAAGATCCGCACGTTGGCCGAGCTGCGCAAGCGGCCATCAACGTCCGAGCTCATCGATTGGCTCGCCGGCCTGCGCCTATCGGGCATCGACCCCGAAAAGCTGGAGCAGGCCGTGCCGTTCGCTGGCGTGCTCCTCAAGCAAGAGAAAGACACGCAAAGGCTGGCGCGCACCGACCTCTCTAAACTGGGCCAACGGCGTTAGGCAAGTATGTTCACGGGCTTCCATAGCATGTTGCGGGCCGCCGGGCTGCCGGTCGGCGTGGGCGAGTGGCTGGCCGTGGTGTCTGCACTCGACCGCGGCGCCATCGGCCCGTCGATGCCCGAGTTCTACCACGTCACCCGCGCGCTGGTGTGCCGCGACGAAGGAGACTTTGACCGGTTTGATCAAGCCTTTGCCGCGTATTTTCAGGGCGCTTCGCTGCCCGAGCCCCTGCATCAGCTCATCCACAGTTGGCTGGACAACCCGCTGGAGAAACCGCCGCTGACCCCCGAGGAACTGGCCGCGCTAGAGAGCTATGACCTAGAAACCCTTCGCAAACTTTACGAAGAACGCCTGAAACAGCAGACCGAGCGGCACGACGGCGGCTCGCACTGGATCGGCACGGGCGGCACCAGCCCGTTTGGGCAGGGCGGCCAGCACCCCACCGGAATGCGGGTGGGCGAAGGCGCTTCGGGCCGCGGGCAGGCCGTGTCGATGGCTAAAGCGCGCCGGTTCCGCAACTACCGCAGCGACGTGGTGCTGGACACCCGCCAGATTGCTGTGGCGATTCGCAAGTTGCGGCGGCTGGAGCACAAGTCGCGGCGGCTGGAGCTGGACATCGACGCGACCATCGCCGCTACGTCGCGAAATGGGGGCGAGATCGAGATCATCGAACGCCCCGAGCGGCGCAACCAGGCGCGGGTGGTGCTGATGCTCGACGCCGGCGGCTCGATGGACCCGCACGTTCGCACGGTCGAAGCGTTCTTTTCGGCGATGAAGCAAGGCGGCGGGCTGCGCGAAGTCGAGACGTACTACTTCCACAACTGCGTGTACGGCTTTGTCTATACCGACATGGCCATGCTGCACAAGAAACCGCTACCCGACGTACTGCGTTCGGTTCCGCCGCACACCTACTTGATGATGGTGGGCGACGGCTGGATGGCGCCCCGCGAATTGTTCAGTCCCTACGGCGCCATCGAGTACGGCATGGCCGACGAGGTACCCGGCATCGAGCGCATCGCCACCATCGCCGCCGCCTTCGAGCGTCGCGCCTGGCTCAACCCGATTCCCGACAACTATTGGGGCGAGTCGACCATCGGCGCCATCGCCGAGCTAGTACCCATGTTCCCGCTGACTGTGCAAGGAATGATCGACGCCGTGGCCACGTTGATGGGGCAAGGCGACCGGCGCCCGCGACCCGTGCGCAAGCCACTTTGGTCCCGCGGCGAAGACCCCTTCGACTGGCCGTGACCCCCTGCTGGAGTACGATGCAAGTAATACGAACCCCGTCTGATTCACGCCTGTACGGTTCCTCTGACCCGGTCTGCAACCGGCGAGAATCAGGCGGGGACCCCGGTTCGGGCCCGAAGAATTGCCGAAGTTTTCGAGCCGATTTGGACGGAAACCGTAAAAGGATTCTGGCAATTCAATTCGCGACCACCGCGGTAGTGGCCCTGGCTGCCGTCAACGGCCACGCAGTGCCACCGCCGCAGCCCAGCGCCCCCGTGCTCGACGTGCCGCTCGAGGCCGGTCAGGTCGAAGAGGCCCGCTCGGTGCTCGGCCGCCAAGTGGCGGTGCGCGTTCAGGTGGCCGACAACACCGCCGGCCGCGCGGCCACCGGCAAGGCGCTTGCAGAAATCACGCGCATTCTCAACCAGTACCTAAGTCACAGCCGCCTATCCGAGCTGCACAGCATCAACGCCAACGCCGACAAGGACGAGGTGGTCGTGGGCGACGAGATCCACGCCTTGCTCCAGCGGTCCTTGGATCTGTGCCGGCAGACCGGGGGCGCCTACGATCCGACCGTGGCAAGCTACGATTACTTGTGGAATTTTGAGCACAGGCCGTTCGTGCGTCCCCTGCCGGACGAGGTCGCGGCCCGGCGCGCCATCGCCACGTGCAAGAACATGGTCATCAAGCCCAACCATACGATTCGCCTGATGAAGCCGGGTATGCGAGTGACCTTGGCCGGCTTGGCTACCGGGTTTGCGCTCGAGCGCGCGGCACAGGTGCTCCGCGACGCCAACGTCGAGAACTTCCGCATCCAAATCGGCGGCTCGGTGTACGTGCAAGGCCGGATGGGCACTCGGCATTGGTACACCACCGCGCCGAACTCGCGGCGGCCCGGCGCCCCCTTGGCACAGCTCTACCTAAGCAGTCACGCGGCCATTACCCGCTCGGACAGCGATCTGTGGGTCATGCGCGGCAACCACCGCTACCACGACGTGCTGGACCCGCGCACGGGCTCGCCCAGCGAGGGCGTAGTCCAGGTGACCGTCATTGGCACCGAGCCCACCGTGGCCGACGCCCTGGCCTACGCCGCGATGGTGCTGGGGCCCAAGGCCGGTTTGGAACTGCTGGAAAAACAAAAGAACGTCGAGGGCTTCTTGGTCGACAGCCAAGGTCGGGTGCTGGCGACCAAAGGCATTGCCGACGTCGCCCGCCTGCCCGCCAAGATGGAGTTGCAGTAGGGGTCTTCAGCCCGCAACACCGCGCAACGCTTCGAATTCCTTGGCACCAAATCGTACCGGCCGCTGCGGCAGCTTGGACCAAGCAAAGCGCGGCACCAGCTCGGCCAGCGTCGCCGCAGCCCCCAATCCCACCGACTCGCCGATCCAGCGCACCAGCGCCGCCGCCGGCACCCCAGCTTGGCGCAGACTGTGCAAGTGCAGGGACGCATTGCGTTTGGCCAACCGCCGACCGTCGTCGCCCAGCACCAGCGGCAGGTGGTAGTGCCGCGGCGGCGTCCACGTGCGCGCCCGCAGCCAAAATGGCCGCATCGCCAAATCGGATGGCGCGTCAGCCAGTTCTAGCTCTGCCACCTGGGCCAGGGCCGTGTAGACCGCCAACTGCTGACCCGTCACCTCGAGCAAATCGTCGCCGCGCACCACCTCGCGCACGCCCATCGCCAAGTCGTCGATCACCACCGCCAGCATGTAGGCAAAACCGCCGTCTTTGCGCTGGACTACGATGTCACCGCACGTCGCCGGCAAGCTGACGCGCTGCGGACCGCACAGCTGATCGACGAATTCCAGCTCGGCGTTGGGCACCTTGAGCCGCAGCGCCACGCCCTGGGCGGCCCGCCCCTCGGCCGCCGCGCGCGCCTGTTCGAACTGCAACGCTGCTTCGATGCTAGAAAAACGGTCACGGCACGTACCCGGGTAGGCTTGACCGCGGTCCTCAAGGTGCGGCGCCCGCGCAGCTTGATCGATGTCTTTGCGCGTACACACGCACGGATACACCAGCCCGTGCCGCGCCAAAGCCGCTAGCACCGCCGCGTGCACGGGAGCCCGAGCACTTTGCAGACACCAGGGCGGCTCGTCGCCCACGGGCGGCTGCGGCTGCCACAGCGCGCCCGACTCGGCCCCATCCCAGTCCAGGCCCAGCCAGCGCAGATCCGCCAGCATTGGCGCGATGTTCGGCCCCTGCCCGGGCAACAGGTCCTCGATGCGCAGGTAGATGCGCCCGTCGGCAGCCCGCGCCGCCAGCCAAGCCAGCACCAAGCTACGGGCATTGCCCACGTGCAGGATCCCCGTGGGGCTGGGGGCCAAACGGCCGATATGCAAGGGACTTGCCATGACAGCATGGGTGCGAAGTGGGGCAAAAACACCAGCGGGCAGGGAGCTTGTGGCCACCCTGCCCGCCCGATGGGTTCACGAACGACTTACGGGAAGTTGGTCACGTTGTCGACCTTGAGGCACAGCTTGCCGGCGCCCATGTAGCTCGACCAGTTGTGCGCGATGTAGCCGTCGCTGTAGTCCACGTGGTCCCAGCTGTACAGACCGCCCACGTACAGCGAGTGGCCGGTCATCTGAATGTAGCCGTTGTTATTCCAGCCCTTCAGCGTGTCCATCGGCATCGACACGTAGCCGCTGGGGCAGTTGCCGGTCTTGATCGTGCGCACGTTCAAGTACGGTTTGGCGACGCGGGCGAAGTACTTCCAGCACATCGCGGTCACGTGGCTGTTGTGGTAGTAGGTCTGGGCGTAGTTGTCGCCGCCGTAGCCCCAGCCGCCCATGCCGCCAAAGTAGCTGGAGTTGTCGGTCACCACGTTGTAGGTGTAGCCGTTGCTGCTCTGGATGGCCGTGACCGCCTTGGCATTCCAACCAGTGGGGCACTTGCTGATGTCCATCACGCCAAACACGACCGGGAACACGCCCGACTGGGTGGCCGGCTCTTCGGTGGTGCCGTAGACCTTGAAGCAGACGTCCGTGGCTTCCGTGGTCACACTGCGGCGCTGCCAGCCGCCAAATTCGTTGTAGGCCTGGGCGTTGTAGTCCCACGTGTCCACGTAGCCCATGTAGGTGCCGGCGCGATTGCTGATGAAGTAGGCGTTGTTGTTGTTGCCGCGCAGCTTGGCCACCGGCACCCAGGTGTAGCCGGTGGGGCAGGAGTTGGCGCCCGCGTTGGCGCTGGGCATGAACACGCTGATGTGGGCGTTGCCGGTGGGCACGTCCCACGTCTTGTAGCACATGACGGCCGCGCCCTGGTTCATGTTGGTGTAGGCGAAGCCCATGTAATTGTACATTTGGCCGTAGGCCTTGCCCTGCATGCCACCCATCCAGAAGCCGCTGGTCAGCAAGTTGACGTACACGTAATTGTCGTCGCCGATGAGGTTCGACACCGGCTCTTGCGTCCAGCCGGCCGGGCAGTTGACGCCGTCGCGCATGCTCATCATCACGGTGTACTTCGACGTGTTGACCTTGACTTCCGGAGCGGTGCTGGTGATCAGGCCGCCGATGGCCGCGTCCTTCTTGAAGCTCACGTTGCCGTCGACGATCAGATCGCCCTTGATCTGGATCTTCTTGTTCGACAGGGTCTGGATGTTGATCGACCAGTTGTACTTGCCGTCGGCGCCGCCGCCCAGGTTCTGCAGCGTGTCCTTGACAACGATCGACCACGCGCCGGCGATGTTCTTGCCCTTCCAGTCGCCGGTCAGGTCGCCCTTGACGATCGCGTCGGTGTCATTGAACTTCATCGACAGGGTGGTGCCGGACTTGCCACCGGAGTACAGGTTGTACGGCGTGCTCAGACCGGGGCCGTACAGGTCAACGACCAACTTGCTCACATCGCTGTTGGTGGCGTCGAACGAGACCGAGATCTTCTGGGCCAGGCCGATGTCCGGGAAGTTCAACGTGTCGGACACGCCCGCGACCAAGCCGTCTTTGATGACCACGTCGGCCGTGCCCGAGGTCGAGTCGACGAACTGGTTGTAGATCAGGCCGTTCGACACCTCGTCGATGCCGTCGCCCGGCATGTCGCCTTCGACCAGCTTGACGCAGTTGATCGAACCGTCGGCGTTGTAGCCCTTCATGTACAGGCCGGTGCCGCACAGCGAGTTGACCGCCGGGATCGCCGGCTTGTTGGTCAGGTCGGCGTACGAGCCGGTGGTGGCGACTTTGGCCAGGTTGGGCGTGTTGGTCAGGTCGGTGTAGCTGCCGGTGCCGGCGACCTTGGCCAGCGACGACGCCTGGACGTAGTTGGCCAGATCACTGGTCTTGGCATAGGGGGTCAGGTCTGGCCCACCGGTCAAGTCCGAGTACTTGCCGCTGGTGGCCACCTTGGCGAGGGACGCGGACTTGGCATAGTCGGCCAGGTCCGTCGTCTTGGCGTAGGCGCCCAGGTCGGCGGCCTTGGCGTAGGCGCTCAGATCGCTGGTCTTGGCATAGGGCTGCAGCACCGCGGCGTCGATCATCGCGCCCTTGACGCAACCCGAGCAATCCAAGCCTTCGGCCAGGCTGGCGCGCAGGGCGTACAGCGAGGCGCCCAGCGGCTGCCGACCCAGCTCTGGATCACTGCCAATCTGAATCGAAAGGTACGGGGTCGCCAGGCTGAGCACGGCGGCCGTCAGTGGCGTCTTGCTGCCCATCAGGTACGCCATCTGGCCGTTCTTGACCGAGATGGCCACCGGGCCTTCGGTCCAGACTGGGTTGCCGCCGGTCGCCGCCGCGAACAGCGCAAAGGTAACCTGGTAGGTGCCATCTGCAGCCGGACCGCCGCCCGTAGACAGCAGCAAGCCTTCGACCGAGGCGGCAGCCGGCATGGCGGCCTGAGCCGGGGCAGCGCCCAAGAGCAGTGCGCCGGTCAGCGTGGCACCAGCCAACAAAGCCTTCATGATAGGGGAGTTCGCGCGATTGGGCACGCGCTGCGCTTGAGTCGTTGCAGGCATTCTCGCTCCTGTCGCCTCGTCCCCGGCCGGACATGTGCCGGTGGATGCGAAGGCATCGAGGTCGACCACCGGGCGGGGCGTTGGCGCGGACTCCGCTGTGGAAACAGCAGCGCGGCTCGCCGGTGCGACGTCGCAAGCAGCGTAGCAACGTTGCCGGCGGCTGGCAATGGTCAAATGCTGCACCCAAACGGGTACCTGAGGCGTCGAAGTCCAGGTGCCGCTGGACGCTGCGCCGGCGGCGCGCTCGCTTGACAGCCTTGCAGCGCCGGGTTCAACCTCTGCCTCACAAACCGGCAAAATCCCAGGGGGTCCCTATGCTCAACAGCCATCCCATGGAGCTGCATCGCGATTTCTTGCGCCACGGCCAGCGCAAGCCCGCCGTCGAGCTGGTTGAGCGGCACGGCCCGCTGCTGCGCGCGTGGCTACAGTTCACGGAACCGACTGCGAGCGACCTCAAATTCTGCAATGTGATCGGCCAGTTCCTTGGAACACCCTACCGCGGCGTTGGCGAGCTGTGGCTGCCGTTGCTGCTGGCACGCGGCCACGCCAGCAGTCCAACCGAACGCAATCGTTGCGCTTTGTGGCTGGCGGCTCAGACGGGCTGGACGCCGGAACAACTGGGCGCCGCGCTGGCCATTCAAGCCGACGAGGCGGCCGCGGCACTGCAAAGCGCCGTGCTCGAGGCCACGCAAGCTGGGGAGAATCCAGAAAAAGACCCGACGCAGCTTGGCCCACTCCATCCGTCGCGAAGCCAACTTGCTGGGGCGGCGACCCGGTCGCTTGGGCCGGCCGGCGCCAGCGAAGCCGCCCTGCATCTGACCTGGTGCACACCTTGCAGAGACGAAGTGGGGCGCCTGGCCACAGCGGCTCAGGCCGCGTCCGCAGACCTGCCCGCGCTGGACCCACAGCTGATCCAAAAAGCCGTGGACTCGGCCGTGACCGCGCGCGAAGAAAATGCCATGGGTCCGCGTATTTCGCGCTTCTTGGGGCTTCGTCCTGGGGCCAAGTGGCGGGCGCTGCGGTTGGCGGCCATCGCGGCTGGGCTCCTGCTGTGCTTGGCGAGCGCCATCACCCAAGTGCGCCACCGCTGGATCGAAGACGAGCAGCCGGGGCCCATGCTGAGGGTCCAACTGGGGCCAACCCTGCGTGTGGGCGAGCCGGTGGCCATCGCGGTAGCGGCCTTGGATGGCGCGGGCGTGCCCTACACTGCCGCGACCCGCACCGCCGTGCAGCTTGCCGTCCTGGACGACCACGGCCGAACGCTGGCGACCCGCGCCGTGGCGCTGGAGGCCGATGGCACTGCCCACACCACCCTGACCGTGGCGAGTCTGGACCAGAGGCAGCGGTCGGGCTATCTGCAGGCAACGGCGATACTAGCTGGCCACGAGCGGCGCGCCCAGGTCGACGTGACCGTGGAGCAGGTGATTCGGCAACATCTTTCGCCGGACAAGCCTACCTACCAGCCTGGGCAGACGGTGCACCTGCGCGGGCTGACCTTTGAGGGGGGCAGCGGCAAGCCGCTGGCCGGAAAGGCGGCGCGGTTGGAGCTGCGGGATCCCAAGGGCACGCGCGTGGCGCGCAGCGACGTCACGGTCTCGCCGATGGGCGTCAGCTCGGCCGACATCGAACTGGCGGGCGGGGCGGCGCTCGGCACCTGGCACGCGGTGCTGAAGGTGGGCGAGACCGAGACTTCGGTGCCCATCACCGTCGAGCGCTACAGCCTGCCACCGTTCAGCGTCAAGGTGACGCCATCCGTGAAGTCCATGACGGATCTGGTGGATTTTGACGTAGACGTGGCGGCCAACCTGATGACCGGTACGCCGCTGACGGCCGGCAAAGCCAGCCTGACCGCCAGATTGGGCGGGCAGACGCTAGCCTACGACGTCAAGCCGCTGGGCGCGGCGCCGGTGCGTTTCCACGTGACCATGCCCAAGGGCAAAGACAACAACCTGCGCAGCTACGGGCACTTCTTTGAACAAGTTCAGCTAGAGGTGGTGGTGCGCGACCCCGCCGGGCGGGCCGAGAGCGGCGCGGGCACGGTCAAGGTGGTGCGCGACCAGATGCGGGTGACTGTGGCGAGCCAAGCGCCGTCGGTACGCCGCGACCTGCCGCGACCCAACAAGATCTTGGTGCGGGCGGTGCGGGTCGATGACTCGCCCGTGCAGACCCAGGTGGCGCTGTTTGCGCCGGGCGACGGCGAGCAAGAGACCGTGGGCGCTGGCGAAAAGCTGGGCGAGGGCACCACGGGTCCCGACGGCATTGCGGCGCTGGACCTGCCGCCAGCGTTTTTTGGCAGGCCGCTGGCGGTCTTGGCCAAGGACCCCAAGGACGGGCGCACCTACTGGACGCGGCTGGAGCCACCCCAACTGCGCGAGGGCAACCTGCCGCTGGCCTGCGACAAGGCCTTGATTCGGGCTGGCGATACGCTGACTTGCGAAGTGTTTGCCCCGCTGGCGGCGCGGCCTCAGGTGCGAGCGGAGCTGGATGGCCGCACGGTGGCGATGGTGGCGACACCCGCCAAGCCGGGGATCGCGCAGGTGGCCATCCAGATTCCCGACGAGGTGGTGGGCCTGGTACTCATCGCGGTCGACGGCGCGCCCGAGGACGATGTGCTGAAGGTGCTGGTGGCGCCCAAGGACGGCCTGCGGGTGGCGCTAAGGGGCCTGGAGGCCAAGAAACCCGGCGAAGAGGCTCAGGTTTTGCTGAAGGTCAGCGACAGCGCGGGTAAGCCCAAGGCAGCGGCGGTGGGTCTGGCAGTGGTCGACGCGGCAGTGTTTGCGCGGGTGGCCGGCGAGACACCCGACAAGGTCATCGCGGCGTTGTTTGCCCAAAGCGAGCTGGCCGAGGCGGCGATGGCGCTGCTTTTCCCAGAGGCGGAGCCGGGTACCCCCGGCGGGCAGGGGCAGTGGACGCCGGCCCAGCAGGCCGCAGCGCGCTGGTTCCTGGCCGGTCAGAGCGGCAGCGCCGGGCCGATGCACGACGCCTCGTCGCAACAAAGCGACCTGGACCGGCTGCGCAATGTGCAGGTCGATGCGCGGATTTTGGCCGACAATACCCTGCACTGGACACTGCTGGTTTGGTCCGCGCTGCTGGCCTTGGCGCTGCTGGTGGCATCCTTCTGGTTGCGCAACACGGCGGGCGCGGCCTTGATCGCGCTGGCGATCGGCGGGATGGCCAAGTGGCTGATGAGCGAAGTGGTCGACATCGACCGGCGCACGGCGGATCCGGTGGTGCTGTTGCTGGCGATTGCCGCGTTCGGCATGGTACTTTGGCTGGTGGTACGCGAGCGGCGCAAGGTCACGCAAGCTGCGGCGAGTCCACGGCTTTTGCGCGGGTTGCAGTCGGCGATGTGGGCGACTCTGGCAGTGTTGTTTGTGCTGTCGCTGTGGGGCGTTAGGGGAAGTCTGGGTGGGGCCAAGGTGGCGATGGCTCCAGCGCGCGACGAAGCGGCGACGGCGACCGTGGAAATGCGGGTAGAGGAACGGGAGCGCGACGACCGCGGCGACGACCACTTCCGGGCCAAAGCCGAAGAACCCATGGCAGCAGCTGCACCCAAGCCCGCAAGTGCACCGGCCGGCATGGCTGCGGACGGCGATAGCATGGCGCGGAATCGGGCCCAAATCGAACGAAAGACCATTGCTGGCGCGTTCAAGGACGGCGGGACGAAGCTCTTTGCCGACGACGAGGGCGAGGCCGTCGCCAAGACTTTTGGCAAAGGCGGCGGAGGGGGCGGCGGCGAAGAAGCGCCCGTAGCCATCCGCAAAGACTTCCCCGAAACCCTCTACTTCAACCCCGCCGCGATCACCGCGGAAGACGGCACCGGCTCTGTGCAATTCCACGTAGCCGACTCGATCACCGCCTGGCAAATCTACGCCCTGGCCAGCGACGCAGCCGGCAGCCTGGGCCACGGCAGCGGCGAGTTGGTGGTCACCAAGCCGTTCCACCTGGACCTGGACGTGCCGCACGACCTGACCGTAGGCGACGAAGTGGCCGTGCAAGTGGCGGTGCAGAATGAGACTTCGCAAAAGGGCGAGGCCCAGCTGACCGCCAAGAGCGACACCGGCCTGGTGGTGGACGCGACGCTGCTGCAGCAGCCGATTGCCGTGGGGCCGCAAGGGATTGCGGGTCTGCAGCTGCCGCTGAAGGCTAGCGCGGCCGGCGTGCAGAACGTGACGGTCGCTGGTTCGCTGGCGGGTGACAAAGATGCGCTGCAGAAGCCCATCGAAGTCGCGCCGGACGGCAAGCAGTTCCTGCAGACCTTTGCCGGCACGGTGACCTCGGAGGTGCGGCGAACGGTGGCGATCCCCGACCTGGCGCTGGCCGAAGGCCGCTCGGTGCAGCTGACGGTGCTGGGCAGCCCGCTGGCGGCGGCGCTGGACAGCTTGGAGCAAATGGCCCAGGAGCCGCACGGTTGCTTCGAGCAGCAGGCCTCGACGCTGCTGGTCGACGCCCTGGTCCTGCAGCAGCTGCGCGCGGCGGGCGTGGGCAAGGGCGAGCGCCAAGACCGGCTGGTGCGCACGCTGGCCCTTGGTTATCAAGAGCTTTTGGGCTACGAGGTCAGCGGCGGCGGCTTTGGTTACTTTGGCGCAGACCGGCGCACCGAGCTGACCGCCTGGGGTCTGGTCCTGCTGAGCGAGCTGCGCAAGGTCATCTATGTGGACGACGAACTGCTGGAGCGCACGCAACGGGCCCTGTTGGACGCCAAGCACAGCGACGACACCTTTGGCTCGCCGGCCGAGACCGCGTATGCGGCCATGGCGCTGGTGGCCGCCGATCCCGACTGCACCCTGCCCTTGGACCCCACCGCCACGCAAGCGGCCAAGAACCTGCGCGAAACCTGCGGCAAGGTGCTGCACCGCGTCGATCAGATGTTTGCGGCGCCGGCCGGCTTGGACCCGTACGCGCTGGCGTTGGCGGCCGACGCGCTACTGGGCGCCGGACCCGTGTACCAGAAGCGCGGCGAAGCGCTGCTGGACGAGCTGGATCACCGCGGTGCGCTGGTGGGCGAAGGGCGCGATCGGCGCGTCAGCTTCCAGCCCAAAGGCGGAACCTTGTTCGCCAGTTATGGCCTGGGCGCCGAGCTGGAGACGACCGCGCTGGTCACCCACGCCTTGATCGTCTACGGCGGCCGACCCGACAAGGCGCGCGAGGCGCTACGGGCGGTGCTGGCTTTGCGCAGCGACGACGGCGGCTTCTACTCGACCCAGGGCGCGGCGCTGGCGGTGCGGGCGCTGTTGGTGGCGAGCGCGGCGGCCAAAAACACCGGCAAGCTGGCGGTACAGGTCGATGGCAAGCAGGTCCGCGAAATTGCCTGGGATCCTACAACGTTGGCCGCCCCGCAGTTGTTGGAATTGGCACCGCAGTTGCATGCGGGATCCGAGGTCAAGCTGCTGCTGCAAGGCGGCAACGCGCTGGCCGGCGATGTGGGCTACCGCATCCGCGTCCAGTACTACTTGCCGTGGACTGCGCCGGTGGGGCCGCCGCTCGCGGTGACGGACGAGGTGACGCCGCGCCTGCGCCTGAGCCAAGGCATGGACCGCGCCGTGTACAACCTGGGCGACAAGGCCACGCAGCAGGTCACGGTGTGGCGCGACGGCACGGCCGGCCAGCGCGGCATGCTGCTGGTGCAAGTGGGCCTGCCGCCCGGCTTCCAGCTGGCCCAGGGGGCGATCGACAGCCTGCAGCGCGGCGGCGTCAAGCGCGTGGAGCCCTATGCCCGCGGCCTGGCCATCTACATGGAGGACCCGTACCGCTGGGGTCCGACGACGATCAGCCTGCCGCTCACGGCTGCGCGGGCGGTCAAGAAGGTGCAAGTGCCCAGGAGTCGAGTGTATTTCTACTACCAGCCGCAGATCGAGGCGATCGCACCGCCGGTGCCCGTGCTGGTCAAGGCGACCCTGGCGACGGCCCCACGCTGAGGCGACCGAGCATTACCCTTTGCGTTCCGTCCCTTCCAGTCCCAACCGCTTGACCAGGGTATCGGCCAGCCGAAAGCCCAGCGCGTAGACGGTCCAGGTGGGAGGCACGCTACCTCCGGTCGGAAACACAGACGCGTCGGCCACGTACAGGTTGTCGCAATCGTGGACGCGCCCCGTGGCGTCGACGACGGATGTGGCAGGATCCGCGCCCATGCGGCACGTCCCCGACGGCAGGTTGGTCGCCGGCGCGCCGCGCGAGGACTGGTAGACGTTCTGTGCGCCCAGGCGCTCCAAGATGGCCACCCCCTGCGCGAGCAGGTGATCGGCGACCTGCTTGTTGTGCGGGTGTTTGTCGATACGCACCCGCGCCACGGGCTGGCCAAGGTGGTCGCGAACCTGCGGATCCAGCGTCACATGACCGGCAGGCGTGGGCAGCCAATCGGCAAAGACCTCGAAAAGCACGCGCTTCTTGCCACGGAATTGCTCTTCCAACGCGCGCTTGAGCGGCAGCCCCCACAGGGGCACGTCGCCAGTAAAGGCCGCCGACTCCGCCGCGCTGATGCGGTTGGGGCTGCCCAGCATGAATTCGATCAGCCCGCCCTTGCGCCGCTGACCGGTCTGAGGATCGCGCACGAAGTAGTGGTCCAACACGGCGCGATGCAACCACGGTCCGGGGTGGCGCAATTCGGCGCGCTGGGCCTCGCTGAAGTCGCGGTACACCAGCTCGCCTCGCGCCCAAGCAGCGGTCGAGAACGCGAGATTCTGGCCGACTTGCCCACTGCTGTTGCCCAAACCGGCCGGATGCCGCGGACCAGTCGACCGCAGCAGCAGGCGCGCCGTCTCGATGGCCTGGCATGCCACCACGTAGAAGCGCGCCGTCACCTTATGCAAGGCACCGAACTTGTTCCGGTACTCCACGTGCGTAATCTGGCCGCGGGCGTTGGTCACCAGCCGTTGGGCGGTCGCCTCGGCCCGCACTGCGCAACTGCCGCTCGCCACCGCCGCCCCCAGCAGCGCCGCCCGCGAGCTGCCCTTGGCGCCGGTTGCACAGCCATAGTCACCACAGAACCCCGTATATGAACACGGGTTGCGCACACCACTGGACCGCGACAACACCGCCCGCGGCACGGGAGTCGCGTGCAGCCCCAACTCGGCACAAGCGCGGTCCAACCAGTCCGCCAGTGGGTGTTCGGCCAGCGGCGGCAGCGGAAAATCGGGCGTAGAGCGGCGATCGGCCAGGGGATGCAGCCGCGCGCGCCCTGATACGCCCACCGCCGTCTCGACCAGCGTGTACCACGGCTCCAGGTCATCGTAGCTGATTGGCCAGTCGGCCACGTTGGCGCCGGGGATGGGACCGAACTCGCTGAGAAGACGAAAATCCTCTGGCTTGAGGCGGTGGAAGAAGCCGCTCATCAGGTTGCTGGCGCCGCCCACCAGGCTGCCATTCCAGAAGTCCCAGCCGGTGCCTTCGGTGGTCTCGGCCTGCCAACCCTCGTCTTCGTCGTAGGTTTCGACGACGTGGGGCTCGCTGCGCCGGTCGGGGACGTAGCGAGAGCGGCGCACCGCCGCCACTTCGTCTTTGAAGAAGTCGCCATCGCGCAGCCACGGGCCCTTTTCGAGCACGACTACGCTCGCTCCAGCCTGAGCCAAGGCGCTGGCCACGCTGCCGCCCCCGGCGCCGCTGCCGATGACGCAGACGTCGAATTCCACGGTTAGACGGCCCCTTTGAACCAGGGCTCGGGCGGTTGCGGCCACGCGGGCACAAGGCCAAGCCAGCGCCACCCCGCGCCATGGCGATTGCCGCCGTAGACGGGGTCGCTCAGCGCCGCTTCCAGCGTGAATACGACCGCCACGCCAAACCGTTCGGCAGCATCGGGGTCCGTCAGCAATTCCTTTAGCACTGTCGTCTGTTTGTCCACGTCCAGAGCGGCAAACGAAGTCCCGCCAGCACGCTGGACGTGGTCCGCTACGTTTTTCAGCAGTTCCGTCAGCGACTCCAAATCGTCTGGGTCCAGGCGCGGATCGGCAAGGGCCAGGCGCAGGTAGACCGTCGCACCCAGCTCCGCAGCCCCAGGAGCGCTGGGCTCACTTGGAAGAATCAAGGCTTGCAGTGCCTCGACCTCGCGCCACTGCGCTGGCGTCAGCGGGTCTACGCGGGTCTGCAGCCACGGCCGCGGCAGCAAACTGGCGGACACGGCAACGGCAACCGCGGTGAGCGCCGCGCCCTGGGCGAGGAGATCTCGCAACAGAGCGCGGCGACTCACTTTTTGTGGCACCTCTTCCGGACTGGCCGGCTCGGACGTCTGCAGGTCATGGTCCATGCCCACCGATCGACTCCCTTGCCACGCCAGACGCGATCCCACGAACTCCACCTGATGGACGGGTGCACGGCTTCTTTGACCCGATCTGCGACCTACGAGAATCGGGCAGGGACCGCGGCTCTGACCCGAAGAATTCCAATATCTTCAAGGCCATTCGGACGGATTCGGTATTCCTTGACCGCCGGACTACTTGCCCTTGTCGCCGCCGCACGACTTCTCGGCGCCGCCCTTGCCCTTCTCGCCGCTGCACGACTTTTCGCCGCCGCCCTTGGCCTTGGCGTCTTTGCCGCCCTTCTTGGCCTTCTCGGCCTTGGCCGGCGCTTCCTTGGCCGGGGCTTCGCCCGCCGACGCCGACACGGCGACCGCGGTCAAGCCCAGGGAAAATGCCGCCAACACCGCCAGAATCATGCTCTTCTTCATGTTCGTTTGCTCCAGCTACTGCCACAAGGGCAGCCCATTGCGCGCGCATTGCACGCCGATTGCACGCCAATTGCACGCCGATTGCACGCCAATTGCGTAATGCGAGCACCCCCCTGGGTTCCCGCCGTGTGCCAGCATAGCAAGGTGCTGCCCGATCCGACCAGCCCTCCTTGAGGCCCCGATCCGCCGCTTTGGGCGCAACTCGGCGGCCGGGGCGAATTTCGGTGGTGGATCCTGGGAGGCCACGTGCCTGGACACGGAGAAGTAGCGGCCGCGGCAGCGCAATTTGGCCTGACTGCACCTGAATCCGGGCGCAGTGTCCGGGCGCGCGCACCAACACGGCCCACCGGAGTCACCTTGGGTTTTCAAAACGGAGCCCATGAAGGGGATCGGTGGCGACGCCGTACTCGGATTTTCAGGCGCGGCGGCCGGCAGCCAGATCTGCGGCGGCAGGCCTCTCTAGGTTAGCGTAACAATTGACAAACACCTGTTCGAGACCAGGGTCGATGTTACCGCCGCCCAGAGCGTGAGCACCGCCGACGGTAACAAGGGTGTCATCGAAGGCTGGTAAATCCAGAAAGATCCTTTGCCACCAAGTGCTTGTGGCTCATTCGACGGAGCGGACGCCGGGTCGACAGGTGCCGGCGCGGCCGATGCGGGGTGGCAGACGCGCGCGCCGCTGACGGCAGAGGAGCCGACTCGGCCACGGCAGAGGTCATGAAAGTGGGCGCCGGCACTGCGGACTCACCTGGCCCGGACTGCGGCCTACCGGGCGGTCTGGACTGCGCCAACGTCGACCCGCCGGTCGACGACTCCAAAGATCAGAACCCAGGCGCCGCGGATACCGGCACGGAAATCGAGGACGCGGGCCAGCCGCCACTGCCCAATACCCAAGCCAAAGCACACACTTCGAGCACCGGCGGCGCTCCACTCGGCGGCACTGACGCATCCGGCACCGGTGCTACCATGTCGTCACCGGCAGCCAATCCCAGCGGTTGCTCGGCAAATCGCTCGGCGGGCGGCGGACCTGCATGGCCTGCCTTGGTCTTGGCCACTCTGGCGGTTTGGCGCCGCTGGGAGCGCGTTTCGGCCACCCCACGATAGCGGCAATACGGAACCACCTCGGGAGGTTTCGCACCGCAGCGCCGGTTTGACACGCCGCGGCCAATTGCCCACGATGCGTCATCCGGCGCGCCCAAGCGCGAACGGAGGCACGATGCAGGACCCGCGCGCGTTCCTTTCGCCCCCACCGTCCCAAACGCCCGGCATGCGACCGCTTGTGCTGTTTCTGCTGTCGCTGGCAGTGGTTGCAGCAGCTTGCGGCGGCTCGGGCGGCAACGGCGGCTATGCCCTGCCAGGGGTCGACGTAAACGGCGGCGACGGCGCCATCGCCAAGGATTCAGTTGCGGCCGACAGTGCAGGCGCCGACAGTGCAGGCGCCGACAGTCCAGGCGCCGACAGTGCCAAGGCGGATGCACCAACGACGAGTGCCGACGCCCAAGATAGCGGCACAGCAGAGGATAGCAGCACAGTGCCCGTGAACAGCGCGCCCAAATTCGACAGCCTGGCCGTGCTCACCTTGGATCAGGGCACCTCGACTTCCCTAGACATTGCGCCGTTCTTGCACGACCAAGAAGACACCGCCGCAAAACTGAAGCTGAGCTGGAGCGCCAAGCACGTGGCGCTGAAAGACCCCGGCGACCACAAGCTGTACGTGGTGGCGCCCACCACCTGGACCGGCACCGAGCCCATCGCAATGACCGTTACGGACACCGGCGGGGCCACGGCGACCGCGACGCTGACCGTGGTCGTCAAACCCGTGACTGTGCCCACGCCGATTGCGCCCGAGTGCGGCAAGCACACGTTCTCGTTCAAGGTTGGCGCGGGCAATCACACCGTTCTGTTGTCGGGCTCGTTCAATGGTTGGGCCAAGACCGCGGACAAGGCCGACACCATGACCGATCCAGGCGGAACTGGTACCTATTCGGTCGTCAAAGTGCTGGCTGCCGGCGTGTACCAGTACAAGTTTGTGGTCGACGACAAATGGCAACCCGACACCGCCAACCCCAACCAGGTGCCCGACGGCTACGGCGGCACCAACGCAGTCATCGAGGTCAAGCCATGCGCACCCTGATGGTTCTTTTGGTGTGCGCCGTGGGATTCGTCGGCTGCAGCGACACCAACACGAGCGGCAATTCGTCCAACGCGGCCGGCGGCGATGCCAGTTCCGACGTGTCGTTTGGCTCGGGCCACGACGGCAGCGGCCTTGGCGACGCAACCACCGACAGCGACATCACTTTGACCGCCGACACCGCCAACGACACGGCTGGCGAGAGCGACAGCGGCGGCGGCGCCGACAGCCAGACCACCGACACCAAGAGCGGCTTCAACTACGAGTGCAAGCCGCTGACCATCGAGTCGTGCGTCACCGCGTGCGGCTCGGCGGGGCTTCGCAAGTGCTTGAAAGAATGGGGACCGTGCTTTCCGCCCGATGAGTTCTGCGGCAACTGCGTCGACGACAACTGCGACGGTCTGATCAACGAAGGTTGCCCGCCCAACCCGGCCTGTTCGCCGACCAAGCAGCCCTGCCCAGTCGCCAAAATCCAAATCACAGAGGGCGTTAGCGTCAACGCCGGGACGACCCTGCACCTGTCCGCCGACGGCTCATTTGGCCAGGGCACGGCCAAGGTGACCAAGTGGTCGTGGAGCGTGCAGGCCCCAGCAGGTGCCGCAGGCAACTTTGCCCCCACTGCGACCAGCGCCAGCGTCACGTTTGTGGCCGATGTCGCCGGCCAATACCTATTCCAATTGCAGGTTTGGGACGACGCCGGTGTAGCCAGCTGTGTACCGGCCGTCACCAGCGTGAGCGCCGCAGTCTACCCGCCCCAAAAGGCCGAGGTGGGCTGCGCCGACGGCACCCGCGAAGGCTTCTTGGACGAGGCCGCGTGGCCGCAAATCGCAGCCTGCGCCGGTGCTTGGGAAAAGCCGGGCGTCACGCCAGACAGCGTGGTCCCCACCTGCAACCACCAAGGCGGCAACAGCGGCAGCAAGGCCGACGGTTCGGGGTGCGCCGCACCGGATCTGTGCTCGGCGGGCTGGCACATCTGCAAGACCTGGCAAGAAGTCGCCCAGAAGTCGCCCACCGGCTGCGCAGGCGCCACGCCCGCCGACGCCAAGCCCAAGTCGCTGTTCTTTGCCATCCGCCAACCCAGCTTCAACGGCAGCGTGTGCGGCAACTGGGGCGACGGCTTCAACGACGTGTTCGGCTGTGGCAACCTGGGCACGGCGCTGCAGGCCGACAAGAAATGTGGCCCGTTGGACCGCGTAATGGCCAGCACCAAGCCCAACTCGTGTGGCTTCAACGAAGCCGAGCCCAACCTTGGGCCGTGGCAGTGCCTGGGCAGCGGCGCCAGTGACCTGAACGAAGGCGCGAACGTGACCAAGAAGGCCTGCCAAAACCAAACGTGCCAGTACGATGGCGCGCCCATCGGCCCCGCCGACAAGGGCGGCGTCCTTTGCTGCCACGACTGATGCGAACCCCACGTGCATTCACGCCTGCACGGCTTCCGTGACCCGCTCTGCAATCTGCGAAAATCAGGTGGGGTGCGCATAAGGCTCTGTAATACCAGTTCCGTCCGGATCGGATTGAAAAATCGGGCAATTCTCCGGGTTCGAACCGGGGTCCCCGCCTGATTCTCGCCAGTTGCACAACGGGCCAGAAAAAGCGTATAGGCGTGAATCAGGTGGGGTGCGTATAGTGAGTTAACTTGAGCATTTCGGCTGCTGGGTGGGCCGCAAGCTCACGGCCTTTGGGCCGATTCGCCGCGGCGGCGTTCGGAAGTGATCGACTTGTTTCGAGAAAGACCCTAAGCATGCTCTTAGCCTCTCTTCATGCGGTTCCGCGGGGGCCCAGGCACTCTGTGCTGGTGAAAACGGTCCTCCCCATCGCCGTTTTGTTCCTCGCGTTTGCACCAACCATGGCTGTAGCGCTGAGCTTTGACCAAGCTCTGGTGCGCGCGGCGGGAGCGCCAGCTGTCCAAGCCGTAGAGGCCGCGCTGCTCGCGCGCCAGCAAGGCGACCGCCAGATTGCCCGGCAGACCCACAACCCCGAGATCAGCGCTGCGCTGGGTCCAAGCCTGCCGGGGCCCAGCGTGTCCCTGCTCTTGGGTGCGGCCCAAAGTTGGAGCTTGACGGACCTGGGCTCGGCCCGCCGCGCAGCCGCCGACCGCGAACGAGCCGTGCTGGCCAACGCCGTGCGCCAACAACTGCTGCAAGCGAACCTAGAGGTGGCCGACGCCTGGATCCGAACGCGTTCGGCCCAGGACCAACTGCAGCTCGCCGAGACGGAAGTCCAGACCGCGACAGACTTGGCCAACGCCGTGACCCAGGCTGCAGCGCGCGGCGCAGTGCTGGCGGCAGACGCGGCAGAGGCCAAATGGTTTGCCGCCGAGGCGCGTCTGCTGGCGCTGAGCTTGGAGGGCCAACTTCGCGAGGCGGCTGGGCACCTGGCCCGCACCGCCAAGCTGGCGCCCGAGCCGCCGCCGCGCGCCGATGGCGACCTGCCCCGCCCGCAGCTGCCCCCAGACGCCGCGGCATGGCGGCAGCGCAGCGCCGGCGTGGCCCAGCTCCCCGAGGTCGAGACTCTGCGCCTGCAGGCCATCGCCGACCGCGCACGCGCGGCTGAGGTGGCCGCAACCCATGGCTCTTCGGCAGCTTTTGGCGGCCAGCTCCAAGTCGATCCCAGTGGAGGGCTGGCCATCTTGGCGACGGTGGGCCTGCGCTGGTCAGCCTTCGATCGCGGCGAACGCGCGCAGTCCAAGGAATTCGAGGCAGCCGCGCGCAGCGATGGCGAAAGTCGCGCTGCGGGGCATCGCCTGGAGCACGAGCTCACCTTGGTGTGGCACGACATCGAGCACACCCGCGAAACGGAAGCACTTTTGTCAGCGGACGTGTTGCCCGCGGTCGATGCCCTGGTCCAGGCGCGCCAGGCCGCTCTGACCCGCGGGGCGGGCACGGTGGTCGACGTGATTCGTGCCCGCCGTGCGCGTATCGAGGTCCAGCGGCGGTTGGCCCAAGTGCGCGGCGAGCGGTTGTGGGCCGAGGTGCGCGGTTGGCTGCTGCTCGGCGCCATGGAGTCGAAATGATTGCGAAGAAGCCGTCTTGGCGGCCATCGCTCGCCGCCGTCTTGACCGGGCTGGCGGCGTGGGCCGCGCAAGGCTGCGGAAAGGCGGCCGAGCCGCCGCCCGTGGTTTCCGCCGAGGCGCCGACGGGCGTGGCCAGCGCGGCTGTCCGCTGGGTGCCGGCGCGCCCAGCCAACGACATGAGCCTGTTCGATGTGCCCGCAGTGGTGCGATCATCGCCGCAGTCGATGGCGGTGATCACGCCCCCGGTGCGGGCGCGGTTGCTGGACATGCCCGTGCAGGCTGGCGATCACGTCACCGCCGGGCAGGTTATCGCGCTGGTGCAGTTGCCCGAGCTGGTCCAGGCGGCCGCCACGTTGCGCAGCTGTGCAGAGCGCATGGCGGCCTACAAACGCTGGCTGGCCGAGCTGCGCACGCAGCGATCTCTAGGTATGGCCAAGAGTTCGGACGTGTTCGACGTAGAGAGCAGGCTGGCCGACCTGGTCGCGGTTCAGGCCGCCGCAGAGGCTCAGTTCAAGGCCGCGGGGCTGAGCTTGGCCGACGCGCACCGGCTGGGTCGCGACGGTTCGTGGCCGCTGCGCTCGCCCAGCGACGGCGTGGTGCACAGCGTAGAGGGTGCCATTGGCGGCGTGGTCGAACCCGGCACGGCCCTGGCGCGCATCGTGACGACCCAGGCGGGACGCGTGGAAGTGCGGCTGGTTCAAGCCCTTCCCGACCATGGCCAGCTGCAATTCGTCGCGGCCGATGGCACTGCCGTGGACCTCCAGGCTGCCCCCACCGCCACGGCCGTGGACCCCGCCGACGGCGCACTGTTGGCCTGGTACGAGCCCAAGCAACCGCAACCCCTGCCATCGGGCCTGCGCGGCCGCCTGCGAGTCGCCGGGCTGCCTGGTCACGTGGTCCAGATTCCCACGCGCGCCCTGCTCCGCCGCGACGCCAAGGCCTGGGTCATCACTCAAAACGGGCAAAAGCAAAGTGAACTGGCCGTCACGGTCCTGGCCATTGCGGGCCCGCTTGCCCTGGTCGAAGGCCTGCCGCCGGGTACGCGCGTGGCCGCCGAAGCCGATCACGCGACCCTGCCCGCCGAAGACACGGCGACCAGAAAAGGCGAATAGATGGAACGCCTTGTCCTGTTCGCGCTGCACTACCGCGGCATGGTCATCGGTCTGACGGTGGCGGTGCTGGCGGCGGCGCTTTGGTACGGCTTGCGGCTGCGGCTGGATGCCCTGCCCGACGTGACGAGCAACCAAGTGCTGGTGCTGACGCGCGCTCCCGGCCTGACGCCCGAGGAAGTGGAGCGGCTGGTCACCCGCCGGGTCGAGACGGCGCTGGGTGGCGTGCCAGGGTTGGCGGGTCAACGCAGCATCTCGCGCTACGGCATTAGCTCGGTAACCGCGCTGTTTCACGACGATGTGGACGCCTATCGCGCCCGGCAAGTGGTGCAAGAGCGGCTGGCCCTGCTGGGCGACTCGCTGCCGCCAGGGGTCGAGGCGCCGGAGCTGGGGCCGCTGACGGGCGGTTTGGGCGAAATCTACCACTTTGCCGTGACTTCCAACCTGCACACCGACGCTGAACTGCTGGAGGTGGTGGAGCTGACCATCGCGCCGCTGTTGCGGGCGGTGCCGGGCGTGGTCGAGGTCAATTCCTGGGGCGGTCGGCAGCGGACCATGGAAGTGGTGGCAAAGCCAGCCGAATTGGCCAGGCGCCACCTGACCCTAGAAGACTTGGCCGAAGCGACGCGCCGGGCCATCGGCAGCGCGGCGGGCGCGAGCGTGCCGGCCGGGTCGGCGCAAGTGCTGCTGCGCGGCGTGGCGTGGCCCAAACAAGCCCACGAGCTGGCCGGGGCGGTGGTGCGCGCCGAACCGGGTCAGCCGGCCGTGCGCATCGCCGACGTGGCCGAGGTACGCGAAGGAGCCCTGCCGCGGATCGGAACGGCCACATGGTCGGGCCGCGGCGAGACCGTGTACGTGATGGTTCAGATGCTGCGCGACGAGAACGCGCTGGTGGTCATGCGCAACATCTTGAAGACCATGCCATCGGTAGCGCGCGCCGTGCCAGAAGGCGTGAAGCTTTCGCTGATCTACGACCGCAGCGACTTGGTCAACCGCACCTTGCGCACGGTGGGCGCCAACTTGGCCGAAGGCGGCCTGCTCGTGGTGGCGGTGCTGTTCCTGCTGCTGGGCAGCCTGCGGGCCGGCGTGCTGGTGGCGCTGGTGATCCCGATGTCGATGATCGGCGCCTCTGCCGCGATGGTCTATTTTGGCGTGGCCGGCAACTTGATGAGCCTGGGCGCGCTGGACTTTGGCCTGCTGGTCGACGGTGCGGTGGTGATGGTCGAAGGCCTGTTCCATGCGCTGAAACCGCATGGGCACGACGACGAGGCGCATGTCGACGTGCACGAGCCCGTGTTTGCGCGCATGGAGGCGATGGCGACGCGGCTGGCCCGGCCCGTGTTCTACTCCGTGCTTGTGATCATCTTGGTTTACGTGCCGATCCTGTCGCTGCAGGGCGTGGACGGCAAGATGTTCCGGCCGATGGCGCTGACCGTGATCTTTGCCCTGGTCAGCTCGCTGGTGCTGGCCATGACGTTTGTGCCGGCGCTGGCTTCGTGGATCTTGCGCCCCCGCGATGTGCCCAACCGGCCGCCGCCGCTGATCCGTTTGGCCGAGTTCATCTATCGACCCGTGCTGGCCTGGGCTTTGCGGCGACCGTGGCAGGTTCTGATTTCGGCCCTAATTTTGCTGACTTTGGGCGGTTGGCTTTTCGGCCGCGCCGGCACCAGCTTTGTGCCTCAACTCGACGAGGGCGACCTGGTGGTCCAGTCGACCCGCGCCCCCGACATCTCGATCGAGGCCGCCGCCGACGACGCCATGCGCCTGGAAAAAGTCCTGATGCAGGTTCCCGAAGTGGTGCAAGTGGTTTCGCGCGTGGGCAGCCCTGCCGTGGCCACCGACATCATGGGCCTGGAACAGGCCGACGTCTTTGTCAAACTCAAGCCGCGCGCCGAATGGCGGCCCGGCCTGGACCGCGAAGCCCTGATTGCGCAACTGGAAGCCTTGGCCAAGAAGCGCGACCCCAGCAACGAGGCCAGCTTCACCCAGCCCATCCAAATGCGTTTCAACGAGCTGGTGGGCGGGTCGGTCACCGACGTCGACGCCTCGGTGTATGGCGAGGACCTGGCGCAACTGCGCGAGCTTGCCGAGAAAGTGCGCACAGCCATCACCGGCATTCCCGGCGCCGAGGACGTGAAAATCCTGGCGCCGCCGGCGGTCGATCTGCTGGAAGTGCAGCCCAAAGCACTGGAGGCCGCGCAATGGGGGCTGTCGTCGCGCGAAGTGCTCGACGCGGTGGCGGCCGTGCGGACCGGCGTGGATGTGGGCATCACCTACGATGGTCCCGTGCGCATTCCGGTGCGTTTGCGCCTGAACGAGCAAGCGAGCGCTTTTACGATGGCCAGCGCGCAACTGCCCACGCGTTCGGGTCAATTGATCGAACTGGAGCGGGTCGCCCGGGTGGAAAGCCGCGAGACGCCGGGCGCCGTGCAACGCGAGGCCGGCCAGCGCCGGTTGGTGGTCGGCTTCAACGTGCGCGGCGGCGACCTGGGCGAAGTCGTCGCGGCGGCGCAGGCCAAGGTCGACAAGGCCGTCAAGTTCCCCAACGGCTTCCGGATTCACTGGGGCGGCCAGTTCGAGACCTTTACCGCTGCCCGCGCGCGCATGGCCGTGGTCATCCCGGTGGTGCTCGTCGGCATCCTGCTCATCCTGCTGTGGACGTTTGGCAAGGTCGCTCCAGCGTTGCTGATTCTGCTCAACGTGCCGTTTGCCGCGGTGGGCGGCGTGGTGGCCCTGACACTCCGTGAGTTGCCGATCTCGATGTCGGCGGCGGTGGGCTTCATCGCCTTGTCGGGCATTGCCGTGCTGAACGGCGTGGTGCTGATGTCGACCATGCTCGAAATGCGAAGCGACGGCATGAACTGGCCGGAAGTCGCCGAGCACTCGGCCAAGCAGCGCATGCGGCCCGTGCTGATGACGGCGCTGGTGGCGATGCTGGGCTTTGTCCCCATGATGATGGCCACGGGCGCCGGCGCTGAGGTGCAGCGGCCGCTAGCGACGGTGGTGGTGGGCGGTCTGGTGACGTCGACGGCGCTGACCTTGGTGGTGCTGCCGTCGCTGGTCAGCTGGTTTGGCCAGCGCGGCCAAGGCAAGCGGAAGGCCGGCACAGGGGCGCCCGCAAGCGAAGAACCGGCAGACGAAGTGCCCGGCTAGCCCGATGCGGAACCGGAGCCGGATCTCGGATCCCAAGACGGATTCCGCGCTGCCCTTGACAGATCGGCACCGCGAATTTTCTTGCGCCGGCTCGCTGCTCGACCGGGACGGCGGCGCGAGTCCACCCACGACACTCCGAACTGCGAGGTAACCCATGTCCGAGACGAGGCAATTCCAGGCTTACACCAAGAAGCTCCTTGACCTGATGATCCACAGCATCTACGCGCACAAAGACGTATTCGTGCGCGAGCTGATCAGCAATGCTTCGGACGCCATCGACAAAGTGCGCTTCGAGGCGTTGACCAACCCCGACCTGCTCGAAGGCGATGGCGACTTCAAGATCCGCCTGATTCCGAGCGAGCAGGAGCACACGCTGACCATCAGCGACAACGGCATCGGCATGACCTACGACGAGGTCATCGAGCACATCGGCACGATCGCCCGCTCGGGCTCGGAGCAATTCGCCGAGCGCCTGAAGACCGCCGGCAGCGACGCGGCCACTCCGGACTTGATCGGGCAGTTCGGCGTGGGCTTCTACTCGGCGTTCATGGTGGCCAAGAGGGTCGAGCTGTGGACCCGCAAGGCCGGCGCCGACCACTCGGTGCACTGGGTCTCGCAAGGCGACGGCGAGTACACGATCGAGAAGCTGGAAACCGGGCGCCGTGGCACGACCATCACCCTGCATCTGCGGGACAAGGACGCGCCGCGCGCCGAAGACGAAGAAGACGTGGACGAGATCTTCAACCAAGAGAGCTACACCGACACGTGGACACTGAAGAAGATCGTCAAGAAGTACAGCGACTTCATTGCCTTCCCCATCGTGATGGACACCAAGAAGTGGGAGAAGCCCAAGGACGCCGATGGCAAGGAAGTCGAGGGCGCCGAGTCGGTCGAGACCACGGTGGAAGAGACGCTGAACAGCGGCAAGGCCCTATGGACGCGGCAGCCGTCGAGCATCACCAAAGAGGAATACACGGAGTTCTACAAGCACATCTCGCGCGACTGGCAGGAGCCGAGCGAGACGCTGCACTTCCACGTCGAGGGTGCGCAAGAGTGGACCGGTCTGCTGTTCTTCCCCGAAAAAGCGCCCTTTGACCTGTACTCGCGCGAGCCGCGCCGCGGCCTGCAGCTGTACATCAAGCGGGTGTTCATCGCCGAGGACGTCAAAGAGCTGGTGCCCGAGCACTTCCGCTTCATCAAGGGCTTGGTCGATTCGGCCGATCTGCCGCTCAACGTCTCGCGCGAGACCGTGCAGCACGACCGGCTGGTGCCGCTGATCCGCAAGCGCGTGGGCAACAAGCTGCTGGCGCACTGCAAGGAATTGCTGGAAAAGGACCGCCCGCGCTACGAGAAGCTGTGGGAAGAGTTCGGCATGTGCATCAAAGAAGGCTTCCACTACGAGCCGGCGCAGAAGGACAAGCTGGCCGAGGTGGTGCTGGTCAAGACCACCACCCACAGCGGCTGGTCGACCCTGAACGAGGTGGCCGAGCGCAAGAAGGAAGGCCAGACCGCGCTCTACTACCTGACGGGCGACAAGGTCGAGGTGCTGCAAGGCGCACCGCAGCTGGAAGTCTTCAAGAAGAAGGGCGTGGAAGTGCTGCTGCTGCCCGAAGCGGTCGACGAGATCATGGTGGGCGCGCTCAACAAGTTCGCCGACCTGGAGCTGAAATCGGCGGCGCGCGGCGAGTTGGACGGCCTACCTGAGACCGAGACCAAGGAAGAAAAGGCCGAGAAGAACAGCAACTTCGCTCCCCTGACGGCGCGGCTGCTCACGATCCTGGCCGATCAGGTGGCGCAGGTACGGATGTCGGACCGGCTGACGGACAGCGCCGTGTGCCTGGTGGCGGACCAGGACGGCATGAGCAGCCAGCTCGAGCGGATGCTGCAGGCGATGGGCCAGCCGGTGCCGCAGCAAAAGCGCATCCTGGAATTGAATCCGGATCACGGGCTGATCCAGGCCCTGCGCGACCTGGCCGACCGCGACAGCAGCGACGAGCGACTGGCCGAGTACGCCGAGATGCTGATGGATCAGGCCCTGCTGGCCGAAGGTGCGCCGCTGAAGAACCCGGCGCGGTTTGCCCAGCGCGTGGCGAGCGCGATGGCCGCCGCCGTAGGACACTGACGGAACGCGCCGCGATCCGACGGCGACCCATCACGCAAGTTCGGCAAAACGAACAACAAATCGAGCGCCACCGCCCTCGGCGGCTTCGACCCAGGCGCGACCGCCGTGGCGCTCGGCGATTTGAGCGACGATGGCCAAACCCAGGCCCGAGCCAGCCCGGCGGCGGTCCAAGCGGTAAAACGGCGAGAATACGGACTCGCGGTCCGCTTCGGGCACGCCCGGTCCGCGATCGCGCACGCTGATCTGCCAACCCGGCTCCAGCGCGGCCACCGCCACATCCACGGCCGTGCCGGCGGGCGCAAAGCCCATGGCGTTGCTGAGCAAATTGTCCAGAACGCGCCGGAGCGACGCTGAATCGGCGCGCACCGGCAAGGTCGCAGGCGACTGCAGTTGCACGGTCACGTTGCGCTCTTCGGCCGGCCCTTGCCAGGCCAACACGGCGACGCGGGCCAACGCCACGGCGTCAAAGGCCTCGACGGCAGCCGCCTCGCGCCGCATGGTGGCCAACTTGAGCAGATCGTTGGCCAATTTGGCAAGGCGGTCCACCTCCTCGCGGGCGCGCTCCAACGCTTCGCGCAGTTGCTCTGGCGGGCGCTCGCGCCGCAGAGTCACGTCCACGTCGGTGCGCAACACGGCCAAAGGCGTACGCAATTCGTGGGCCGCGTCGGCCACCAACCGCTGCTGGTCTTCGCGCGCCTGCCGCAGGCGCTGGGTGGCACTCTGGGCCAGGTCACGCAGTTCGCTCAGAACGTCGCCCGAAGGGTCGGCGGCCGGCACGTGGTCCAGATCGCCCAGATGCAGCCGGCGCAGATGCTGCGCCAATCGCTCGATGCGCGCGTTCAGCTGACGGGCAAAGCGGATTTGCAGCGTGAACAAGCCAAGCAGCACCATCAGGCCCACCAGCGCCGCCGCCTTGGCGTAGGCGACCATGGTGCTGTGCTGCAAGTCCAGGGGTTGCGCCAGCCGGAGCCACCAGACCTTCGCGTCCGGCCCAGGCACGCCCACGACCAGCACCCGCTGCCCGGCCGGTCCCGGCCCAGGCTCGTCTTGCAGGTGTGGTTCGCCCAGCTGCACTTTGCCAGCCAACTGCGCCGGGACCTGGGCTTGGGCCGGCGTCTTCATGTGGAGCGCGCCATCCGAGCCGTAGAGGGCGGCCCACGCCGTCATGCCTTGCGCCCCGTGCATCGGCGACAGCGCAACGTGCAGGTGGGCGCCGTCGGGCCGATCGAACAGCGATACCGACTCCACGGCGGCTTGAGCCAGCAGCGCCCGGTCCACCGACTGCCGCTGCAGCTGGTACAGGCCAAAACCCACGGCAACCAATGCGGAAACTACCAAGCCGGCCGGCACCACCGCCCCGTTGAGGAGCAGTCGGACCGAAAGTTTCACTTGGCGGCCTCGTCGCCCTGCTCCAAGCGGAAGCCCACGCCGCGCACGGTGCGCACGCCCACTTGCGTCGAGCCGAGTTCCGCGAGCTTCTTGCGCAGATAGCCGATATACACGTCGACTACGTTGGGTTCACCGTCAAAGGCCGGGCCCCAAACGCGCGCCAGCAATTCGCTCCGCGTCAGGACGTCGCCTGGGTGTTCAAAAAGCTCGCGCAACAACTGGTACTCGCGGGCAGTCACGGCAACCTCGCGATCACGCAGCCGAAGCAGGCGCCGACGCGCATCCAGCACCACGTCGCCAAACTGCAACAGGGCTTGACCTGCGCCGCCGCGGCGTTGCAGGGCCTCCAGCCGCGCCAACAGCTCGTCAAAAGCAAACGGCTTGACCAAGTAGTCGTCGGCACCGGCCCGCAGCGCTTGCACTTTTTCGGCCGTCTCGCCACGGGCGGTCAACATCAGCACGGGCATGGACGCGCCGCGACTCCGCCAGTTGCGCAGCACGGTCAGCCCATCGACCGCCGGCAGCATCCAGTCCAAAATGGCCACATCGTAGGGCAGTTGCATGCCCTGGTCGATGGCCAAGTCGCCGCGATCGCAGGTGTCGACCTGGTGCCCGTCTTCTTGCAGCCCGCGCACCAAGCTGCGGGCCAGCCGTTCCTCGTCTTCAACCAAGAGTATTCGCATCGAGTCATCGCTTGGCGACCAGCGCCGCGGTGAGCATAGCACAAACAAAACGGGCCAGGAGACTGGCGGAGCGCAATGCAATTATGTAGCACTATCCATTCGTTATGTAGATTCGTCGCGTTTCTCCGACAGGCTCCTTGCTGACGGCCCGCCCCGGCTGTGCTAATACGCGGCGCGCACGGCCCACCACCTTGGGCCCCAGCGAGGCAGCATGTACTCTCAAACCCAGGCGCGCTTTGAACAAACACTGGCCGACATCGAGTCCGCCGGCCTGACCAAGCCCGAGCGCGTGATCGTTACGCCCCAGGGCGCGACCATCGCCGTCACCAGCGGACGGCAAGTCCTGAACTTTTGCGCCAACAACTACCTGGGTCTGGCCAACCACCCGGCCATCGTGCAAGCGGCCCACGCCGGCCTGGACGAATGGGGCTACGGCCTGTCCTCGGTCCGCTTCATTTGCGGCACCCAAGCCATCCACAAGCGGCTAGAGGCGGCCATTGCGGCCTTCTTTGGCACCGACGACACGATCCTCTACTCGTCGTGCTTCGACGCCAACGGCGGCGTGTTCGAAACGCTGATGGAGCAAGAAGATGCTGTGATCTCCGACGCGCTGAACCACGCCTCGATCATCGACGGAATTCGCCTGTGCAAAGCCGAGCGCTACCGCTACGAACACGGCAACCTGGCCGACCTGGAACGCTGCTTGCAAGAGAGCCAGGCGCAGCGCAGCCGGCTGGTGGTCACCGATGGCGTGTTCTCGATGGACGGCGACGTGGCGAACCTGAGCGCTATCGCCGACTTGTGTGACAAGTACCAGGCGATCCTGATGGTCGACGAGAGCCACTCGACCGGATTCTTTGGCCCAGGCGGTCGCGGTGTACCGGCACACCACGGCGTGCAGCGGCGCGTCGACCTCATCAGCTCCACCTTGGGCAAGGCGCTGGGCGGCGCGTCGGGCGGCTTCGTCACTGGCCACAAGGCGATGATCGACCTGCTGCGCCAGCGCTCTCGGCCGTATTTGTTCAGCAATACCTTGGCGCCGGCCATCGCCGCCGCTAGCCTGGCCGCCCTGGAACTCATCGAGCGGGGCGACGATTTGCGCGCCCGGCTGGCAGCCAACACCCAGCGCTTCCGCACCGCCATGGCCGAGGCAGGGTTCCAGGTCCGTCCCGGCATCCACCCGATCGTGCCGGTGATGCTGGGCGACGCCAAACTGGCCCAAGACATGGCCCGCATGCTGCTGGAAGAAGGCATCTACGTCATCGGCTTCTCGTTCCCGGTGGTGCCGCGCGGTCAAGCACGGATTCGCGTGCAGCTGTCGGCCGGGCACCAGCCCGAGCACGTGGAACAGGCCATCGCCGCTTTCGTCAAAGTTGGCAAGCACTTGGGTGTGTTGCCCTCCTAGCAGCAAGGGCGCTTTGGCCGCGCCGTGCGGACCTCCGTGTTGGCTCGTGCCAACGAACGCCCACCTACGCCTCGTCTTTCAACGCGCTGCGTCAACTCAAGCGAATGGGCCACAGGTCCCTCTCCACCCGGCGTTCCGCTGGGCCTTTCCTGATTCCATGTCGTTTCTGAGCGGGCCGCGCCGACCGGACCTGCAGATCTGCGATCGGGCTGCGCGGCCCAAGAGGCAAGACGGCGTGCCTTTGCTGCTTTCGGCAACGAACGCGCGGTCATCACACGATGCTTACTTCTCTTCACGGATTCCCATGTCCGTTGACTTCGCTGCATTATCAGGTACATAGACAATTACACCCGCCAAGACCCGGTCCATCCCAGGCTTGGCATTCCGTGCCGCCATGGTAATGTGGTCAAGGCCTGCCAACGATGGACAGTGCCCCGTAAGCAAGACCGCCTCCCTCCCCCCTCTGCCGGCGGTTCGAGCTTGCCATCGCGTTCCCGAGATTCCGCCTTGCCCCGAGCACTGCTGGAATTTCGCGCCCATGGAACGCCTAGACCCTTGCACCGACCGCCCTACCCGGAGGGCGGATGCCGTCGAGTCGGAATGTCCCGTGGCGTGGTGAGCCCGCGCCAGGCATTCGTGATTCGGAGGTTCGCGCGGTGTGCGGGCGACACAAGCTGGTGAGCTCAAACACGATAACCCGATTGCTTTGAAAGCTCCCCGCCTGCGGCCCAACTTGCACGGGCCCGAAATTGAAGAGAGGTTGAGATGACGATGCGCAATGGTACCGCCACCGAATTCCTGCTGGGCACGCTGAACACCCATTCCGACCGCGAAATCCAAATCGCCGAGCTGTTCGATTTGGCTAGTGGAAAGTTTACCAAGATGAACTTGCGTGAAGCTCTGTTGAGACTGCATGAAAAAGGCTACGTCACCAAGGTCAACGACGACGACCGTAGCGTCTGGTGGTCCATTACCGCCGACGGGATCCGCGCCATCCAGGCGTAGTGTCGCGCCTACCCGCGCCTAGCTATTCAGGATTCGTAGCTTGCGATCCGCCCCCTTGGTGCCAAGGGGGCCGCAGCTCCATGGCGAGTGCGCCAACTGGAACTTGGGTAGTTGGATCGGCGTTTGGGATCGCAGTAACCACAGCACAGCTTGCTGCCATGCAAGCGCGGTCGGGCCTGGCGCCGTGAGGGCGGCGCGTTCCGCGGATATTGCCGACTGCGGGGCAATTTCGTTAGTCTACGCGCTCGGTCGCCGGGGTTGGCGACTCAGATCGGGTATGCCGCACTCCTCCACTGCCACCGCCCCATTGGACCTTCTGCGCAGCCGCTCCCGATCGGGGTGGCTGCACGCCTGCGTTGCCTGGGGTTGCGTGGCCGCCTTGGCCGGCTGCTACGAGACCCAGTTCGGCCCAGGCGACGCCCTCAGTGGCGATCAGCTCGCGGCAGGCGATGGACCGGCCGCAGATGGGAGCACCCCAAGCGACAGCGCAATCGGCAGCGACGGCACCGGCGACGCAAGCCAAGATGGGCAGCCAGGCGATGGCGACGCCCTGACGGGCGACACCCAGACAGGTGGCAATTGCACGGGCGGTCCCGGCAGTGCGGGCTGTACCTGCACGGCAGGCAGTGACTGCACGGCGGGGATCTGCCTGCCCACTTCCGAGGGCAAGAAGTGCGCGGTGTTCTGCACCGAGGGCAACTGCCAGCCCGATCACGTATGCGGAGCCGTGGACGTCAGCGCCACCGCGGGCGGCCCAGTCACCAAGTACGGGGTGTGCCTGCCCCGCTGGCCCAAGCGCTGCCTGCCGTGCCAGACCGACAGCGTGTGCGGCCACGCCGCCGACAAGACCGCCGCGTGCATTGACCTGGCCGGAGGCAACGGCGCCGGGGGGCGCTTCTGCGCCGACTCGTGCAAGTCCGACGGCGATTGCCCCAGCGGCGACAGCTGCCTGCCCAGGTCGAACGCCGCTGGCGACATCGCGCAAGCCTGCGTACCCAAAGACAACAAGTGCACGTGCAGCGGCCTTGCAGTCGAACTGGCGGCCACCACGGCGTGCACCCGCACGGCACCAGGTATGGGTGTGTGCAAAGGCAGCCTGGCCTGCTCGGCCGCCGGCTTGAGCGCATGCAGCGCGCCCGTCCCCGTGGCCGAGGCCTGCAACGGCCTGGACGACGATTGCGACGGCGCCACCGACGAGGTGGACACCTCGCCCCTGTGCGACGACGGCAACCTGTGCACCGACGACAGCTGCGGCGGCAGCGCCGGCTGCGTCCACCTGCCCAACGCGGCCACCTGCAACGACGGCGACGCCTGCACCAATCCCGACGTGTGCACCGGCGGCAAGTGCACCGGCGAAGCGGCCGCCTGCGAGGACCTAAACCCCTGCACCAGCGACAAGTGCGACTCGGAAGCGGGCTGCGTCTACGTGGCGTTGACGGTGCCGTGCGACGATGGCAGCGCGTGTACCGCCGGGGACATGTGCACCGACGGTTCTTGCAAGTCCGGGGCCACGATCAAGTGCGACGACAACAACCCTTGCACCAACGACTGGTGCGACGCGAGCAAGGGCTGCGTGTTCTTGCCCAACGACGCGACCTGCGACGACGGCAACTCGTGCACGGGCGTCGACATGTGCAGCGGTGGCAAATGCCAAGGGCCCAGCCTCACCTGCGACGATGGCTGGGGCTGCACCACCGATACGTGCGACGCCGTCGCCGGTTGCAGCTTTGTGGTCAAGGACACCGGCTGCGGCACGGCCACCTTGCCGTACACGGCTCCGTTCACCTGCGGCGATCCGGCCATCGCGGCCTGGCATGTCACGGCGGCCGGAATCGGCATGGCCAACCCGCAGCCGCCCCTTTTGCAGTGGGCGGTGGATGCCCTGCCGCAAGTGACCGCCGACGGCTCGTGCACGTTGAACATGAACAACGGCAAGGACTTGACCTGCGGCCTTGGCCAGTCGTGGATCAACCAGACCGCCGACTCGCCGCTCATTGACGCCACCAGCCTTGCCGTGGGCGCGCCCTTGATTCTGCAGTTCGAGAGTGCGGGAAGTTGGGCCGCCAGCCAGACCGCCAAGGTCTTTGCCCGCGTCGACGGCGGCGCCTTTGACGAACTGGCCAAACCGCCGGCCACCGGACTGCTCTGGGGCAAAGCCATCCTGGATGTGTCCAAGTACGCCGGCAAAAAGTTCCAGATCCGCTTTGGCTTTACCGCCCCAGACTGCAGCGCGACCAGCGGCGGCGGCTGGTTCCTGCGCAATTTCAAAGTGGCGGTCGACCCCTGCGCCACCAGCAACGGCGGCTGCGCCGGCAACGCCCTCTGCAGCGTGGGCACCAACAATGCCGCGGTCTGCACCTGCATGGACGGCTACGCGGGCAACGGCACGGTGTGCAACGACGTGGATGAGTGCAAGAACGGCACCGCCAAATGCGCGGCGGGGAGCGTATGCAGCAACACGCCAGGTTCCTTTTCGTGCGGCTGCGGTCCCGGCTACACGGGCGACGGCCAAGTCTGCACCGATATCAACGAATGCGCCTTGAACACGGCGGGTTGCTCGGCCGACGCCACCTGCACCAACCAGCCGGGCAGCTTCACGTGCACTTGCAAGCCGGGCTACACGGGCAACGGCAAGAGCTGCACCG
>JBBISH010000008.1:0-95039 GCA_037441385.1 Myxococcales bacterium
GCTCCGGCGCGGCCGGCGGCGACGGCGGGCAGGGCGGCGCCAGCGGCGAGGGCGAAAGCAAGACCTTCTGCACGTCCAAGGGCGGCAACGGCGGCTTGGGGGGCACCGGCGGCCACGGCGGCGGCGGCGGCGGTGGCGCGGGCGGCCCCAGCGTGTTGTTGGCCACGGTCGGCTTCGAGCCTGGCACCGCCAAGACGCTGTCGCAGGGCAACCTGCTCAAATCGCTGGGCAAAGGTGGAAAGGGCGGCCTGGGCGGCCCGTCGATCGGCGCCTTTGGGTTTGCGGGCGAGACTGGCTTGGCCGGTTTCGTGCTGGAATTGTAGTCCGGGGCAACCGCTACATGAACGCCGGGTCGCGGTAGACGCCGAACTCACTGCGGAACACGTCGCTGATTTCGCCCAGCGTCACGCCGGCTTTGACCGCCGCCAGGATCGCCACCACCAGGTTCGACCCATCTTGGCACGCGGTATGCACGCCCTGCAGCGCCGCGCTGGCCGCCGCCTGATCGCGGTTCTGCTTGTGTTCTTTGCAGCGGGCGATCTGCGAGCGCTCGACCTCGTGGTCGATGTGCAGCAGCGGAATGGCGTCGCTCTGCTCTTCCACATAGGCGTTGACGCCCACGGTCTTGCGTTCGCCCGACTCGACGCGCCGCTGGAAGGCAAAGGCGCTTTCGGCAATTTCCTTTTGCGGGTAACCGAGTTCAATGGCCCGCACGATGCCGCCCAAGTCGTCGATCTTGCGGATGTAGTACAGGGCCTCTTCTTCCATCTCGTCGGTCAGCTTTTCGACAAAGTACGAACCGGCCAGCGGATCGACGGCGTTGGCCACCCCCGACTCTTCCAGGAGCAACTGCTGTGTGCGCAAAGCGAGTTTGGCCGCGCCTTCCGTGGGCAGCGCATAGGTCTCGTCCAGCGAGTTGGTGTGCAGCGACTGGGTGCCGCCCAGGATCGCCGACAGGGCCTGCCAGGTGGTCCGCACCACGTTGTTCATCGGCTGCTGCGCCGTCAGCGACACGCCGGCCGTCTGGCAGTGGGTCCGCAGCATCATCGAGCGCGGGTTCTTGGCGCCAAAGCGCTCTTTCATGATGCGCGCCCACAGGCGGCGGGCCGCGCGCAGCTTGCCGATCTCCTCGAAGAAGTCGTTGTGCACGTCAAAGAAGAAGCTGAGGCGCGGCGCAAATTCGTCCACGTCCAAGCCCGCTTCGATGCCGGCCTGCACGTAGCCGATGCCGTCCGCCAGTGTAAAGGCCAGCTCTTGGGCCGCCGTCGCCCCGGCCTCGCGGATGTGGTAGCCCGAGATCGAAATCGTGTTCCACTTCGGCAAGTTCTTGGTGCAGAACACCAACATGTCGCGGATGATGCGCATCGACGGCCGCGGCGGGCTGATCCACTCCTTTTGCGCAATGAATTCCTTCAGGATGTCGTTCTGCAGCGTGCCCGAGATTTGGTCGTGGGGCACCCCTTGCCGCTCGGCCACCGCCACGTACAGGGCCAACATCACGATGGCCGGCGCGTTGATGGTCATCGACGTCGACACCTGCCCCAGCGGGATGTCGCCGAACAGCCGCTCCATGTCGCTCAGGCTGCACACCGACACGCCCTCGCGGCCCACTTCGCCTTCCGCCATGGCGTGATCGGGGTCGTAGCCCATCAGGGTGGGCATGTCGAAGGCCGTCGACAGGCCGGTCTGGCCCTGCTGCAGCAAGAACTTGAAGCGCCGGTTGGTGTCTTCGGGTGTGCCAAAGCCCGCGAACATGCGCATCGTCCACGGTTTGCCGCGGTACATGTTGACGTGCACGCCGCGCGTAAACGGGTACTGGCCCGGCACGCCGATCTGCTCGAAGTACTCGGGCGGCAGCTGCTTGGGGAAGTAGGCGACGTCGATCGGCCGCGCGTCGAGCGATGGGAATTGGCCTTTGTACGACGAGGCTTTGCGGGCCTGGGCCGCGTACTGCTGCAGGCGCGGGTCGGCGTCGCCCGGCAGCGCGCTGGTGGCCACGGCCACGCCTGGACGACCGGCGGCGGGCGGCAGGTGACCGGTTTCGCCCGGCGCCCCAGACGGAGTGGACGCGTCCATGGAATTTCCCCGATCTTGTGCCATCCTTGCCTCGGCGTAGGCCGGCAGTGGGCTCCGGCGCCGCGGAAGTCTAACCGAACGAAGGTGCGCTTGCGAGCCAAAACCCAACCCGAGCCAGCAGTCCTGGGCGGTCCGCCGCGTACCGACCGGCGCACGTTGCAGGCGGTCCGACAGGCCGTGCGCTCGGGGGAGCTTTGGCAACCTGGGCACCGGATTTTGCTTGGTATTTCAGGCGGAAAGGACTCGGTCGCCGCCGCAGTGATCCTGGCCGCCCTGCGCCGCAGTCTGGGCCATCAGCTGGTGCTTGGCCACGTGGACCACGGCCTGCAGCCCAACTCCGCCGCCGCGGCCCCGCTCGTAGCTGCGCTTGCTCAGCGGCTGCGTGTCGAATTCCATAGTGTTCAAGCCGTTGTAGCCGATGGTCCTGACCTGGAGGGCCGCGCCCGCACGGCCCGCTACCAGGCCTTGGAACAACTGGGCAAGGACGTGAACTGTCCGCGGCTGGTCACGGCCCACCACGCCCAGGATCAAGCCGAGACGCTGCTCATGCGCGCCAGCCGTGGGGCCGGGTTGGCGGCGCTGCAGGGGGTGCGCCCGCTGCGCGAGGGCTGGGTGGTGCGGCCGTTCTTGGCGATCGATCGCGACGATCTGCGCGCCTTTGCCGCCGACCTGCCCTTCTGGGACGATCCGAGCAACCTCAGTGGCGACGCCACCCGCAACGCGGTGCGGCTGCAGGTCCTGCCCGTGCTCGAGGCCGCCTTACCGGGCGCGGTGGCGGGGTTGGCCCGCACGGCGCTGAATCTTCGGGGCGCCACGGCCGGCGTCGACTTCTGGCTGGAGCAAGCCCTGGCCGATCAGGTGCAGCGACCGGCGCCGGGGGTGCTGCGAGTCCCCACGGCGCGGATTCCGGACCGGGCCGAGGCGCTGGCCCCGCTGCTGCATTGGCTGGCCGCCGCCCTGAACCTGCCGCCGCCGTCGGCACGGGCGGTCCAGCAACTCCAGGCCTTGCGCGCCAAACCCGGCCCTGGCCTGGCGCGTCTCAGTGGCATGGACGTGCAGGCCCACCGCGACTTCTGGACGTTTTCGCGTCGCCACGTTGCGCGGCCCCAGGGTGCGGACTAACCTGAGTTCAGGCAGCCGAGCCGGGCGCCTGGCACGTGCGACCTCGACCTGCGGCACTCACCCGCCGCGACCCCCCAAACGGTTCGCCCCTCGCCCCACCTGCCCGGCCCGCCTTCAAGGAGTTTTCGTGAAACAATACCGCAGCATGCTCGTATGGCTGGGCGCGATTGTGCTGATCTTCCTGCTTTGGTCCGCCGTCCACTCGGGCACCGCCGGCGCCGAGATCTCGTTTACCGAGTTCATCCACAAGGCCACCGCCACCAAGGATATCGCCGACCAGGACCGCGTCGACGAGATCACGGTGCGCGGCCTGCAGATCGAAGGTATCAACCACGGCGGGCGGCCGTTCCGCACCACCGGCGATCTTCGCGAGTTTCAAAAGGATCTGATCGCACACGGCGTCAAGATCACCTACGAGCGCGAAGACGCCAACGCCCTGTGGATCTCGATCCTGTCGACCTGGCTGCCGATGATCGCGCTCCTGGGGCTGTTCTTCTTCTTCATGCGCCAAATCCAGTCCGGCGGCTCGCGGGCGATGAGCTTTGGCAAGTCGCGCGCCAAAATGATGACCGAGAACGCCAACAAGGTGACCTTCGAGGACGTCGCCGGCATCGACGAGTGCAAGCAAGAGCTGGAAGAAATCATCCACTTCCTTAAGGATCCCAAGAAGTTCACCAAGCTAGGCGGTCGCATCCCCAAGGGCGTGCTGCTGATGGGCCCCCCCGGTACGGGCAAGACGCTGTTGGCGCGCGCGGTGGCGGGCGAAGCGGGCGTGCCGTTCTTCTCGATCTCGGGCTCCGACTTCGTCGAGATGTTCGTCGGCGTCGGCGCCTCGCGCGTCCGCGACCTGTTCGAGCAGGGCAAAAAGAACGCGCCGTGCATCATCTTCATCGACGAGATCGACGCTGTGGGACGTCACCGCGGCGCCGGCATGGGCGGTGGTCACGACGAGCGCGAGCAGACCCTGAACCAGCTCCTGGTCGAGATGGACGGCTTCGAGAACAACTCGGGCGTGATTCTGGTGGCTGCCACCAACCGGCCCGACGTGCTGGACCCGGCCCTGCTGCGCGCTGGCCGCTTCGATCGCCGCGTGGTCGTACCGTCGCCTGACGCCAAGGGCCGGCTGGCGATCCTCAAGGTCCACACGCGCAAGGTGCCCCTGTCGCCCGGCACCGATCTGGAGGCGCTGGCCCGCGGTACCCCTGGTTTTGCCGGTGCGGATCTGGAAAACCTGGTGAACGAAGCGGCCTTGCTGGCGGCTCGCCGCGATCGCGAGGTGGTGGGGCAAGAAGACTTCGAGAACGCCAAAGACAAGGTGATCATGGGCACGGAGCGGCGCGGCCTGATGCTGAACGCCGAGGAGCTGAAGCTGACCGCCGTGCACGAGGCGGGCCACGCCCTGGTCTCCAAGAACCTGGAGACGGCCGATCCGCTGCACAAGGTGACGATCGTGCCGCGCGGCCGCGCGCTGGGTCTGACCCAGAGCCTGCCCGAGCGCGACCGCTACTCGCACAACTCGCAGTATCTGCACGACAATATCGCCATGATGATGGGCGGCCGCATCGCCGAAGACGTCGTGCTGGGCGAGATCACCACCGGCGCGGCCAACGACATCGAGCGCGCGACCGAGCTGGCGCGGCAGATGGTGTGCGAGTGGGGCATGAGCCGCCTGGGGCCGCTGGCCTACGGCAAGAAGCACGGCGAGCCCTTCCTCGGCCGCGACTTCACCGCCACCCAGGACTTCAGCGAGAGCACGGCGGTGCAGGTCGATCAGGAGATCAAGCGCATCGTCGACGACAACTACCAGCGCGCCCGCCAGATCCTGCTGGATCACCGCGAGCAGCTGGATCGTTTGACCGACGCGCTTTTGCGGTTCGAGACGCTGGACGGCGAAGAGGTCGACTGGGCGCTAGACGGAAAGGATATTCAAGAGTTGCGTGATGCGCGCGAGGCTCAGGCCCGTCACCGCGCCAGCTCCGGCGGCGTGGAGCCCAAGAACGACAGCAAGCGCCCGACAGCGCCGGTGGTCGACTCGCTGCCCGGCCTGCCCGATCCCCTGCCGCGCTAAGGACTTGCCATGCAACTGGGCGGACGCGCAGTGGATCTCCGGCGTCCGTGGGTTGTCGGCATCCTGAACCTGACCCCCGACTCCTTCAGCGATGGCGGCCTTTTGCAGAGCCGCGACGACGTGCTCTTTGCCGCCGAGCGCATGGTGGCCGAAGGGGCCGATCTACTGGATTTGGGTGGGGAATCGACTCGTCCGGGTGCAGAGCCGGTGGCCGAGCAAGAGGAACTCGATCGCGTCTTGCCGGCGATCGAAGCGCTGCGCACTCGCCTGGAAGTGCCCTTGTCGGCCGACACCCGCCGTGCGCAAGTGGCGAAGGAGGCGTTGGCCGCTGGCGCGGTCATGATCAATGACGTCAGCGGTTTTGGCGATCCGAACATGGGCGAGGTGGTGGCCGCGAGCGGCGCAGCTTGGGTACTGATGCACATGCCGCACCGCGTGGGGGCCATGGCGCCCAGTCAGCGCACGCCGGCCATGAGCGAGCAGTTGCACGAGGGGCTGCAGCAGGTGGCCGATGGGCTGGCGCACGCGGTGGCGCGGGCGGTGGCCGCCGGGGTTCCGCGCAGCCAATTGGCCGTGGATCCGGGCATCGGCTTTGGCAAAACGCTGGAGCAGAACCTTTGCCTCTTGCGCGGCGCGGCGCCGATTGCCATGCTCGACCTGCCGGTGTACCTCGGGCCGTCGCGCAAGTCGTTCATCGCCGCGGTGGCCCAGGCCGCTACGGCCGACCTGCCTGCGCAGCGCCTGTTTGGTACCGCAGCGGCGGTCGCGGCGGCCGTGCTGGGTGGCGCAGCCTTCGTGCGGGTGCACGACGTGGCGGCGATGCGCCAAGTGGTCGACGTGGCGGTGGCCCTGCGCGACGCGGGTCGGTAGCCGCCACACGGGTTCGGGAGGCCGATGGACTGGAACCAGCTCAGCGACTGGCTGCACTGGCGGCGCCTGCTCGATGTCGGGCTGGTGGCGGCGCTGGTGTACCAAGTGCTGGTGCTGCTGCGCGGTTCGCGATCGGGCTCGCTGCTCACGTCGCTGGGCATCCTGTTTGGCGTGTACTACGGCAGCAGCGCCGACATGCTGGATCTGCCGACCGTGCATTGGATTTTGGACAAGATCCTGGCGTCGGTGGTAGTGGTGCTGGTGGTGCTGTTCCAAGAGGATTTGCGCCGGGCCTTGACCAGCACCCTGCGCTCGCCGCTGGCGGGGGCGCCCAAGGCCCGCCTGTCCGACGAGATCATTGACGAGATCGTGCGCGCGGCCGCCGAGCTGTCGTCGCGCGGGCTGGGCGCGCTCATCGTCGTGGAGCAGCAGGCGCCGCTGGATCGCTACATTCACGACGGCATTGCGGTCGACGCCGAGCTGTCGTGGCAGATCCTGCTGGCGATGTTCATCCCCGAGCACGCGAGTCCCACGCACGACGGCGCGGTCGTGGTCAAGAAGGGCCGGATCGCCGCCGCGGCTTGCTTCTTGCCGCTGGCCGGCGGCGCGGGCATCCCCGGTACCTTGGGTTCGCGGCACCGCGCGGCCCTGGGCTTGGCCGACGAAACCGACGCGGTGGTGGTGGTGGTGAGCGAAGAGACCGCCACTTGCTCGCTGGCGCACATGGGCCAGCTGGATCTGGGCCTGTCGCCTGCCGATTTGCGCGAGCGGCTGCGCGTGTTGGTTGGCAGCACGGGGCACGGCGAAGCCTGGCGTGACCAGTCTTGGCGGCGCCGCATCCACTTCCATGCCAACGCGGACCCCATGCCGTTGCGGCCGCCAGCCGCCCACGTGCCCTTGCCCCAAGACGACGGCGAAGAAGAAGCACACTTGCGGCCGCCCGCACCGATCCTGGACTTGGCCGACGACGACGACCTGAGTCTGCAGGTCGACGGTCTGGGCGAAGAAGACGAACCCTACGCGCAAGAGAGTGGCGACGACTCGTAGGGGCGAGTGTCGCGCAACCACAAGGTATCTATGCGGAACTTGCTGCAACCCTTGATGGATCTGTTCACCGTCGAGCCCGGCCTGAAGGTGTTGGCCCTGTGCCTGGCGGTGCTGGTGCAACTGGCAGTAGAGCGCGAAAGCGGCGACGCCGAGCGCATGCTGTTTGGCCAACCCGTGGTCGTGCGCGG
The DNA here is from genome assembly GCA_037441385.1 of Myxococcales bacterium. GTDB lineage: Bacteria > Myxococcota_A > UBA9042 > UBA9042 > UBA9042 > SXRM01. The sequence continues at coordinate 7,372 of JBBISH010000008.1, forward strand.
CTGTCCGGCAGGCGCGCGCTGCCAAGTCGACCCCACCGAGGTCAACGTGCGCGCTCAGGGGCGGACAAGCCTGTTGCGCACGCTGGCCGCTGACCCGCCAGACAACTTGGTGATCGCTGACTTGGAGCCTGTGCTGGCCAACCGCGACGGGTTCGTTCATTTTTCGACGGGGCAACTCCCCGGCGTCACGCTGGCGGTCATCCCCACCGTTGCAAAGTTCACCGTGGTGTACGACGCTCCGCCCGCCAAGGCGGCGCCCACGCCGTGAGCTGTCGCCGCCCGACTCCGCAACCCAGCACTGCCCACCCCAACAACCAGCTGACTCCAGGCTAAAATGGCGCTGATCGTTCAGAAATACGGCGGATCGTCGATGGGCTCCATCGAGCGCATCCAGCATGTGGCCCGCCGAGTCGCCCGGACGCAGGCGGCCGGCAACCGGGTGGTGGTCGTGGTGTCGGCCATGGCGGGCGAGACCGACCGCCTGCTCGGGCTGGCCAGCAAGATCTCGGGCAAGCCCCGCGACCGCGAGATCGACGTGCTGTTGGCCACCGGCGAGCAGGTGTCGATCGCGCTTTTGGCGCTGGCCCTTGGCGAAATTGGCGTGGAGGCGCGCAGCCTTTTGGGCCATCAGGTCAAGATCGTCACCGACAACGTCCACGGCTCGGCGCGCATCCATACCATCGACGCGGCGCCGGTGCACGAGTGCCTGGATCGCGGCGAAGTCGTGGTGGTCGCTGGCTTTCAGGGCGTGGACCACGAGGGCAACATCACCACCTTGGGCCGCGGCGGCTCGGATCTCTCGGCGGTGGCGATGGCGGCGGCAGTCAAAGCCGATGCTTGCGAAATCTATAGCGATGTTGACGGGATCTACACGACCGATCCCAACCTGTACGCCAAGGCGCGCAAGATCGACCGCATCTCCAGTGAAGAGATGCTGGAGCTGGCCAGCCTGGGCGCCAAGGTGTTGCAGGCGCGCAGCGTGGAATTCGCTCTGAAGTACGGCGTGCCGATTTGCTGCAAATCAACATTTGACGACGGCGAAGGGAGCTGGGTGATGCCCGACCTGCCTGGAGGGAGCATGGGTTCGCTAGAAGGCGCTGTAGTGACTGGAATTGCCGCCGATCGTCAAGCGGCGCGCATCTCGGTGACGCGTATCCCCGATCGGGCGGGCGCGGCCGCCGAACTGTTCGAACCGCTGGCGCGCGAGGCGATCAACGTCGACGTCATCGTCCAGACCGCCCCGCAAGACGGCCACTGCGACCTGTCGTTCACGGTGCCCAAGGCCTCGGCCAAGCAGGCGCAGGAGCTGCTGGAGAGCTTGCGCGGCGAGTTGGGCTTTGCCGAAGTGCGCATCGACGACCGGGTGGCCAAGGTCTCGATCGTCGGCGCGGGCATGCGCAGTCAACCTGGCGTGGCGCTTCGTTGTTTCCGGGCCTTGGGCCAGGCCGGCGTGAACCTGCAGCTCATTTCCACCTCCGAGATCAAGATCTCGGTCGTGGTGGACGAGCGTTTTGCCGAGGCGGCGGTGCGGGTGCTGCACGACGCGTTCGAGCTGGACAAGCCGCAGAGCGAGCGCAAGGGTCTGCACGACTGATCGCGGCTGGGCTAGTACACCAAACCTCAAGTCCTTTCAGAGTTGCCGATGCCGGTGTACTAGGCGGCGCTAGCCGCGCGCGGGGGTCGCAGGGGGCGGGGATCCCAGAGTGCGCGGCGCGCCCCCTTTGCCCACTCAAAAGGCTAGTACTACGAACCATTCGACAGGCCTAACCCTGAACGTACTCCGGTTTGCAGTACTAGTTCGGCCAGCGATCGCGCCCCGGCCAGGTGGCAAACGGCTCCAGATTCTTGGGCTTGATCGACACGTACACGCCGCGGGTCAGCAGAACCGGCTGGCCGTTGGCAAACAGCCCGGCGCGCAGCAGCAGCGTGCGGCCGTCGCGCCCCACCAACTCGGCCTGGATCTGCAGCGGCTGCCGCGACGGCGCCGGGGCCAGGAACTGGCTGTGGATCTGCGCACCTGGCGCCACGTGGCCTTCGCACCAGCAGGCCCAGCCCATGGCCTCGTCGCACAGGGCCGCCAGCAGTCCGCCGTGGACGTGACCCGGCAATCCCTCGCTCTCTGGACCAAATTGCAGCGTGCCCAGCACTTTGCGCTCAGCGGCCCGCCAGTGCCAGTCCAACTGCAGGTCGCTGTGGCGCAGGTGCTGACTCGCCCCGCAGAGCGCGTCGGTGGTCAGGACGCCAGCGCCGAGATCGGCCGCCTGGGGCAGCTCGGGCGGCTGCCAGCCGGGGGCCGCCATCTGGAAGCCTTCGAACGTGAAGGCCGGCGCCACCGTGCAGCTGACCAGCGTCCAGGCGCCCAGCGGCGCCGCCGCCTGCCAATGCCCAGGTGGGATCACCCGTTGGGGGATCTGGCCGCGCACGGGATCGCCGCCCAGGCGCACCGTTTGCGGCGGGTTCTGGCCATCCCAGGTCTGCAGCTGCAGGGGATCCCCGGCGTGGAAGTGCCAGATCTCTGTGGCGTCCACGCGGTGCCAGTGCGATCGTTCGCCGCGCTGCAACAGGTAGTAAATGGCGGTGGCGTGACCGCGCTGCCCCGGTTCCGCCGCGGCGCGCCACGTCTCGCGGTACCAGCCGCCCTCGGGATGGGGCTGCAGACCGAGCTGCCTAATGATATCGCGTGCTTGCGTGTCGAGTGTCTGACTCATGGCGCTCCTTCGCAGTCCCTTTGCCGCCGCCATTGCACCGCGAGCGCGCCACCCCTTGCAAGTCTTGGCAGAAACGGGCATCCCTTGCTCCAGCCGCGCCCGCTCGCCGGCGCTTGGAGCATCGTGCCGCACCCCGATCCATTGCTCGAAATTCAGCGCATTCCCTCCATGCCGTGTGGACTGTACCGAACCGGCAGGGCACTCACCGGCGCGGAGGACGAGGTGCCGGCCGAGGCCCTGGTGCACCTGCACGATCACCGCCCCGAAGAGTGGCCGACCGTGCACATGCCCGTCGATCAACAGGGCATCCACTGGCAATTTGACGAGTCTGGTTGCCAGGCCGTCGATCCCGCCTTCCTGATCGACCTGGTGCCGCTGGCGCCCGAGGGGTGGTACGTGCTGCGCCAGCCGCTGGCCACCGGGGGTCCTGACGACGCGACCTTGCCCGCCCGCTCGCTCGTGCTGCTGGGCTACAACCGCAATGCGCACTGCATCTTGTTCCCGGCTCAGTTTGGCCTGCGCGAGGTTCGCTTTGCAGAACGAGGGTTTCTCTTTGAAGATTTGGCCGTTCTAGAGGCGCTAGAGGCCGTCAACTTCGACGTGCCCGACGGCGACACCGGTCGCATCGTCCACTGACGCGCCCAACTTCCAATTCGTTGGGGGTTGCCGCCGTTGGCGTACTCGAACACACACGGTCATCTCTTGGGGCCCGAACCGACGTCCCTGTCTGATTCTCGCCAGTTGCATGGCAGGTCAGATGAGCGCACCGGCGTGAATCCGGTGGGGTGCGCGTGACTCGTCCGCCAGACCCAGAACCCGCCTCTGTGCGTCGCAATCCCATGCCCCCTGCGATGGGCTGGCCCGCGAGTACGCAAAACCACGAAGTGCCGCCACAATGGGTTGCGCAACCAACGCAGTCACGCTAAGAAGGCGGTTGGGTCGTTGCGACGCGGGTGTCTCGCGGAGGCGGTCCGCGCCGTCCCTGCCCGCTCTGCCCGGAGGAACCCGTGAGGTTTACCTGTCCTAGCTGTGCTAAATCATACCGCTTGCCGCCAGAGCGTCTGGGGCCAGCGGGGCGGGCCCAGATCAGCTGCCCCAATTGCAAGGCGGTGGTGCTGGTCAAGACGGGGCAGGACGAGAACCTCATTTGCCAGCTGCTTGGCCCCGGCGCCGCCCCCGAAGGCGCATCCCCCAGCGCGACTGCGAATCCTGCTCGCACTAGCGCCGCGATTCCAGCTGCTGTTCCGCCGACTTGGTTCGTGGTCGTCGATCGCGAAAAAGTTGGGCCGCTCACCCCGGCGCAGATTGCCGAGAAGCTGGCGACCGGCGCGCTGACCATCCACAGCCTGGCCTGGCAAAAGGGCATGGCCGGTTGGACCAAGATCGAAGAGCTTCCCGAATTGCTCAAGGATCTGGCGCGGACCGGTCAAGTGGCTCATGCGCGCCAATCGGGCGCCGTGGCTCCGCAACCGGCCGCCGGGCAGCCCGCGGCCCCTGTGCCGGCCGCCACCCACAGTGCCCCGCACCCGGTCGCGGCAGCCAGTGCCCCGCACCCTGCGACTCACCCTGGGACTCACCCTGCGACTCAGGCCGCGCCGCACCCTGCGACTCAGCCCCCGCCGCACCCTGCGACTCAGCCCGCGCCGCACCCTGCGACTCAGCCCGCGCCTCAGGCCGCGGCCGCCAAGTCGGGCCCTCAGCCCATCGCGGCGCGCACTTCGCAGCCTGCGCCGGCAGCACGGCCGGTAGCGGCGCGCCCGCCGATGCCGCTCCCCACCGCGAACGAAGACGACGGCAGCGGGCCCACGCTCGAGGCGGCCATCCCGTTGCCCGCCGGTCGCCCAGAGCCCAAGGCGCCGGCCAAACCGCCTGCGCCGGCGCCGATCGCGCCCAGCAAGTCGCCCTCCACCGCCAAGGCCCACCACGATGCGCACGGCGAAGATTTCTTTGGCAAGCACGACCTGGGCGACGTCGACTTCGCGCTGCCCGATCCCAACAAGCACAAGCCGACCAAAGAGGAATACCAGAACCTAATTCAAGAGTTCAGTGTGATGTTCCGCTTGGACAAGCGCACCAAGCGGCAAAAGGTGCTGATCGCGGTGGTCCTGGCGTCGCTGCTGGTCGGTGCGATCAGCTTTGGCGTGGTCTTGGCCGTGGGCGCCAGCAAGAAGAAGCAGCTCATCCGCGACAGCAAGGAAATTCTGGCCTTGTTCGATCTGGGCTACAAGCAGGCGGTGACGCCGGCGGTGTCGGGCGACAACGGCGACGCGGCGGCGGCGGGCGACGCCAAGGCAGCTGGCGCGGCGGGCAGCGCGGGCACGGCGGCGGCCAAGAAGGCCGAGCCGGCCAAGGTGTCGATGATCGCCGACAAACTGCTGGGCAACGTCGTCAAGAAGCGCAAGGATACCAAGCCCGTCGGCGCCACCAGCATGGCCCAGCGCGGGCAAGTCGATGCGGCCAAAGAAGCGGCCGACCTGGCCGCACAAGAAGACAAGCGCCGCGCAGAGGCCCAGAAAAAGGCCGCCGAGCTCGCTGCCAAGTACGGCGTCGTCGGCAAAGTCGAGAATCAGGTTGGCGGGGCCGGGTCGCTGGGCGAAGAACTGTCGCAAAAGGAAGTCACCAAGACCTGCAACGAAGCGGAAGGTCAGCTCCGCGTGTGCGGCAAGAAGAACGACGCCGAGGCCGGCTACAAGCTGAAGATCACCGTGGTGACCAGCGGCAAGGTGGACAACGTGGTCGCGCTGGTCGACGGCAAGCCCAATTCGGCGCTCAGCCAGTGCGCCAAAAACGTCCTGGGTGCCAAGCGCCTGAATGCCCCCAAGGCCACGACCACCTACGACTGCAAGGTCGACTAGCCGCGCCCCCAGCGAATCGGCAGGGTCCGGCGCGCGTTGCATCTCCACCGGTGGAGGACGACCATGAAGTTTCCGCACCTGCGCTTTGGGTTCCTGCCCCTGCTGCTCACCGTGGCCGGGCTGCTTCTGGCCGGCGCGGCGTTTGGCCAAGAAATCCGCGTCCACTACAAGATCCGCGGCTTCTCGCCGGATCAGAAGCAGATGCTGGTGCAGATCGACGACATCAACTCGTCGGACCCGTTCCTGCAGGTCTGGGACGTCGACCCACCGGCGCCGGCCAAGAAGGCGCAGAAGACCGCGTTCGTCAAGTCAGAAGGGCCCAAGATCATTCGCGAAACCCGCAAGAAGCTCAAGATGGCCGACGCGGGCATCGAAGACTGGCTGTACCCGCTGGACCCCAAGGACGACACCAAGGCGCTGTCGTTCTTTGGCCTGATGGCGTCCAAGGACCGGTTTGTGCTGGCCTGCACCGACAAGCAAAAGCTGGGCAAGGTCAAGGATATCCCCATCAAGATCGACGAGGAGACCAAGACCCAGGCCAAGGCCAAGCTGGAAGGGATCTTTTGGACGGGCGACCGCAAGCTGCTGATTGCCGTGGTGTCGCAGAAGATCGACACCGGCTCGTTCCTGAGCGAGCGCGACGAGTTCCACGTGGTGCGCTTCAACCCGTCGGACATCCAGTGGGTCGACAACAGCCCCGAACCGCCCCCGAAGTAGGCCGAGATCGGGTTCCGAATGGCGCAATCCACAACTGGGCAAACCGCCCAAGCCCCCAAAGACGGGCTGACCTCTGGCGAGCCCCAGCCCGCGCAGCGTCCGCGCGGCCAGGATTGGGCGCTGCTCAAGCGTTTTTGGGAGTTTGCGCGCCAAGACCGGCGCTGGCTGATCCTGGGGCTGCTGGGCCTGCCGGCGATGACCGGTGCGGGCCTGCTGCAGCCGTGGCTGATCAAGGTGGCGATCGACGGCCCGATCTCGGCCAGCGTCAAGGGCACCCAAGTGGCCGGACCGTGGACCCTGGGCACGGTTGCGGCGGTTTTCTTGGTGGCGGTCGTGGCCGAATACAGCTTTCGCGGCCTGCAGTTGTATGCCCTGCAAAAGCTGGGCTTCCGTGCCTTGGGCCGGCTGCGGCGAGCGGTGTTCGTGCACGTGCTGCGCCAGGGCGGTCGCTTTTTTGACACGCGCACCACCGGTTCGCTGCTGACCCGCACCACCACCGATGTCGAGGCCTTGGGCGAAGTCCTGACCATGGGCATCGTGGGGATCGTTGGCGATGTCATCGATATCGCAGCGATTATTGCGGTGATGGTGGCGCTGGACGTGAAGCTGACGGCCATGAGCATGCTGGTGGCACCGCTGATCGTGCTGGTGGTCAACTTCTTTCGGCGGCAACTGCGCAAGTATTCAAACGAAATTCGCCGAGCGATGGCGCAGTCCAGCGGCTACTACCAAGAAGCGCTGGCCGGCGCGCGCGTCATCCAGCTGCACGGCCGCCAGCAGACCACGCAAGACGAGTATCGCGAGCTGAACTACTCGTACTTGAACGCGTATCGCATCTCGAACATCTACGACGCCAGCCTGTACGCCGTCATGGACGGGGTGGCTTCGCTGTGTATTGCGCTGCTCATCTGGTACGGCGGCGGTCGCGCGCTGCAAGGTGCGGTGACGGTTGGGCTTTTGGTGGCATTCATCCAGTACATCCAGCGGTTGTTCATCCCGATCCGCGAGCTGTCGGCCAAGGTGGCGACCATCGAGCGGGCGCTGGCAGCGCTCGAGCGCATCTTTGGCCTGCTCGACGTGCACGAGGAAGTGCGCGAAGGCCAGTTCGCCCCCGAACAGGTGAGGGGCGAAATCTGCCTGGACGCAGTGGATTTTGCCTACGACGGCAAGAACCTGGTGCTGCGCGGCGTGTCGTTGGAGATCGGGCCGGGACAGGTCCTGGCGCTGGTGGGGCCGACCGGATCGGGCAAGACCACGGTGGCCAAGCTGCTGACCCACATGTACGAACCGCCGGACGGCCGGGTGCGACTGGACGGCGTGCCGGTGGAGCAGTGGCAGGCGGGGGCGTTGCGGCGGGCGATTGGCGTGGTGCAGCAAGACGTGGTCGAGTTTTCGGGCAGTTTGTACGACAACGTGGACCTGGGCCGCGGGCTTGGGCGCGACCACGTCGCCCAGGCCCTGAACGACGCCTGCCTGGGCGATGTCGTCGAGCGCCTGGGCGGTATCGACGCGCAGCTGGGCGAGGGCGTGGCGCTGTCGGCCGGCGAGCGGCAGTTGCTGAGCGTGGCGCGCATCTTGGCCGCCAATCCTGCGGTAGTCGTGTTGGACGAGGCCACCGCGTCGATCGACTCGCTCACCGAACAGAAGCTGCAGCAGGCCATCGAACGGGTGCTGGCCGGCCGCACGGCGGTGGTGGTGGCGCACCGGCTGTCGACCATCCGCCGGGCCGACTGCATCGCCGTGTTGCGCCGCGGCGAGCTGGTCGAGAAGGGCAACCACGACGAGCTGATGCAGCTTGGCGGCCTGTATGCCGAGCTGGTCGCGTCGGCCGATCGCCAGGGTCATTTGGCGTAGACAGCGCAAGGAGCACCGATGATTCCGCAGACACTCAAAGGTTTTCGCGATTTTTTGCCCGACACGATGGCGCCGCGCCAACAGATGATCCGCACCATCGAAGACGCTTTTGCCCGCCACGGCTTTTTGCCGTTGCAGACCCCGGCGCTGGAATACCTGGAGACGTTGCTGGGCAAGTACGGCGAAGAGGGCGACAAGCTGCTGTATCGCTTTGAGGACAACGGCGGGCGCAACGTGGCGCTGCGCTACGACCTGACTGTGCCGCTGGCGCGCCTGGTGGCCCAGCACCGCGCCGAGATCGTGCTGCCGTTCCGCCGCTACCACATCGCGCCGGTGTGGCGGGCCGAGAAGCCGCAGCGCGGGCGTTTCCGCGAATTCCTGCAGTGCGACGCGGACATCTGTGGGGTCGATTCGCCGATGGCTGACGCCGAGGTGCTGGTGACTGGTCTGGCCACGCTGCGGGCGCTGGGCGTGACCGGCGCGCGGCTGCACCTGAACCACCGCGACGTGCTGTTCGGCATGCTCGAAGTGCTGGGAATTGCCGAAAAGACCAAGCAGATCATCTGCATTCGGGCTATCGACAAGCTGGACAAGATTGGCAAGGACGGCGTGGTGGCCGAGATCGTGCGCGAAGCGGCGGTCGAGAGCACGCAAGCGGCCGAGATCGTAGCCGCTTTTGACGGCGGCGGCGGCATCGAGCCGATCGCGGCGCTGGCGGCGGGCAAGGGCCACGCGGCGCTGGACACGGCCCTGCAGCGCCTGCAGGCGGTGGTAGAGCTGGTAGCCGCGGCCGGGCTGGGCGATCAGGTGGTGATCGATCGCTCGATCGCGCGCGGTCTGGACTACTACACCGGCATCATCTACGAGACGCGGCTGACCGATCCCAAGGTCGCCAGCATCGGCGCGGTCATGTCCGGCGGGCGCTACGACGGCCTCATCGGCCTGTTCGGCAAAGAGCAGATCGCCGCAGTGGGCATCTCGATCGGCCTGGACCGCCTGCTGGCGGCCTTGCAGGAACTGGGGCTGCTGGCGCAGGGGCTGGCACAGGTGCCCATCTACGTCATGCCTTTGGATGCCAGCGTGGCCGGGCCGGCGCTGGCTTTGGCGAGCGAGCTGCGCGCGGCCGGGTTGCGGGTCGAGCTCGATCTGGCCGGCGGGCGCATTGGCAAGCAGTTCGAGCGGGCGGGCAAGCGGGGCGCGCGCCTGGCTTTGGTGCTGGGTGGCGACGAACTGGCAGCGGGCGAAGTGGTGGTCAAGGACCTGGGCGCCGGCAGTCAGAGCAAGGTGGCGCGAGCCGAGCTGGTGGCCGCGCTGCAGCACCTGCTGGCCTAGCGGCGCCGGGCTGACGTTTTTTGTCAGTGCCGTGTGCGCGTTGCGTCACCGCCGCAGCCGCGACTGTATTCCTTGTCATGAAATCAGCAGCATTACCATGTTGATGGATAGGACGCCCAACTTGGCATAGAAGTTGGAAAGCCAGTTGGTGGGGGATCACCTCGGACCCTCCGCTGCGTCGGCACTGGTCGTCGTGGCGGAGGGTTCGGGGTTTTTGGCGACCTGCACACTCTGCCGCGGCGGCCGATGTGCGGCGGCCTGTTGACTTGGGCCGGGCGTTCCCAGCACTCTGAAGCCATGCTGCCCCGGCTGTCCGCCCCTGCGTTGCTTCTGTTTCTGGCCACGTTGGCCACGGCTGGGCTGCCAGCGTGCGGCGGTGCCGGCGCCCAGATGCGCAACACCCAGGTCATCGCCCTGGACCCGATCGAGATCAAGGCCGATCGCCGCGACGGCAAGGTCGAAAGTTACGTCAAGGACTTCGATCAGTTGCACGACGCGGCCATGGCCAGCTTTCAGGCTGGCGAGTGGGCCGCTGCGCTGCGCGACTTCGAGCGAATGATTCGCGACTTCCCGGATCACCCGCAGCGCTACGCCTTGGAATTCAATGCCGGCCTGTGCCTGGGGCACTTGGGTCGCCACGGCGAGGCCGCGGTGCGTTTTGCCCAGGCCCGCAGCCACAGCATCGGCACCCGCCACGCCCGCGACGCGCTGTTCTTGCAGGCAGAGGCGTTGGAACATGCCGAAAAATGGAGCGATGCCGCGCAACTGTACCGTAGCGCCCTGGAAGACCCCGCGACCCAGGAGCAAATCGGCGGCAAGCTGGGGCTGCTGGACGAGCTGGAGGCGCAGGCTCGCCGCGGTTTGGCGCTGCGCCGGGCTGGCGATCTCCCCGGGGCGGACAAGGCGCTGCGGCAGGTGGAGCAGCTGTACGACGACCACCGCGACACGCCGCTGGTAGCGCAGTCCGAGTGGGTGGCGCGGGCCCTGTTCGAGCGGGCGCAGATTTTCTACGACCTGTTCGCCTCGATTCGCTTTCGCTTGCCGGTGGAGCGGATGCAAAAGGAGCTGGAAGACAAATCGAATTTATTCTTGAAGGCAGAGGGGTTGCTGTACCGTTGCGTGCGCCTGCGGTTCAGGCCGTGGTCGCTGGCGGCGGGCCATGCCATCGGCGGCCTCTACACGCGCCTCATCGAGGACATCGACAGCGCCGAAGTGCCGCCCGACTTGGACGCGCCCACCATGGACCTGTACCGCGACGAGCTGTGGAATCACACCGAGCGCTTGGCCAAGCGCGCCCTGACCATCTTCCAGAAGAACATCGAGCTGGCGCAAACGCTGGGCGATGCAGAGTGGGCCGAAAAGTCGCACCAGGGCTACAAGCGCGTCGAGCAGTTGGTCGAGATCAACATGGCGCGGCGGGTGCGGCTCCTCAAGGGTACCCAGGTCGCGCCGCCGGCCGAGGCGACCCCCAGCGACGAGCCGCCGTAGCCGAATTGGGTGCAGGTGCGCCGCCGCCCTAGTTGACGTACACTGCCGCGACCTTGCGCGTGCGCGAGCCAGCGATCTGCGATGAGCGAAACTCTCAAATTCATCCGCGCCGACTCCACACCCCACGTGGCCGCGACCCGCTTGCGCCGCGACGACCCGCGCATGGGCAGCTGCGCGGTTACGCTGGACGCCGACCCGCCCGAAAGCCGGGTGCGCGCGATCGTGTTGGGGGTCGCCGACGAACGGGCGGTGCAGCTGGCCGGTGGTCGCGTAGGCGCTGTCGACGGACCGCACCGATTGCGCGACTGGTTCTTTCGGCTGCCGGCGCCGCCCGAATTCGGGCCCCTGTCGGTGCTCAACGCTGGCGATCTGCAGGCCGCCGATCACACGAGCGAAACGCAGGCCAGGCTGGCTGAAGTGATCGCTGTGCTGCGCGATCGCTTCCCGCGTGCCCGCGTCGTGGTGGTGGGCGGCGGCCACGATCACTGCTATGGCGAAGTGCTGGGACTGGCCCGCAGCGTGGCGCGCGGCGATCCCGCGGCGCGCACGGCCTTGCTCGACATCAGTCACCGGGCCGGCGTGCGTCCCAGCGAACACGATCGGCGCGAAGTAGCGGCCGACTCGCAGCTGCGGCGCTTGCTCCTTGAGCCCGCTGCGCGACTGGACGGACAGTCCACGTTGGTCTGGGGGTTGCAGCGCTCGGCGAACTCCGTTGATCGGCTGCAGTTTCTGCATCAGCACGGCGCCCGCACCCAGTTCTGGGAAGACATCGAATCGGACGAGCGGCGCGCGGCCGAGGGGCTGACCCGCTGGCAGGACGAAGCCGCCCACAGTCACGCCGGGCTGGCCATGACCGTTGACTTGACTGTGTTTGGCCAGGTCGCCGCGCCGGGCGTCAGCGATCCGGTGGCGATCGGCGTGGCTCCGGGTGCGGTGGTGCGGGCCGCGGCCCATCTGACCGCCTCGAGCCGCCCCACAGTGCTGGGCTTGCACGGCTTGAACCCGCGCTTTGACCAAGACGGGGCCACTGCTCGGCTTGCCGCGCGCCTGGCCTGGAGTTACCTGACCGGCTGGGCCTGATCCCCGGCCAATCCTAGAATAAGGTGTTTTCATGCGCAATTACGTGGCCCTTACCTTGGCTCTTTCCGTCTTGACTACGGCGGCCTGTGGCAGCGACGCCGCGACCGCCACCTCCGCCAAAGACGCGGTGGCCAGCGACGGCTCTGGCCAGCCCAACGACACCGCCAGCGGCACGGGCGCCGACAGTGCCAGCACGGCCGACACCAGCAGTGCGGACACCAGCAGTGCAGACGCCAGCAGTGCAGACGCCACCACGGCGGATGCCACCGAGACCGCGCCCTACGGCGTGGGCGTCCTGGACCTCAAAGTCGCCGGTCCCGGCGGCCGCAGCCTGCCGGCCACACTGTGGTACCCGATCCCCGCCGGCAGCACGGGCACGGTGGTCAAGTACTTGGGCATGATGGCCTCGCCCGGCGGCGCCTTGGACAAAGCCGAGGCCGCCAAAGGGCCCTTCCCGCTGGTCGCCTTCAGCCACGGCAACCAGGGCATGCGACAACAGTCGGTATTCCTGACCGAAGCGCTGGCCAAGCACGGCTATGTGGTCATCGCCCCCGACCACGTGGGCAATACCTACTCGGACTACGACGCCAAGCTGATCGGCGCGATGGTGGTCTGGCGGCCGCTGGACCTGCGCGCCGCGATTGACCGCGCCCTCAAGGCCGAGGCCGGCGATCCCGCGTGGTTTGCCGGCTTGGTCGACCCGCAGCACATCGCGGTCAGCGGCCACAGCTTTGGCGGCTACACGGCCTTGGCGGTGGCTGGCGCACCCGTAGACGTTCCCAAGTCCCTTCTGCCCGACTGCAGCCTTCCTGGGGCCTCTACCGAGGCCACTTGCACGGCCATGGCGCTGGCGGGCACGCTGCCCTGGAAGTTTGGCGATCCGCGGGTCAGTCTGGTGATCCCTCTGGCCCATTGCGGGCAGTTGCCGGGCTTTGGCTTTGTGTTGCCCCTGCTCGGCGACTTGAAGATGCCGGCCATTTTGCAGGCCGCGACCGGGGATACCACCTGTACGCTCACCGAGCAGGCTTTGCCGGCCTACAACGCCTGGGGCGGCCCCAAAGCACTCGTCACCATGCAGGGCGGCAACCACTTCAGCTATTCGGACTTGTGCAATCTGCCGCTGGCGCAGATCCCGCAGTTTGCCAGCTACTGCAAAGACCGCGTGCCCGAGCTCGCCGCCGCGCACGAATCGATCATCCACTACACGCTGGCGGCGTGCGACGCGTGGCTCCGCGGTCAGACCGACAAGGCGGCCGAGTTCAAACCCGGCGCAGCCGGCATCGTCACGATTCAGTCCAGCGGCATCGTCAAGTAGCGGCCCCGAACTGGGCGGGCATCTGCTACTGCCCAACACCGCAGGGTTTTCTATTTGAAGCAGTCGCTGTCGGGCAGCAAGCACGAGTCGCAGGTGCCGTCGCCATACTTGCCCGCGGCCTCGCACGAGTCTTGGCAAGTGCCGGTGGTCGCTCCCTGGGTCGCCGGGACGCAGCTCAAGCCGGGCAAGCAGGTGGCCGTGCCGATGCCGCAGTCCTTGCCCAGGCCCAGCGCCGGCAGGCACTTGGCGGTGGTCTGGCTCGCGTCGACGTACGAGCAGCCCAAGAAGGCCGCGCAGAAGCCGATGCCGTAGCCGCACTCGTCGCCGCTGAACTTGACGTCCATGCAGGTGCCGGTGGCCTTCGCGTCCGAGGAGTCGGGCACGCAGGTGGCAAAGCCGGCGCAATCGGTGGCGGTGCCAAAGTCGCCGCACTTGTCGCCCGCGCTGCCCAAGGCGTAGCACGAAGCGGACGACTTGGCGCTGGTGTCCCATACGCAGTCGGCGCCGTCGACGCAGCCGCCCAGGCCGTAGCCGCAAGCCGCGCCGGGGGCGCCGGCGGTTTGGCAGGTGCTGTTCGGGTCGGTGGCCGAGGTGGGGAAGCAGGTCAGCCCCGTCTTGCAGCCGCCCAGGCCGATGCCGCCGCACTGGGCGCCGGCGTTGCCGTTGGTGTAGCACTTGGCCGACGTCGCGGCCGTGCTGGTCCAGCCGCAGCTGCTGCCCGCCGCACACGTGCCAAACCCGTACTTGCCGCAGGCGCCGCCCAGGCTGACGTCGGCGTAGCACTTCATGGTGTTCTTGGTCTTGTCCGTAAAGCCGCAGGTCGAGCCGTCGGCGCAGTCACCCACGCCGGGGCCGCAGGTCTGGCCGGGGCTGCGCACGGTCTGGCAGATGTAGTCGCTCAGCTCGCCCGAGATGGCGCACTTGCTGCCGGCCGGGCAGCCGCTGTAGTTGCCAAAGCAGCTGCTGCCCACAGTCAGGGTGCCGCCGCCGCCCACGCACTGGCCGCTGGCGTTGCAGGTCTTGCTGCCCGAGCAGGTGCCGCACTTGCCGCCACAGCCGTCGTCGCCGCACTGCTTGTTGGCGCACTGCTTGGTGCAGGTGCCGCTTTTGCACAGCCCCTGCACGCAGTTGGGCGCCGCGGTGGGGCACTTGCCGCAGTTGCCGCCGCAGCCGTCGGCGCCGCACTCTTTGCCGTCGCATTGCGGCACGCAGCCGCCGTTGTCGGACTTGGCGCCATCCTTGTTGGCGATGATGAGGTCTTGGCCGCCGCCCGTCGAGTCGCCGCCGCTGGTCGCGTCCAGGCCGCCGCCGGTCGAGCTGGCCACGCAGATCGCCAGCTTCTTGACACCGGTGGGGTCGCTCCCGTCGTTCTGCACGTTGCAGTATTCATTGGCGGCGCACGGCCCCAAGTCCTTCCACACGTTGTTGTCGCACTGCACGCGATGTGCCGGCGCAATGCCCGTGTAGCAGCCCTGGTTGGCGTAGTTGCTGTCGCACACGGCGCCGGGCACTCCGCCGGGGAGCAGGGCGCCGCCGCCGCCACCACCGCCTCCGCTAGCGCCGCACGCCGCCACGATCAGGGCCAAACCAAGAAATGCCAGGTGCTTCATGATGTCCTCTGGTCCAAGTTGCCGACACGGGGCGCGACCACTCGCAAGAGCCTAGCGCGCCGAGCCGGGCCACGACAAGGGGCGCCAACCGGCAAATCGCGCCAAAAAGGAAACAGGGCGCTGAGTTGCCCCAACGCCCTGTCCAAGTTCGGTTAGATCCGCGTCAACCCGGCCAGCGTTCGCCCTAGCCCGGATTGAACACGAACGGCCACTGAATCACACACACGCCCGCTTCGGGCTTCATGAACTTGATGCGGCGGATGGTGCGCAGCACGCAGTCCGTCACCGACGAATTCTTCATGGTGTCGTCGACGATCTTGTCGTTGGCCACCGAGCCGTCGCCCGTGATCGTCCACTGCACCGTGACCTTGCCGCTGAGGTCAGGCTTGGCCATCAACTGGGTCTCGTAGCAGGCGCGCAAGCTGGCGGCGCGGGCGCGCACGTTCTTGCTGATGTCGCCCTTGTCGCAGCCGCCGGTCGAGTTGCCTTGGGCGATGTTGATCTTGGCCACCTTCTTGGCCGACTTGCGGCCGATGCCCATGTCGGCGTTGCGGCCCGTGCCGCCGCCAGTGTCGATCGCGCCCAGGCCGTGCAAGCGGCCATAGCCTTCGCCGCCGCCGCCCGAGCCCGTGCCGCGGAAGCCCATGCCGCCCGAGCCGTGGCCGATGACGAGTTCGCCGCCTTCGCCCGACATCGCGACCGCCATCTTGCTGGAGATCGCGCCCGTGTCGCCGGCCATGATGTTGCCCAACGCGCCGGTCATGGCCTGCGGGCCGCCCAGCACCTTGGCGATACCGATGTTCTTGACGTCGACCTTGTCGCGCATCGGCCCGTCCATCTTGGGCACTTTGCTCTGCTTGTTCGGATCCTTGTCCGGATCGCCAAACTTGCCTTCTTCGCCGCCGGCCTTCTTGCCGGTGGTGTCTTCGTCCTCACCCTCGGGCTTGATCTCTTCGGGCTTCTCTTCTTCCTTTTGCTCCACGGCCACTTCGATGAGGCCGCGGTTTTTCTGCGCCAGTGCTTCGCTCTCGAGCCGGTCCTCGTCGCTCTTGGCGACCGAGTTCACGCCGACGAACAGTACGAAGAAGATCGACATCACCGTCGCGAACGACACGGCGAGCGCGGCGTTGCGGGTGCGGTGAGTGCCGACCAGCGCGCCCGGTTGAGCGCCGGTGAAGTTGAAGTGCAGCTCGATGCCATTCTCGAACGAGATCACGCCCGAGTCGCCGCGGCTGATCGCGTGGCTGCCGCCCGCATCGACCTCGTTGCCGCCGATCTGGAGGCTACCCGTGGCGCCGTTGGGAACCGTGAGTTGGTACTGCTCGGCCGCGCCCGGCGTGAACAGAACGTGCGAATTGATGCCGTTGGCCGCCAACTGCAGGGTGTTCTTGTTGTCTTCGCCTACGGTGACGACCGTGGGGACGAAGAACACCTTTTCAGCCACCGTTTGATCGTTCCAGGCCAACGCCACGCGCAAGAAGCGCTGGTCCTTGTGGTACTCGTCGAACGAGGCCACCGCCGTCAGGCCGCCAAAGAAGGCCAGCACCGAGCCGAAGACCAGCCAGATCAAGCCGTTGAGGTGCACATAGGTCTCTGGAATCAGCCCGCCCGACGCGTCGCAGAAGGCCAGCTCCATCGCCTTGCAGGGCACGAGCGTGTAGACCTGATCGTAGGTCAGCCAGGCCAGCACGATCTGGACCAGCCCGGCGGCGGCGATGCCCCAGCCGAACTTGCGCTTGCGCTGCTTGAAGATCAGCGCGCCCAGTGCCACTGAAACCAGCGACAACAACAGCGAAACTTGACCTGTCCAGATCTGGAACCCGGCGATGCCTTTGTAGCCGAACTCTTCGACGTAGACAGCCGAGAACAGGTTGCGCCACGCCGACGGGTCGGCTTCGGCACCGCCGCCGCCCATGCCGAGGTTGGTGCCCAGCAGCGCGATCAGGCTGCCGATGATTGCTAAAATGGCTCCGCCGCTCATGTTTCTCCACGCTCGGCCGACCCTGGATCGGCTCGGAGGGGCTGGGCCGGGCACGACCAAACTCAGGTCGCACCAAACCGGGCCGCGATGCTAGTTTCGGGGCAACCCCCCGTCAAGCGCCCTTTGCAACTTGATTCGCTACCCCGGCAATTGAGCCCCGACGCGGGGCGGTGCCAGACCCCGGAGCCAGGCGCGGACCACCGGGTCACGACCATCGACGCGCCAAACGCGCGGGCGATCTACGCCCGGCCGCATGGGCATGATTTTTTCTGGCGCTCAGTCGCTGGCCGCGCTGGCAGGGGCCGCCATGTCTGCGGGCTGGCTGGAACTGGCAGTGCTATTCGTCAGTTCGATCGTCTCGCCGCGCTGCACGGCCGCTTCGGGCACCTGCGCACGCTGCAGGGCGCCGCAGCCGGCGCGGACCTCGACCACCCGCACGTCGCCGCGCCGACCTTCGGTGGACCAGGGCAGGCGCAGCGTCCACCGCCCGTTGGGCTCGCTCTGGCCGAACGCCAGCCAACGGTAGCCTTGATCGCCCACCTGCAGCAGCACTTCGGCCCGCGGGACCTGGCCGGTCGCACAGCCGCGCCCGGTCAGCACGGCCCCCGCCACTCGCTCGAATACCTTGGCCCGCTCGCCGGGCGTGGCGTGGAGCAGCCGCCACTCGGGCCTGGCGGCGCAGCGGCCGTCGGGGCTGGCGCTGCCGTTGGCGTAAAAAAGCACTTGAGCGTTGCTGCATTCCGCTTCGGCGGTCAGCTGGCGGCTGCCATCGGCGCCGTCGACGACGAAGCGATCGGCGGGCAGGCCGCGGGCGACGCCATAGGCCCGCAACGCCGCCCCAGGGACTTGCGTGGCGATCCAGTAGCGGATGCGGTGGCGCTGGACCAGCTGTGGACGATCGCCGGTGGCCAGGATCAGCTCGGCACAGGCGTCCAGGCCGCTGGTCTGGCCGGGGGCGATGAGCGGGCTGCAGACGTTGGCCTGCCCGCCCCACGCCAGCAGATCGTGGCCAAAGCCCCAGCCGGCCATCACCGCGTAGGTTGGCTTGCTGAGCGGGTTGTCCGCCGCACCGGCCGCGGGCGCGTGGACCGCCAGCCAGTCCAACGCCTGCCAAACCGGGACCCGCCGCGCCAGCGGCAGCGGCCGGCTGGCCACGTCCGCCAGGCCAGGCAGCAGCGCTACGCCCGCGATCGCGTAGGCCACGCCCGGCCGCACCTGCCGCTCGGCCACCTGCGCCAGCGCCGCCCCGGCCAACACGGCCAGCGGCACCGCCGACAGGGTCGCGAAACGCTGTTGCAGCACCCCCAGCGCCACCCCAAGGGCCAGCGCGGCCGCCCATACCAGCACAGTTGGCCTTTGCCTGCGCTGGCGCAGCGCCCACAGCAGCAGCAGGGGCGTGGCAAGTGCGGGCCAGCTCAGCAGGCTCAGCGTCGCCGTCCATCCGTTTTCCGCGGCGGACGTCGACTCGGCGATGAGCGTCACATAGCCCTTGCCGGCGACGAAATCGCCCCCGCCGAACAGCGCCTGCCGCCCGGGCCCCCACACAGCCAGAACCAGCGCCGCCACGGCCAGTCCCTGTAGGGCCGACCACGCCCGGCCCCGCCCGCCCGGCTGCGGCCGGATCCCCATCGCCAGCAGCGCCGCCGCCGCCATCGCCAGCAACCCTGGCTGCAGCATCGACAAGCCCTCGGCAACCACGGCGCCGCCTTGCCCCAGGGGCGACGCCGACGCCAGGGGCACCGCCAGTACGCCGGCCGCGCCAAAAACGAGCGCAAGCCGGCGCGAAAACGCGCACCGCTGCTCGGCTTCGCTGACGAGGAGCGCGACGCCAGCCCACCCCGCCAGCAGGGCCACGGTCAGCGCCGACGACGGCCACAGGACCAACGGTGCCATCACCAGGCCGATCGCCCACGCCTGCTGCCCAATTCGGGCCGGCCTCTGCACGGCGAGCAGCGCGGCCAGGGCCGCGAAGGTGACCAACGGCTCGGCGGCGTGGTGGTCGATCTTGCCGACTTGCGTGTAATTGTGCAGGCCTGGGTGGCAGGCGACGAGCAGCCCGGCCACGGCCATCGCCCGCAGCCGGTGCGCGTCGTTCGCCAGCTTGCCAGCCACTTGAGCCGCCACCACCGTGGTGGCTACCGCGCAAGCGGTCACCAGGCCATAGCCCGCCCACAGCGCCGCGTTGCGATCGCCGCCCAGCGCGGCCGCCGCCGCCGCGCACAAAGCATCGAACCCGTCTGGCCACACGACCCAGTTGCCGACCGGCACGTGGACCCAGGCGTCCTTGTGCAGGGGCCCGTGGCCTTGGGCCTGCCACAGCATCCGCCGCACGTGGTACCACGAGTCGCCGCTGACCGCGAACCAGCGGTCCCCCCAGTGCAAATCGGACAAATTGCGCAGGCGCAGCCCGGCCGTCAACGCGGCCAACAGCAGCAAAAGGAGCCGCGGCGGCACGGCCTTGCGCAGCATCGGCTACTCCGAGACTTCGTACGGCACCAGCAGCACCACGCTGGCTGAGACCATCGCCGCGTGATCACCCGCCGCGTCCACACCGCCGCCCAAGTCCACGCCCACCTTGGTGGTCCGCCACGACAGGCCGCCGCAGACCCAGTGGTGGGTGGCCGCGCCGCGCACGATCTGATCGAACTGATAGCCGGCGCGCAGTTGCAGGCCCTCGGCGCCGACCTGGTAGCCCACGCCAGCGCGGTAACTTTGGCCGTCAGCATCGCCGGCCAAGGCCACGTCGCGGTTGGCCACGCCCCACGATCCGGACACTTCGGCCACCAGCTGCGAGCCCACAAAGGCCGCGCCGACGGCCACCCGCCGCGGCGCCTCGCGCGGGTCCAGTGCCAGGCCGTTGTGGATGACCGCGCCCAGTCGCACGCTCTGCAGCCCGACCGTCACGCCCAGATCGCCCGTCCAGCCGTCTACGCTGTGGCTGCCTTGGCTGAGGTTCAAGTAGCGGGCCGAGGCGCCGAGCAGCAACCGGCTGGTCTCGCTTTGGCCGCCCATGCTCAGGCCCATGCGCACGTCGTGGCCACGGCGGTTGGGGGCGTCGGTCGACCAGCCGAGCTCGCTGGCATAGCCCACGCCGGCCGCCAAGCCCCAGGCCGAGGTCGAGTCCACGTAGCTGACAAAGGGCGCCCCCGAGCCCGCCTGGCCAGAGCGGGCGAAACCCGCCTCGAAGACCGAGTGTTGCACCTGGCTCATGCCGGCCGGATTGCTGTACAGCGCTGCCCCGGCCACGCCCGAGGCCACCTGGGCATCGGCCGTTCCCAACGAGGTGGTCCCCGCGCCGGCCGGCCGGTAGGGCCCCATGCCGCACAGCACGCACCAGGCGCCGGCAGCTACCATCCATTTCCACAAGCGTTGCAGGCTCATGCGCTCCCTAGCGGCGGTCACGAAGTCTTCTTGTCCGCGGCCTTCTTCATGCGCGCGATCAGGCCCGACCAGCCCTCTTTGCCCAGGATCTTAGCAAAGTTTTGCCGGTACGACTGCACCTGGCTGGCGTCGTCGACCACGATGTCGAACACCCACCAGCGGCCATCGCCCGGCAGCAACTGGTAGTTCACGTCGGCGCTGGTGGTCTTGACCTTGAGCACCGTCTGCACCTCGCTGCGGCCGCCGGGTAGGCTGCGGGTCTGCTTGTACGTGATCTCGACGGGCGTGCCGGGCTTGAAGCGCTTGACGTAGGTGTTGATCACCATCCGCGTCAGCAGTTGGGTGAACTCGGTCCGCTGCTCGGGCTGCAGGCCATCCCATTGTCCGGGCAGGGTCAGCTTGGCCATCTCGGCAAAGTCGATGACGCCGTGGAGCTCGTCGCCAATCGCCTTGTGCAACGCCGCAACATCGCTGGTCGCCTTGGACTGCTGATCCAGCTTGGCCGACAGCCCGGCGATGAATTTCTGCGGATCCCCGGCTGGCTTCTTGGGGCCCGCACTCGGCGCCGGAGCGGCAGGGGTGGCCGGGGCCGCGGCTGGCGGATTGGCTGGCTTGGCCGCCTTGGGTGCCGCAGCGGCGGGCACGGCAAACAGCGCAACCAGGCAACCCACAACAAGCTTACTCAAATGGGACATGATCTTCCTTGAACCCGCCTGCGCCGCCATGGCGCATGCCGATGCAACGCCCGCGAGGGCTCACTCATTCAGGGGCCGGGCTGCGCCAGTTGGGTCAGGTCCATGCCGACCGCCCGCGACAGCGCCGCCACCGCCACGTTGTAGTTGAAGATCGACTCGGCGTAGGCCATGCGCCGGCGCGTGTAGGCCTCCATGGCGCGCAGCACCTCGGCAAACTCTTGGAAGCCGTCTTCGTAGGCTTGATTCTCGGCCGAGAGCCAACCGCGGGCCGACTTGTAGGCGCGCTCTTGCACGTCGATCATGGCGCGCGCGTCGACCATTTCGCGGTACATCTGCCGCACTTCCATTCGCACTTTGGCTTGCTCGCCTTTTTCGAGCAGCGCCGCCTGCTTGGCGTCTAGATCCGCCTGATCGATCTTTTCGAGCTGCCGCAGCGGATCGACGCTCCAGCGCAGCGCCACGCCCAAGCCGGACGTGGCCGAATTGTTGGGGTTGGTGGCCAACGAGTCCTGCGTATCCGCCCGGGTCGGGGCGTACGTATAGGCATAGCGCGCCACCAGCACGAAATCCGGCAAGAACTGGTTTCGCGCCAACTGGGCTTGCATCAAGCGAACTTGTACGCCACCGCGCTGGGCCAGCAACCGCGGCGAGTTGGCCAGCGCCAGGGTCTCGATCGCCTCCATGGGCACGGTCGGTACCACGACGGGGGTCAGATCGCCGGCCGCCTCCACCGGCAATTCGGACGATTCGCCCAGCGCCATGCGCAGGCCATCTTCGGCCTGACCGCGCGATCGCTCGAACTGCCGCACTTTCTCTTCGATGTCGGCCGAGAACACGTTCAGCTTGGCCAGGTCGGCCTGGTTGAAGCTCGCGTCGCCATCGTCGCGGGCTTTTTCAATCTTCTCGCGCTGTTCTTGCATCAGCCGCTTGCCGTCGGCGACCAGGTCGCGCAGCTCGGCGACCAGCACCAGGCCCCACCACGCTCGGGCCAGCTGGTAGCGCATCTCGTCTTCGGCGATGTGGATCGTGACGCGGGCGATGTCCACGCCCTGGCGCGCCATGTCCTTGAGCGTCGAGATCTTGCCAAAGGTGAACAAGGTCTGGCCCATGCTCACCGAGGTGACTAGCAGCGGCCCAAACTTGGTGAAGTCGTAGTCTTGCAGCGGCGTGGCGCCGTCGTGGCCCGGCTTCAGCTCGGGCAGGGCCGTACCAAAAGCGCTGATGTCGAACTTGGGGTACCACGCCGACTGAGCCTCGCGCAGCCTGCTCTCGTACTGGGGCACGCCGAGCCGAGCGGCGGCCAGCAACGGCGACTGACGCTTGGCCAGGTGCTGACACTCTTCCAGAGTGCAGCGCAGCTTGGGCGGGGCCGCGAGCGCGCTGGGCTGGACCGCGCCCACCGCCAGACTGGCTAGCGCTACCGCCATCGCGTGGCCAAGCCGGAGCCTGGCCCAAGGCCAGCGAGCCGTGCGCAACCGAGCCTGATTCAACAGAGAGTCCGCCATGATCTAGAACCCCGACTTGAGCGGCACGCGGTCGACGGTGTGTGCCAATAGGTTCCAGGCGGCCAGGTAGGCCCCCTCGGCGCCCAAGCCGCAGAAGCTCGCGTCCCCGCCGATGAGGACGTTCTTGTAGCCGGTCGTGGTCGCCAGCGGGCTGGTGCCCACGGTGTGGGCGATGGCCTCGCCGTAGCCCGGCTGCAATTCACCTGGGTCGATGTCTTCGGCGCCGTCTTCGCCGCGTTGCAGCCACGGCGTGTGGCGGTGCAACAGGTGTTCGCCCAAGAAGGGCAGCGTGTCTTCGATGCGCTTTTGCAGGCGGTCCAGCAGCATGCGTGCGGCCGGCGCACCGCCCGAGGCCACGCTGATCGGCACGCGCATCGCCGCCGAAATCAGGCGCACTTCGCGATCGTCGGCGCTGGTCCCAATGTCGGCGTCGCGGGCGATGTGGATCAGGTTATCCTCTTCCAACGACTGGCTGAGATCGGCCACGGCGAACACGTGGCGCGCCATCGCCTCGGGCACGGCGCGGGCGCGCACCACGAAATTGCCCACAAAGGTGTGGCAGATCGGCTGCAGCGTGTGCAAGACGTGGTGGTACTCCTCGTTCTGCTGCTCTTGTGGGATCAGCGTTGCAAAGCGTTTGGGGTCCATGTTGCAGACCACCATGTCGCAGCTGATCACTTCGCGGCGGTCGCGCAGGACCACGCTTTGGGCCTTGCCGCGGTGCACCTGGATCGACGACACCACCGCCCGCGGCCGCACGTCGCCCGAGGTCTGGATGATCGACGAGAACAAGTCGCGCAGCGCGTTGGGGCCGCGATCAAAAACCGCGGTGCCGCGCCACAGTTCGGTGACGGCGCGCACGAAGGTAGCCGGGTAGGGCCGCGCCGGTACCATCCCTGAGACGAAGCGAAACGGCGCCTGCACAAACGCGCGGAACGGGTGGCCGTGGGCAAAGCGCGCCAGCGGATCTTCCAGCGCCCACTCGTCTTCCAGGATCGGGTATTTCTTGACCAGCGAGCGGAAGCGGAACGTCTCGACCAGACCCGTGGGCGGCAGCACCGGGCGCACCTTCAGCACTTCGTCGACCTGGCCGTCGATCTCGCTGACACGGCGGAAGAACACGCCGATCTCCGAGTCGAGGCCGGGGAATTCGCGGCGCAGCTCGCGCTCGAGCAGGCGCGGCTCGGTGCCCACGTTGATGCGCGCCTTGGGCAGCACCACCTGGAACGAAGGCTCTAGCGGCCGTGGCAGGTTGCGCAGCTCCAGGCCCAGGCTCAGCTCGTCAAAGACCCGCCGCGCCGCCAGCGAGCTGAGTGCGTAATTCAAGTCCAGGCGCCGGCACAGCGTGTAGCCTTGGTGCTCGTACAGTGCGCCGCTGCTGCCGTGCGCCACGACCAACACGCGGTAACCTCGCTTGGCGCAAAGCGCTCCGTAGATCAGCCCGGCGAGATCCGTGCCGATGACCACGACGCTGTAGTGGGAAGAGACCTGGCTCACGCGACCCGCACGCCACCTCCACCACCTGGAGCGGCGGGCGCAAGCCTAGCGCAACAGGGCCTGCGGCGCCATTGCCGGGCCGGGCTTGCGCTGCCGGTGCGCCCAGGTAGGCTTTCCGCGAGGCAAGGGATGCAAAGCGGACAGCGACACGCGGGGCAGGGCAGCAAGTGGGCTCCACCGCTGCTCGTCGCCGCTGTGTGGTTGGCGAGCACGTGGGCCGCGCATCACTTGGGGTTGGCCATGCAGGTCGACCTGGGCCGCATGTGGCAGGCGCTCGATCTGGACGAGCTGCGCCGCAACCTGGGCCCGAGCTTGTGGTATCAGCACAGCCAGCCGCCGCTGTGGAACCTGTTCCTGGGGTCGCTGCTGAAGTTGGGGATCGACCCCAGCGCGCCGGTTGTCCACGGCCTGTTTGACGGGATCGGGCTGGCCATCGGTCTGCTCACCTGGCGCGTCGCGGTGGAACTGGGCGCGGATCGCGGGTGGGCCGCGTTGGCCGCAAGCCTGCTGCTCGCATCCCCAGGTTTCACTCTGACGATTCACTGGTTGTTCTACGACGGGCCGGTCACGCTGGTGGTGCTGGTACTCGTTTTGAGCCTGGCGTCCGCGGCCCACCGCCCCGACTTGCCGCGCCTGATCCTGCTGGCCCTGGCGGCGGCGGGTCTGGTCTGGCTACGAAGTGCCTTTCATCTTGCTTGGTTGCTTGGCCTGCTCGCGCTGGTGGGCGTGGACCGGTCGCTGCCACGTCGGCGCCTCCTTGGGGCGTTGGCGGCGGCGCTGGTGCTGGCAACCCTGCCGTTTGCCAAGAATGCGGTGGTGTTTGGCACATTTGCCTCCAGCTCGTGGGCGGGGATGAGCGCTCAGCGCCTGACCAAGACCATGCTCAGTGGCGCGGAGGTGCACACTCAAGTTGCTGCCAGACGGCTGGCGCCGGTGACCGCGGTGGGGCCGTTCCAGCCGCTGGAGCGCTACGGACCGGTTGCACCGGTGCCGGACCAGTTCGCGCCGATCGCCGTGCTCAGCGCTGCCCACAAAGCGAGCGGCGAGACCAACTTCAACCACTACGCCTACCTGGAGCTGTCGCGGACGATGGCGCGCGACGCGCTACGGCTGGTTTTTCGGCATCCCGGCGCCTACTTGCGTGCCCACGCCGCCGCGTGGCTGCAGTGGCTGCGCCCGGCGGCTTTGGATACCAACCTGGGCGAGGGCCGCCGTGTGCTCCGACCGTGGGTCGATGGCTGGGATCAGTATTTGCTTTTGGATGTGGGCCAGGTCTGGCTGCTGCTGGCGATCGGGGCGCTGCTGGCGCTGGCGCTGCTGGTCGATCGACTGCGGCCGACCACGGTGGCCCAGCTGCCGGCCCCGCAACGGGCGCTGTGGCGGGCCGCCGCGTGGACCACGCTGTGGATCACTCTGCTGGGCAACGCCGTGGAGTATGGCGAAAACTATCGCTTTCGCGGCTACATCGACCCGCTGTTGCTCGCGACCTTGGCTGTGGCGGCGACCCAGTTGCGATCCCGCTTGCGCAGGCCGTGAAACTGCCGCACGATTCGCCCCCCGCTGCCGGTCCCTGGCAGCCGAGGTGCCGCGATGGCCGAACCGAGCATGGACCCCCTGCAGGCCGGTTTTCCGCTGCTGAACAAGCGCGCGCTGCTGACCGTCGCTGGCGTGACCGCCCTGGTGTGGGTGACCGCCGCGATAACGGGCAGCAAGATTGTCTTGATTGGCGTGGGCATTTTGACCGCCGCGTTGGCTGGTTTGCTGTTCTGGGCCTGGCGCCAGGCGCAGAAGCAGACCAAGATGATGCAGTTGCTGCAGCAGGCGCAGGGCTCACCAGAGGCGCGCAAAGCCGCGCTTGAGCAGCTTGCCGCCCAAGACCCCAAGGGCGCGGACGCCATCGGTCAGATCGCCAAGGCCCAGATCGAGGCGCAAGAGAACCCGGACAAGGCGCTGGAGACCCTGCAAGCTATTGACTTGTCTAAGGTCCCCGCCGAGGCGGCCGATCAAGTCCGCACCTTCCGCGCCCAACTGCTGCTGCTCAAGAACCGCACCCGTGAAGCCCGCGATCTGGCCGACCAGATCAACGTGCCGGCCAGCGGCCCCAAGGCGGCGCGGGCGATGATGGCCAGCGTGGTCGCCGAAGCCTACGCACGCACTGGCAAAGCCGACGCGGCGCTGACCTTGCTCGAGGAGTTCAAGCCGAGCGACCCCGAACTGGAGCAAATGAAGCCGATGCTCCTGTACGCCAGCGTGTTCGCCAACTTTGCCGCCGGCAAGAAAGAGCGCTCCAAAAAGGATATGAAGGCCTTGATGGAGATGGACATGAACCTGCTCGGGCGCTTTGTCCAGCCCGGGCCGGGCATCCACATCGAGCTGCGCCAGATCGCCGGCGAAGTCCTGCAAGGGCACCCAGACATGCGCAAGATGGCGCGCGCCCAGCAGAACATGATGCACAAGCGTATGCGCTGACGCGAATCCCAACGGACGTGGACCCCGGCGCGGCTTCTTGCGCCCGTTTTGCGCAGGGCAAGAATCCGGCCACGCCTCCCGTGCAGGCCCCAACAACGCCGATTTTTCCGTGGCATGGGGCGAAGCCGGCGGCGGTCGTCACGGCGTAAACAGGTACCACCAGGCCGGGAAGGGCAACGGGTCGCCGTCGCCGCCGATCTTCAGCTCGCCATCGGCCGCCACGCCGCTCTCGCTTACCACGCCGTGGGCGCTGCCAAACGCGCCCAGGCCGGCCACGGGCGACCAGCTGGTCCCCAGGCCCAGGGCAATCCAGTTGGCCGAAATCACATCGAAATCACTTGCCGTCTTGTTGGCCAGACCAAACCACTGGCTGGCGGGAGTCTGCGCCGAGCTGGCGATCCAGGCCGCTGGACCTTGGGCCGTGCTATCGGTCGGCCCTTGGAGCAGCACCGCCCGCGACACTTTGCGCACCTTGGCGATAAAGCCCGCGTGGCCGGCGCCCTCGCCATGGCCGACGATCACAATGTCTTGCCAAAGCGGCGTGCTGCCCGCCACAAAGTTGCCCCAGCCCTGGCCCGGGCGGTGCTTGGCCAGCCACTGCAGCGCCAACGCCAGGCGCTGTTCGATGCAGTTGTTGAAACCGACTTTGACTTTGTCGCTGCGGTCCTGGCCGTCCAGCACCTCGTGGCGTACGTACTCGTAGCAGGTGCTGCTTTGGCCGCACAGGCTGGCCGTGCTGGGATTGGCGGGGTAGGCCAGGCCCAAGACGCGGTGGCCACGCTGCGCAGCGGTCCACAGGATCTTGCTGTAGTCCTTGGGTTGCATGCCGGTGTCGGGCAGCAGCACCACCAACTCGCCGCTGCTGGGCACCTGGGCATCAAAGATGGCCAGATGGTCGCCAAACTCGCCGCTCACGCCGGTTTGGGTATTGGTGGCCGGCACAAAGCTGTCCACCGCGTCCGAATTGGGGGCTGCCGCTGTGTCTTCTGCGGATCCGGCCATGTCCCCAGTGGCTGTGTCGGCCCCGGTGGTTCCGCTGTCGGCCGTAAGCGAGGTGGCCGAACTCGTGCCCGGCGTGGGCACAGGGTTGACGACGCAGCCGCCTTGGCCCAGGAGCAGGAGCACCATGAGCCAAAATGCCGCGCAGGTTGGGCGGCGTGCGAGCGGTGCGATCATGGCGAATCCCCTGCGGCTGACTCAGCAACCTCTGCCGATTCTGCCAGTTTCACCCCCAGGTCGCCAGTTGACTGGGTTGCCGGCAGACCTGCCTTGGCATCGCTCACCCGGTGGATCTGCGAGCGACGGCGGTCGCCAAACAGGGCCCCCGGCGGCCGGCGCGGCAGTTCGACGACAAACCGCGCACCCCCCAAGCTGGGGCTACGCTCGACCCGCACGCGTCCGTCGTGGGCTTTGACGTGGCGCGCCACCGTGGCCAAGCCAAGGCCGGTACCCTGCGCGCCTTTGGTCGTATAGAACGGCTCGAAAATGCGGTCGTTGTCGCTGGGATCGATGCCTGGGCCGCTGTCGTCGACCGCCAGTTCCAGCCACTCGCTCTCGCTGCGCAGGCTGACCATCACGCTGCGTTGCTCCACCTCTTGCACGGCATGGGTCGCGTTGATCAGCAGGTTCCACATCACCTGCCTGATCAGCGCGGCGTCGCCGACGAGAGTCCAGTTCGCGCCTGGGCTGCTCAACGCTTGCGGCGGCGGCACCTGCACGCCCGTCGCCGCCACCGAAGGGCTTTGCACGCACGACTGCACCGTCTCGCTGGCCAGACTCAGCAAGTCCAGTTCGCCAAACTGCACAGGGCGTGGTCGGGCGAAATCCAAGAATTCGCCAATCCATTCACTCAGCTGACTGGTTTCACGCACCACGATCCCCATCAGCATGCGCTCGCTCTCGTCCAGCCCGCTGGCCGTCTGCAGCATTTGCACGGCGCCCGAGATCGACGCCAGCGGGTTGCGAATCTCGTGGGCCACCGCCGACGCCAGCGAACCCACCGTGGCCAGGCGCTCGCGCGAGCGGTGTTCCTCTTCGCGGGCCCGCACTTCGGTCACGTCGCGCAGCACCAGCACCCGCCCCCATTTCCCGCCGGGATCGCGCAGCGGTGCCACGCGCACGGCCAGCATTTGCGCCTTGCCACCCGCGGATTTGCGGGCAATCTGCTGGGTCGAGTGAATGTTCTGCGGCTCGGGGCGCGCCAGCTCCCACTCGCCGGGCGGCCCCGCCAGGGCCTGCTCGATCTCGGGCACGGTTGTCGCCAAGGGCCGGCCCAGCAGTTGCTGCCGCTCGAGGCGCAGGATCATCTCGGCCGCCGGATTGGCCGCCGTGACCAAACCGTTGGGTCCCACTGTGACCAACCCGTCCGGCAAGCTGGTGACCACGTCTTCGTAGTGGACGCGCAGACTTGCCAGCTCACTCCGCTGTTGCTGGGCGCGTCGGCGGGCTCGTTCCAGCTCGCGCACTAGGTGCGACGCCAGCACGGACGTGGCATAGGCGGCGGCGATCTGGAGCGCCAGGTTGCTGGCAATCTCGAACGGCGTGGGGGTCTTGACCGCAGGCAGCGCCGACAGATACGCCACGCGCAGCCGCGGCAGCTCGATCCAGCCCACCTCGTCCAGCGACATCGCCACCATACCCACGCCGATCGCCGTGGCCGACAAGAGCGAGCCCACACGGTTCAGCAGGATCGCGGCGTTCAGCACGGCCAGCGGCAGGCCGAACAGGAACAAGCTCTGCATGCCGCCGGTGGCGTGCACCAAGAACAGCGCTAGTACCTCGTCCAGCAGAACCGAGGTCCACGTCAAGCGAACTAGAAACGAATTGTGATTGTGGCCCAACTGCGCCAGCAGCAGTAAAAGGAAACTGACGCCATAGGCCACGGCGGCCAGTTGGTAGAGCAGGGTCTCGGGCGCCGCGGTGGCCTTCTGCGGCGCCATGCCCAGGTCGACGGCCACGGCAAAGGCCAACACCCCGGTGATCACCAGCACGCGCGCCAGGGTTGTCCATTTCAGGCGGTCGACCAGCGTGTCGTCCGTCAACGGCAAGTCGCCAACGCCGGCCTGTTCCGGATGGGCCATGGCCGCTTACTTCACGTTGTCGCCCATCGTGAAGATTGGCGCATAAAGGGCGATCATGATGGTACCGACGATGCCGCCCAAGATAAGCATGATGAGCGGTTCCATCATCGACGTCATGCCATCGATGGCTTCGTCCACTTCCGAGTCGTAGAAGTCGGCGATCTTGCCCAGCATCACGTCCATGGCGCCAGTGGCCTCGCCCACCGCGATCATCTGCACCACCATCACCGGGAAGATCTGCGTCTCCATCAGCGGGCCCGTCACGTTGCGGCCTTCCATGATCTTGTTGCGCGTGTAGTCCACGCCGCGCTCGACCACCAGGTTGCCCGAGGTCTTGCCCACGATCGCCAGCGCCTCGATGATCGGCACACCGGCGGCCACCAACGTGCCCAAGGTGCGGGTGAACTTGGCCACCGCGCCCTTTTGCACCACGTTGCCGATGATCGGCCCGTGGAACAACAACCAGTCGCGGACGTACGGGCCCTGCTTGGTCTTCATCGCCAGCTTGTACGCCACGACCAGCGCCGCCAGACCGGCGCCCAGAAACGGCGCCTTGGCCATAAACCCGTCCGAGATATCGACCACCGTCTGGGTGATGCCCGGCAGTTTGGCGCCCATCGACTGGAACGTGGACGCAAAGCTGGGCACCACCTTCCACAGCAGGCCCACGGTGATGAGCAGCGACACCGAGAGCACCGTCAGCGGGTACTTCATGGCGCCTTTGATCTTCTTTTGGGTCTCGGCGGCCTTTTCGATGTACTCGGCCAAGCGGTTCATGATGGTGTCCAAGATGCCGCCCATCTCGCCGGCCTGGACCAGGTTGACGTACAACTCCTCAAAAACCTTGGGATACTTCTTCAGGGCGTCCGAAAACGACGAGCCGCCTTCCACCGACGCCTTCACGCCCAGGATGGTCTTCTTCAGCTGCGGGTTGGGCTCTGAGTTGCCCACCAGATCCAGCGCCTGCACCAGCGGCAGACCCGCGTCGATCATCGTCGCCATCTGCCGGGTAAAAATCACCATGTTTTTGGTGGGTACACTGGCGCCCAGTCCCGGGATCGTGAGGTCGATCTCCAGCTGCTTGCGCTTGAGCTTGATGACGTTGACGCCTTGCTGCTTGAGCTTGGCTTTGGCATCGGCTTTGTCGGCAGCATCGACCTCACCGCGGCGAAAATCGCCTTCGGTGCTCGTCCCTTCCCATTGCCACATCGCCATCGTGCACCCCTACTCTTTCGCCAGAAAGCCACTAGTCGTTGCGGGTCACGCGCAGCACTTCTTCCAACGTCGTCAGGCCTTGCCGCAGCTTGTTCAGCGCCGACATGCGCAACGTCTGCAGGCCGTCCTCGATGGCCACTCGCTTGAGCTCGCCGGACGAGCTGCCCTGCAACACCGCCTCGCGCAAGTTGTCGCTCATGGGCATGATCTCGTAGATGGCGACGCGGCCCTTGTACCCCGAGTCGTTGCAGGTCTTGCAGCCGACTCCCTTCATGAAACCACCCTTGTCGTAATCTTCTTCCGACATGCCGGCGTCCAGGCAGGCGCGCCGGTCGGGCGCAAAGGGCGCCTTGCACTCCGGGCAGATGCGGCGCACCAGACGCTGGGCGGCGATGAGGTTGAGCGCGGCTGTCACCATGAACGGTTCCACGCCCATGTTCAGCAGACGCGAAATCGTCGACGGCGCGTCGTTGGTGTGCAGGGTCGACAGCACCATGTGGCCGGTGAGCGCGGCCTTGATGCCGATTTCGGCCGTCTCGAAGTCACGGATCTCGCCGACCATGAGCACATCCGGGTCTTGCCGCAAGAACGAGCGAAGCACCGAGGCGAACGTCAGGCCGATGGCGTCGTTCATCTGCACCTGGTTGATGCCTTCCAGGTTGAATTCCACGGGATCTTCGGCGGTCGAGCAGTTCTCGCTCACCTTGTTCAGCTCGGTCAGCGCCGAGTAGAGCGTCGTGGTCTTGCCCGAACCCGTGGGCCCCGTCACCAGCACCATGCCAAACGGCTGGTGAATGGCGTGCTTGAACTTGTCCAGCTCGGTTTGGTCAAAGCCCAGCTTGGTCATGTCGGTCTGCAGGTTGGCCTTGTCCAGCAGACGCATGACGACTTTTTCGCCAAACAGGCACGGCAGCACCGACACGCGGAAGTCGCACTCCTTGCCGTCGGCCAGCTTGAGCTTGATACGGCCGTCTTGCGGCAAGCGGCGCTCGGCGATGTCGAGCTGGCTCATGATCTTGATACGGCTGACGATCGCGTTGCGCAGCTTGAGCGGCGGCCGCATGATCTCGTGCAGCACGCCGTCCACGCGGTAGCGCACGCGGAAGGCCTTTTCGTACGACTCGATGTGGATGTCCGAGGCGCGGCGCTTGATCGCGTCGATCAGGATCAGGTTCACCAGCTTGACGACCGGCGCCTCTTCGGACGATTGCTTGAGCTCCTCGGTGTTGACGTTGTCTTCATCCGTCATGATTTCGAGGGTTTCGCTCATCTCCTCGAAGATCTGCAGCTGATCGACCGAGCCGTACAGCTTGCCGCGGACCTTGGTGATGTCGTCTTCGGGCGCCACCACGATCTCGACGTTCAGGCCCGTCTTGAACTTCAGGTCGTCGATCGCGTGGTAATTGCCCGGGTCGGTCAGTGCCACCACCAGCGTCGTCCCGTGCACGGCGATCGGCAAAAGCTGGTGCCGTTCGCACAGTTCGCGCGGTACCAACCGCGTCACGTCCGGGGCAATCTCGACTTGATTCAGGTCGATCGACGGCACCTGGTACTGCCGCGACAAGAAGTCGACCATCTGCGACTTGTCGACGTAGCCCAGCGCCTGCAGCGCCGAACCCAGGTGCTTGCCGGTCTTGGCCGCTTCGGCCGCCGCGTTCTTCAGCTGTTCGACCGACACGACCCGCTCGCGCAGGAGCATGTCGCCCATGCCTTTGGCGACGGCGGGCAGGTACTGCGAAGGGCGCGTTCGGACGGGGGTATCGTCACTCATGGGCTTGAACCTCGGCAACTACGGCGCGCCGCCGGCCCTTGGGCTGGCCAACCGGCGGCCTGGGAGCCCGGCAGTGGGCAACACGACAAAGCCGCCCGACCAACTCGGTGGACGGCGTCATCGCTCACACCGTAGCAGATGATGCGAAATCCGCAATCGCGCGAGACCCGGTCGCACGTGCCCGTCCCATCCGTGGGCAGCGCAACCGGGGACCGTCGAAGTGGCGAATGGTCAAGAAGTTCTAAATGTACCAGACTTTCAGCGACTCGCTGGGGTACCAGTTGGGCGCGTCAGACAGGTGGGTGCCATCGAACACGTCGACGTGGCCGGTGCCCGAGAAACCGAAGATCTTGTCGAAGGCCACGATGCCGCGCTTGCCGGCGACCACGGGCTCGATGTCGCGGTCAAAGGTGGTCTGGAACTCGTCTGACGTCTTGAAGCGCTTGCCATTGGGCCACTGCTGGTGCGGCTGGCCGGCATACTTGGTCAGGTAGGTCCACATTTCCTTGGCGGACAGAATGTAGAACCAGCCCGTCTTCTTGCTGTAGGGGATGCGGCCCGGATCCAGGCCGGCCGCCTTGGCCTTTTCCTTGGTGATCTTCAGATCGCCGCCCAGCGTGTTGAGCATGATCGACAGACGGATCGCGCAGGTGTTGCTGTACGCGTCCGGGCTCCAGCCTTGCTGAACCAGCAGGTCGGCGCTGGACTTGTTCTTGCCGGCATCCTCTTGGTAGTTGTGCGGGTGGGCGTCCCACACCTTTTGGAAGTCGTCCGGCAAGCCGCCGTTCTTGCTGCCAGCCGGACCTTCGCGCGACGAATTGCCACCTTGGGCCTGTGCTTGCGTCTGACCTTCGGGGGGCGTGGTCGAGCTGGGCGCGCGACGCTGGCCAGCCGGCCGATCCACCGCGCCTTGAGTCGCCGTCGTCGGCGCCGAGGTGACCGCCGGCTCTTGGTCCATGGCCGCCAGCGTCAAATGACCAAAGACGCCGGTTGCCGGCACGCCGTGGGTCGCTTGCCAGGCCTTGAGCGCCTTAGTGGTGCGCGGCCCCCACTGGCCATCGGCGCCCGCGGGACCAACGTCCAACCCCTGGGCCATCAAGAACTGTTGAATGGCGCGGATCGCCGGACCCTGAGCGCCTGGGTTCAAGTACACCTGACCCGTGGCCACGGTTTCGAGCACGTGGTCGCCGCTGAACAGCGGCTGGCGCAGCGCACCGCCCCCCGGCGCACCCGGCCGCTGCGGCTGCTGCCCGCCCGCCCCTTGCGCTTGGGTTGTCGCTTGGCTGCCGCCACCGCCGGCGTCTTGCGGCCGCTGGCGCACCCCGCTGGCAACGTTGGCTTGCTGCACGCGCTGGCCAGCAACTGGCGTAGGCGAACTCGACTGGGGTGGGGTGTGAGCCGGCATGGGATTCTCCGCAGCGTGCGCCGCCGCTGGGCCCAAAGTATGCCACGGTTCGCACAATGTCGCGCTTCGCCGTCAAGAGTCCTGGGATTGACCGGGGTGCCGCCGCCCCAGGGCGCGATCGACCGTGCTCAGGCGCCGGCGCTGAGGCCCGCCAGCCGCTCGTACAGTTCCTTTTGCTCTTTGCTAAGTTGGCGTGGAATGACCAGCTTGACGTGGGCGATCTGATCGCCGCGACCGCTCCCCGACAGGTGCGGGATGCCCTTGCCGCGCAGGCGCACGCGCTCGCCAGGCTGTACTCCCGCGGGCAGCTTGACCTTTTCGCCGGTGCCGTCGATGAGCGGGACCTCGACAAGGCCGCCCAGCACGGCGGTGGGCACGTCCACCTCGACTTCGCAATGCAAGTCGTCGTCTTGGCGTTGGAAAACCTCGTGCCCGGCCACCTGCAGCACCACGTAGAGGTCGCCCGCGGGCTGGCCCGCTGCGCCGCGCTCACCTTCGCCCCCCACGCGCAGCCGCGTGCCGGTGTCGACGCCGGGCGGGACCTTGACCCCCACCTTGCGCTCGACCCGCGTGCTGCCCGAGCCGCCACAGGCGGTGCAGCGGTTGGCCGGCTTGATGGTGGTGCCCTGACCGCCGCAGCTCGGGCACGAAACCGCAAACATGAAGGGACCTTGGCGTGTGCTGACCTGACCGCGGCCGTGGCACTTGCTGCACTGTTCGGGCGCGGTGCCCGACTTGGCTCCCGAGCCGTGACAGGTCTCGCACGGCTCGACGCGCGGGATGGTGAGTTCTTTGCGCACGCCACTGAAGGCCTCTTCCAAAGAGATGCCCAGGTCGTAGCGCAAATCGGCGCCCCGGCTGGCTCGCTGCCGACCACCGCGGCCACCGCCACCAAAGATATCGCCAAAGATGTCGCCAAAGTGCGAGAACAGGTCGTCCATGTTGCCGTACTGGCCGCCGCCCGCCGCGCCCTGCACGCCCTGGTGCCCGTAGCGGTCGTAGCGCGCGCGCTTGTCGGCATCCGAAAGGACGTCGTAGGCCTCGGCCGCCTCCTTGAACGACTCTTCCGCCGCCTTGTCGCCGGGGTTGCGGTCAGGGTGAAACTTCATGGCCGCGGCACGGAAGGCCTTCTTGATGTCGGCGTCGCCAGCGTCGCGGGCTACGCCCAGCACTTCGTAATAGTCGCGTTTCGACATGGATCTCCGGAGCGAGGGGACGGGCACGAAGCGCTGCGAACATAGGACTAGAACTACGCTCGCCACGCAGGCGGCAAGCAAGGTCGCACAACCCGTCTGTCAAGTCCCAGAGCGCCGGGGCGCCGGTTGGGCAGACCGGCGACCCTGGTTCGACCCAGGCCGATTTGGTGCTATCTTGCGCCGCGGATCCGGGGGGTCACCTGGGCTAGGGCAACGCGTGCAGCAAGAAAATCCAGAGAATGGGGGCCTGGTTGCGCCAGGCGAGCCGCCCACGCTGGCGCAGATTCGGGCCTGGGTGGACCAGCTTGGCGCTCACCACGTGCAGAGCCTGGGGCCGCTGGCGGCGCCGACGGCCGTGATCGCGTGGTACCGCACCCACCTGCAATCGGCCGAACTCCGCGAGGCGCACGGGCTGGTCTGGCTGAACTTGCACAGCACGTTTTGTGTGGCGCCCCAGCGCCCGGCGGCCGTGCTGCCTTTGCTCGCCCACGCCAACCTGCAGATCGAGACCGGGCGTTGGTTTCGCAAGCAGCACCCGTTACGGCTGGCCTGCAGCTACGATGTGCCGGCGGCGGGCCTGGACCAGGCCGGATTTGCGCGCCTGTGGCAGCGATTCCACGACGACGCACTCAGTCATGGTATTGAAATCACTTTAAAAACTCGCTCTGAGTCCTGGGTCCGTTGGTTGGCCGAGCGGGGGCGGGCCCCCAAAGGGCTGCTCCCGCGGCGGCGGCGCAAGCCGAACCGGCCCACTCCGGAGGCGCCGTGATCGACGAGCTGAATTACGATCCGCCTTGGGGCGGTGACTGGCCGGCCGACGGACTGGCGATCGAGGTGCCCAGCCCGGCGCCGTCAGCGGCTTGGGTGGTTCTTCGCCAGCAATTGCAGGAAATTGGCTTTGAGGCCGAGCCCAACATCCATCCGGAGGCCGGGCTGGTCGGCTATAGTTTGCGCGTCCGCAACGCCAGCGTCGGAGTGGGCGTGGTGCAGCGCGGCGAGGGCCTGCAACTGGCTGTCACCGCGGTGCTTTGTCGCGGCATGGACCAGCAGCGGCTGGCTCTGGCGGCCATCGACCGCGCCAATCGCGACCTGCGGCTGGGGCAGATGCTGTTCTATCCGGGGCCGCCGCCCGAGCTCGCCTTCTATTTGTCCTTGCCATGGGAGCACTTGCGGGCTGGCTTGCTGGCGCCCACGCTCACGGCGGTACTCCGCGAGATCGAGCAGGTCGGCTTCCCGGCGGTTGCGCTGGTGCAGGGCTACCATCCCGGTGATCTCGAACAGCTTTTTCGGCAGTTGGAGGAGCTGGCTGCCGCGCAGCCCGGCCAGGCCACGGCTGAGGCCAACGCACCGACCGCGGCCGAGGCGCCGCCGCCACCGCCAGCCGCTTCGGTGCGTAAGCGCAAGAAAATCAAGAACTCAGAGTCGAACTGACCACAGCACGAGCGCGGGCAATTGGCGTTGACCACCCCCATCGGCGTCCCTACACTGAAGGGCTAGGGCAGGGGCCTGCCGGCGCGGTTGCCGTTTGCCCCCACGCCGCTGCCCCCACCTCTGCACTGCCGCCTGGAGGACGATTGCCGCATTCGCGCGAGTCCAAGCCCGCCGCCGCACCCCAACCTGTGGGTGCCGCGGGCAATGGCCACGAATTGCCAACCGTCTCGGCTGGTTCGCTGCTGGGTAGCTGGCTGCCCGCCATCTTGATCGCCACCTGCCTCGGCGCGGTCTTGGCCGTGGGTTGGGCGCAATTGGGGCCGGGTCCCGCCGACCTTGCACACCGCGACTTGGACCTGCAGACCATCGACCGGCGCGCTCGCGCCCTTGTGGGCGAGCCGGCGCAGGTGCAGACGACCTTGGCCGCGCCGACCCCTGCCGAAGCGTGGTTGGCGCAAAGCTCTTTCGAGCTGCCCGAGTTGCAGCGACTGGATGCCCAAGGCGACCTGCAAGCGCGCGGCGATGCCAGCACCGACTACGGGGTTTGGCCGCCGGCTGGCGAAAGCAACGAGCGCGATGGCGAGAGCGCGTTCCCCGCGGGTACCGGCCAGCCCGCGCCGTTCGAGAGTGAGGCCGGGCGGCCGCGAGCGCCGCTCAAGCGCTACGACGGCGATTCCGTCGTGTTGTGGACCGATACCAAGTCCGAGTACGCCACCGAGCTGCTTGTGCGCCTGGACCATTTCTTGAGCCAAGCCCACGCCGAAATGGCGCGGGTTCTGCAGGTAGAAAGCAAGCCAAAGCCCGTCCAAATCTATGTATTTGAGAGCCAAGAGCGCTACCAAGACTACGCACGCGAGCACGCCCCGGGGCTGGTAAACAACGGCGGTTTCTACGACGGCGGCCTGCGCACCGTGGTGACCTATCGCTACAACAACTCGATGCAACTGTATTTCCACGAGTTGGTCCACGCGATGATGGGCGAGCTGTTCCAGGACCACCATTTTACCCGCTACACCAAGCGCAACTGGCCGATTTGGTTCGACGAAGGCATCAGCGAGTACCTGGGCTCGTTCGAGCTGCTGGGCGGGCAGGTGCACATTCCGGCGCTGAACAAGGGCAAGCTCGCCTACCTAGCCAACGCGATGAACAACCGCGTTTTCATCGACATCCCGGCCCTGCTGCGGGCACCGGCCGAGCGGTTCTCGGGCTCGTCGATGAACATCTACTACGCCGAATCGTGGGGGCTGCTGCAGTTCTTGCTGGCGTCGCCGACCACGCGGCCCAAGGTGGCGCAGTTCTTCCGGCAAATTCGCAATGGCGAAGATGGCTTGCAGGCCTTCAAGGCGTGTTTTGGCGACGACACTGCCGGCTTGTCCGAGGCCTGGAAATCGCACATTTACAACCTGACGCGCACCGAGCCGGGCGCACAGGCGCTGTTTTCGGGCGACACCATCGACGATTGGACCATCCACGAAGGTGGCCATTGGCGCGCGGGCGGCGGCGAGATCAGCGGCCAAGGCGATCGCAACTACAACTACCTGATCAAAAGCGAGCTGCCGGTCACCGATTTTGCCTACGAGCTGGACGTCAAGCTGCAGCGCGGCACCGCCGGCTTGATCCTGGGCAACAATTTCCACGGCGAATACCCGTACTACTATCTGATCGAAGTCGCTCGCGACGTGGTGATGGTGCGGCGGGCGTGGTCGGCCAGCCAGATCGAGCCCGTCATCCAGGCCTACGCCGATGTGCCGCAGGGCGAGTGGGTGCATGTGCGGGTGGCGGTGAGCGATCGCGTGCTGCGGTTGACCGTGGGCGGGCGGCAGGTGCTGCAGACGCGCGTCGATCGCGACCGTTATTCGCTGTTTGGCCTGTACCTGTACCGGGCCAAGGTGCAGTTCCGCAACATCGTGCTGCTGCGCGACGGGCCGCGCCAGTTCACGGCCACGCCCGCGACCCCGGCTGGAGGGCCGGCCGAGGCCAAGCCCGGACCGTGACGCCGGCGACCGCAGCGCGCGACCAGCGATCCGGGATGGGAGCGTAGCTGCGGGCATTTGTCGGCAGGGCCGGTCTAGTTCACAATCGTCGCGGGGCCGTCGCAGGGGCGACGGGAGGCAAGCATGGCGCAGCAACCGCACGACGAAGCGACCCGCCTGCATCCGGGGTCGGGATTCCCAGGCCAGGCGCATGACGCCGGCCTGGCCAGCGACGAGCTGCCGCCCGAGCTGGAGGCTCCACCGTTCCAGGCCCAGCGCCCCAGCACCCACACTCAGTTTTCCGTGGCCTCGATGGACGACGTGCCGCCTTTGCCGCCCGGTCCGCGCCGGACCATGGTGCCGGCCCCCGAGCGGCAGCGTCCGACCCTTTTGCCCCAGGGCTACGAACAGCCGCCCAAGCTGCCGGGTGCCAGCCGCCAGGCCGACCCAGGCCTAGTGCGCCCCGTGCGGCCGACCAGCGGCGGCGTGGAGCCCAACCGCGAAGGCTCCGACGTCATCCAAGTCTACGATACCGGCCAGGCCGGCGAGCCCAAACGCGCCACCATCCACAACATGGCGCCGCCGCGCACCTCGGCGCCGGCCGCCGTACCTAGTCCCCCGCCAGCCCAACGCGCGCCAATTCGCAAGGTCGCTACCGTGCCGCCCGTCGCGGCGCAGCGCCCGTCGACCGTGTTGCCGCCGCCCAGCCCGCTGCCGCTGGACGCTGGCGCCATGGTGGGGCTGATGGCCGCCCATCGCGCCCAGATGGGCTCGCTGGATACCTACGCGCGCTATTTGGAGATTGCGGCCAGCGTCGTGGGTACTGCCGCGGCGGGCTTTCTGATCGCCAGCTTGGTGGCGCTGCTGGTCAGTTCGGGCAACACGCTGCTGGGCGCCGCCGCGGCCCTTGTCGCCGAGTTGGTCGGTCTGGCAGTGGCGCT
This sequence comes from Myxococcales bacterium, assembly GCA_037441385.1. Taxonomy (GTDB): domain Bacteria; phylum Myxococcota_A; class UBA9042; order UBA9042; family UBA9042; genus SXRM01. The sequence goes on from JBBISH010000008.1 coordinate 46,871, forward strand.
GATGATGGTGGCCCTGGCGACGGCGCTGCGGCACGTGGCGTCGATGGCCTCGCAGTTGGCCGCTCTGCTGGAGGCCTTGTCGCAAACGCGCCGTTGAGGCTGCGCACCCGCCGAACGACTGTTGCGAACCTGTGGCAGCCAGCCGGCGACCGTTCCCGCCGCTTCGTTGACGCAAACTGGGCGCGAACCTATCCTTTTGCACCCGGAACGGCTGGCCACCGCGCCGCCGCTGCCCCGGAGGGACCGAAAGCTGCCTTCTTGCGGGCAACACCCGATTCAGCGCGCCCCAGTCGAGCGGCTTGCCAGGCACACGGCCGCAGCGGTTGCGCCGCGCCGCCGACCCCAGTCACCCGTTCGCCCTTGGAACCCGGAGTTCAATGTCCGCACGTCGACCCCGCATCGCGATCAACGGCTTTGGCCGCATTGGGCGGGCCTTTGCCCGCATCGCCGCCCTAGACCCCGACTGCCCGTTTGACTTGGTGGCCGCCAACGATCTGACCGATCCCGGCGCGCTGGCCTATCTGATGCGCTACGACTCGGCCCATAGTCGTTTTGCCGGCGAACTGGCCTTGGACGGCGCCACGCTGAAAGCGGGCCAACAGACGATCCAATTGGTGGCCCAACCCGATCCCAGCAGGCTGCCTTGGGGCCAACTGGGCGTGGACGTGGTCATCGAGTCGACGGGCAAATTCCGCAAGCGCAGCGAGGCCCAAAAGCACCTGGCCGCGGGCGCCAAGAAAGTCCTCTTGTCGGCCCCGGGCGAAACGGGCGACGAGGCGCCCGACGTCACCGTGATTCGCGGCATCAATTGCGAGTTGCTGCGGCCCGAGCACACCCTTGTCTCTGCCGCGTCGTGCACGACCACCTGCCTGGCACCGATGGCCAAAGCGCTGCACCGCGCGGTTGGAATCCAGGCGGGGGTGATGTCGACCGTGCACGCCTACACCGGCGACCAAGCGCTGGTCGACACCCCGCACAAGAAGGAATGGCGGCGGGGGCGCAGCGCGGCGGCGAACATCGTGCCCACCACCACTGGCGCGGCCAAGGCGATTGGTCTGGTGGTACCCGAACTGCAAGGCTGTTTGCACGGGGTATCCGTGCGCGTGCCCGTGCAGGACGTGTCGCTGGTCGATCTGGTGTGCCAAGTGCGCCGCGACACCAGCGCCGACGAAGTCAACGCCATCATGCGCGCCGCCGCCGCGGCCTACCTGCCCGGCACGTTCCGCGTCGAGGACCAATTGGTCGTGTCCAGCGACTTGCTGGGCGATGAAGCGGGCTCGGTGTTCGATCCGTCGCTGACCCATGTCCAGAACGGCAAGCTGGTCAAGGTCGTCGCTTGGTACGACAACGAATGGGGTTACACCTCGCGGCTGTACGCCCTGGCCCGCCACTACGCGTCGCTGTAGGCGGCGCCGACGGTCGAATTTCGGTCGACTTTTCTTTTGGGGCCTGCGGGCCCTGCTCGCGGTGCCCTTCCGAGTCCCGATCTGGTGTCGGTAGGGCCCCGCAACCCGCGAGGAGTCATGGAAGCTGCAGCTCTGCTCAAGTCCTTGAATATCATGTCTGTTCGCGACCTGCACCTGCAGAACAAGCGCGTGCTGCTGCGCGCGGACTTCAACGTGCCGGTCGACGACCAGGGCGGTATCGGCGACGATTCGCGGATCCGCGCCACCCTGCCGACCATCGAGCTCATCCGCAAGGCCGAGGCTCGCCTGATCCTGTGCTCGCACCTGGGCCGGCCCAAGGGCAAGAAAAGCGCCAAATATTCGCTTGAGCCGGTAGGCCGCCGGCTGGCCGAGCTGCTGAGCTGCGAAGTCCTGATGCCCGACGACTGCATCGGCGACGCCGCTATCCACCTGATCGCGAACCAGCGGCCGGGGCAGATCGTGTTGCTCGAAAACCTGCGCTACCACGACGGCGAAGAGGCCAATAGCGAAGATTTTGCCCGCAAGCTTGCGGATTTGTGTGACGTGTACATCTGCGACGCCTTTGGCTGCGTGCACCGGGCCCACGCCTCGGTGTCGGCGCTGCCCAAACTGGTGCCGGTGCGCGGCGCTGGACTGCTGCTCGAGCGCGAGTTGGAGGTCTTGGGCAAGCTGATGTCGAGCCCCGAGGCACCCTACGTGGCGCTGCTCGGCGGTGCCAAAGTGTCGGACAAGATCGAGGTCATCGAGTCGCTGTTGCCGTTGGTGCAGGGGCTGGTGATCGGTGGCGCGATGGCCTACACGTTCTTGACGGCGCAGGGCTTCGACATGGGCAAGTCCTTGGTCGAGAAGGATCACCTGGGCTTGGCCAAGCACCTGCTCGGTCGCTGCGACGAAAAGGGTCTACCCGTGTTGCTCCCGGTCGATCACGTCGTCGTCAAAGAGATCAAGCCGGACGCGCCGCGGACGATCAAGAAGAACGGTGAGCTGCAAGCCGATGACATCGCGGTGGATATCGGCCCCGAGACGACCCGCCTCTTTGAGCAATTGCTGGCCGGCACGCACCCGTCGCTGCCGCAGCCGCCGCGCACGGTGCTGTGGAACGGGCCGATGGGCATCTTTGAGATGGACGCCTTTGCGGCCGGCACCATGGCGGTGGCCCAAGCCGTGGCGCACTCGACCGCCTATAGCGTGGTGGGCGGCGGGGACTCGGTTGCGGCCGTGCAGAAAGCCGGTGTCACGCCCATGATTCGCCACATCTCGACGGGCGGTGGCGCCAGTCTGGAGTACCTGTCGGGTCAGCCGATGCCGGGCGTGCAGGCGTTGCGCGGCGGTCGTCGTTAATTTCTTGCTGTTTCCATAAGGAGTTGCCATGTCTCGTACCCCGGTCGTCGGCGGCAATTGGAAGATGAACTTGACGCTTGGCGAAGCCGAAGCCCTGGCCAGCGAAGTGCGCCACCGCCTGGGCAGCTACCCGGGCGCCCAGACGCTGATCTTTCCGCCTTTCCCGTACTTGCAGGCCGTAGCCAGCCGGTTGGGCGACAGCCCGATCGGCCTGGGCGCCCAAGACTTGTGGTACGAAGGCAAGGGCGCCTTCACCGGTGCCGTCTCGGCGTCGATGCTCACCTCGGTGGGCTGCAAGTGGGTGCTGATCGGCCACAGCGAACGGCGCCACGTGTTTGGCGAAAGCGACGAGATCATCGCCAAGAAGCTGCGGGCTGCGCTGCACGCCGGACTCAAGCCGGTGCTGTGCGTGGGAGAGACCCTGCAAGAACGCCAGGCGGGTCAGACGTTTGCCGTGTGTGGGCGCCAACTGCGCACGGCGCTGTCGGGCCTGTCGCGCGGTGACCTGGAGCACCTGGTGGTGGCCTACGAGCCGGTGTGGGCGATCGGCACGGGCTTGGTGGCCAGCCCCGAGCAGGCCCAGGAGGTCCATGCCGACATTCGCGAGCGCGTGGGCGATCTGCTGGGCATGGACTTTGCCGGCAAGCTGCGCATCCAGTACGGCGGCTCGGTGAAGTCGAGCACCGCGGCGGGTTTGATGGCTCAGCCCGACGTGGATGGTCTGCTGGTGGGCGGCGCCTCGCTGCAGGCCGAGGAGTTTGCGGCCATCGTCCGCGCCAAGTAGACCGGGACACCCTTGAGGTTTTCGCCATAACCCTGTAAGGTTTGGCCCCCCGGGTGCCCGCCCAGCGGTGGCCCCTGGCCGGCAAATTTGGAGAATTCAAGTGCTTTACTCGCTCGCCGTCGCTCTGTACGTCATCGTGTGCCTGTTCCTAGTGGTCGTGGTGCTGCTGCAGCCCGGGCAGGTCGGTCGCCGCGGCGGTGGTGGCGGCGTGTTCGGCGCCGGCTCGTCCACGGGTTCAGTCTTTGGCGGCCGCGGCGCTTCGACGGTGTTGTCCAAGGCCACCACGATCGCGGCGGCCTCGTTCATGGTGCTGTCGATCGTCCTGGCCCGCGCCGGTTCGGATCGCTCGTCGGTCGAAGGTGCGGCCCAGAGCGTGCTGACGCCCAAGGCCGCTCCGGCTGGCAAGCCCATCGACAAAGCCCCCGCAAAGGCTGGCGATAACGCGGCTCCGGCGGCTCCTGCGGCCCCCGCGCCGGCGGCTCCGGCTGCGCCCGCGGCTCCGGCTCCGGCCGTTCCCGCCCCGGCTGCTCCGGCCGCGCCCGCTCCCGCCGCGCCCTAACTCCCCTCCAATTCACGGGCCGCGCGTGCCCCGGGCGGCCGCAAGGCTGCCATGTCGCACACCCAGCTTGCCCACCTGGTCAGCGAAGCTTTCGCCGACCGCAACCTGTTGCACGATCGCCGCCACGCCGACGCCGTCTTGGAGACGATCGGGCTGCTCGATCACGGCCAGCTGCGCGTCGCCGAGCCGATCGCTCAAGAAGACGGCTCGCAGCAGTGGCAGGTCAACGCCTGGGTCAAAGAAGCCATCCTGCTGTACTTTGCGCTTTCGCCGCTGCGACAGCTGGAAGCCGGCGCGCTGGAATTCCACGACAAGATCCCCACTAAGCACAACCTGCTCGCCCAGGGCGTGCGCGTGGTGCCGCCCGGCGTGGCGCGCTACGGCAGCTTCTTGGAGCCCGGCGCGATCTTGATGCCCGGCTACGTGAACATCGGCGCCTACGTGGGCACTGGCACCATGGTCGACACGTGGGCCACCGTCGGCTCTTGCGCCCAGATCGGCAAGAACGTGCACCTGGCCGGCGGCGTGGGCATCGGCGGCGTGCTCGAGCCGCCTTCGGCGCGGCCCGTGATCATCGAAGATGGCTGCTTTGTCGGCTCGCGCGCCATCGTGGTCGAAGGCATGCACATCGAACGCGAGGCAGTGATCGGCGCTGGCGTGGTCTTGACCTCGTCCACGGCGATCCTGGACGTCACCGGCCCGGAAGTGGTGGAGTACCGCGGCCGCATCCCTGCGCGCTCGGTGGTGATCCCGGGCACCCGGACCAAGCAATTCCCGGCCGGCGAGTTCGGCGTGCCTTGCGCCCTGATCATCGGCCAGCGCAAGGCCTCGACCGACCTGAAGACCAGCCTGAATCAGGCCTTGCGCGACTACAACGTCGCGGCCTGATCGGCTCTACTTCGGCGAGATCCGGTCAAACGGCAGGTACGGCAGCAGCGCCTTGGGCATGGTGATCGAGCCATCGGCCTGCTGGTGGTTCTCTAGCACCGCGATCAGGCCGCGCGACAGCGCGATCGCCGTGCCGTTCAGCGTGTGGGCAAAACGCGGCTTGCTGTCGGCGTCGGGCCGGTAGCGGATGTCCAGGCGGCGCGCTTGGAAATCGGTGCAGTTCGACGTCGACGTCACCTCGCCGTAGTCGCCGCGACCGGGCATCCACGCCTCGATGTCGAACTTGCGGTAGGCCGGGGCACCCAGATCGCCCGAGGCGATGTCGAGCACCCGGTACGGGATCTCCAGCGCGGTGAACAATTCCTCTTCGATCGCCAGTAGTTCTTCGTGGTGCTTGTTCGAGACGGCGGTGTCGCCCTCGCAAAAGACGAACATCTCGACCTTGGTGAACTGATGCACGCGGTACAGACCGCGCGACTCGCGGCCGGCGGCGCCCGCTTCGGTGCGGAAGCAGTGCGAGATGCCGGCGATCTTGATCGGCAACTGTCCAGGTTCCAGCAAGTTCCCCGCCAACATGCCGCCAATCGTGATCTCGGCCGTGCCCACCAGGCACAGGTCGTGGTTCGCCACGCTGTAGACCTGCGTCTCGGCGCCGCGCGGGTTGAAGCCAATCCCTTCCAAGATCGACGGCTTGGCCAGATCCGGCGTCACCACGGGCGAAAAGCCTTTCTTGACCAGCAGATCGATGGCAAAGCGCTGCAGCGCCAGGTCCAGCAGCACCATCTCGTTCTTTAGGAAGTAGAACTTCTGCCCGGCCACCTTGGCGCCCGCCTCGAAGTCGACCAGGTTCAGTTTCTCGGCCAGGACCACGTGGTCCAGCGGCTGGAAGTCAAAGGTGCGCGGCGTGCCCACCCGTCGCAGTACCCGGTGATCGTCGTCGGTGTTGCCGATCGGCACGTCGGGGTGGGTCAGGTTCGGCAGCTGGCTGGCCAGGGCGTCCAGGTTGCTGTCGAGCTCGGTCACCTGCTGCTCCATCTCGGGGGCCAGCGACTTGATCCGGCGGCCGATACCCACCAGCCACGGCCGGTCCTTGGCCTGGCAGTCGGTGGGCTCGAACACGCCCAGGGCAGGGCGCAACCACTCGGGAATCAATGCGAACAGTTGAAGATCATCGATCTCGGGCTTGCCGGTCTGCTTGGCGATCAGGTTGCCGACCATCCGCAGCTCTTCCAGCCGGGTCAGCACTTGGTTGCGCGACTGATAGGCCGCCACGAGCCCCGGGACGTCGCCCTTGGCGTTGCGATTGACAATATTTTTGGCGACTTCGTCGGCGTTGGCCACCACGAACTTGATGTCGAGCATGCTGTCCTCGGGCGCGGGTGCGGGTTCGCGCGGGGGCAAAAGACTACACCAACCCGACTGCGGCTGCACCAGGGGCAGCTTTGGCGGGACGGGTGGCTATTGACCCAGGATCGGTTGCAGCCAACCCGAAATCTGGGCCCGCTGATCGAATACGCCAAGCCAGGCCGTCCCGCGCTCGCTGCCGCGGATGACCGTGCGAACATGGGCCAGACCGCGCGACAATTCGTCGATGGCATTGCCGGCGTCGTCGGGACCGGCCAGCAGCACCCACTTCTTGGCGGCGCTGGCGTGCCAACTGCGGTCGTCGAAGCCATCGCGCCGGCCCAGCGGGTCCACGGCTACCACGGCCAAAACGCGCGAATCCGCGCTGACTTGCAGCGCCGCCTCGCCCGCCCGGCCCGAGCCCGCCAGCACCACTGGACGGCCGTCGGCGGGGAGCGCCGCCAAGACCGCCTGCAACTTGCTCTGCAGTTCCGCGCGTTGGGTCGCCCGATCCTGGCCAACGGGAGTGGGGTCCGCGGCCAGCAGCACCACGGCGATGTCGCGATGGGTCCACAGACTCTTGACCAGCGGGCGCCAGACCTGGGGATCCCCGCCGGCCTCGCTAACGGCGACCAGCCAGGCGGTCCCGCGGCGCTGCGGCGGCCAGACCTCGCCGCGCAAGTTGCCGACATTCCAAGGCGAGCCCGCCACGAAATCCGCAGCCTTGCGCTCGACGAACGGCGGCTCGCCCGTGGGCGTGGCGGGTTCCGGCAGCACTTCTGGCGTCAGGATGTGATGCACGGGCTCCGGGGCTGGCGGCGGCGCCGAGCCCTGCCAGAACCAGACCACCGCGCCGACCGCAGCCAGCGCCCCCAACCCGATCCCCATGCGCTGCAACGTCGTCATGGGCCCATTTTGGCGCTGCGGCGGTCTGGCTGCAACCCAGGGCCCAGCTTGCGGGTGGGTTTGGGGCCCGTACGCTGCGGATCGTTTGGCCAATGCCACCGCCTTCTGGCAGACTGCGAGCAGCGCTACTGCGCGTCCGCGTGCCTGCCTATGGTCTTGACCCGCCTTGCCGCTTGCCTGCTGTTGGCCGCTGCCGCGACCCTGGGGGCGGTGGGCTGCGGTGTCAGCGCCGGCAGGGCGGCCACGGTCGACGCTGCTGCGGCCGACCTGCCGATCGGCGGCGCTGCCGATGGCGTGGGTACGAGCGACCTGGGCGCCGACGCGTCGAGCACTCCCGCCGACACCGCGCCGCCTGCCGACAGCGCCACGCCGGACTTGGACGCGACCGGAACGGCCGGCGACGTTACCGAGTGGATGGACGCGAGCGCCGATGCTCAGGCGGATTCTGGGGGCGCAGGTGGCGATTCGGCCGGCGATGTCGCCGACGCCGCGATCGATGCGGGCCCGCAGGTCTGTTTCCACGGTGGGCCGCCGGCGGCCGATGCCTGGGTCGCCGACGTTCCAGCGCCCACCGCCGTCTGCAGCGAGGTTGCTCCCCCAGAGTGGTTCGACGGCCAGGCTGTGCCGGCGCCGACCTTGAACCTCCAAGTCGGTTGGCGCGACAAAGCGGGCACTTGGCACCCCTACAACAACGGCGATTGGGTGCCGCTGCTCACGGCCAACCAAGGCGGATTCCACGTGGAATTGGTGCCAGTGGTGATGCTCCCCGGTCAAACCGCCGCTGTGCAGGGCCTGCAGTTGCAGTCGTTCACGCTCTTTGGTTGCGACCAGATCGGCAACGCCGCGACTGCCATGAGCACCTTTGTCCAGACGGCCGGGCCCGAAGGCGAGTACACCCTCGACCCAGCCAAGCAGGTGTTTACGATATTTGGCACCGGCATTGGAAATATCGATAAATACTGTGGAATCTGGATTCACGTTTACTGGCGGGTCCGCGTCAAGGGCACCAACCAGTGGGGCGAAGCAGTGCGTCTGCTGCGGACCTACAATTCGTTACCAGAGACCAAGAGTTAGCTGATCCGCACGCCCACTTGCAGCCGGCTTGGTGCGTTTTGTCGACGGGCATGGCCGGCAGGCGCGGCGTCGATCGCCGTCGGGGGCGCCAGTGCGGCTAATTGCGGTATTCGCGACAGGAATTTGCAGTCGCGCTGCATTTGACACTGCGAGCGAGGGAATGGTACCGTTGCCATGACCTCTGTGGGAGGAGATCATGCGTCTTCGTTCGGTGAATTCTTCGTGCTTGCGCGGCTCTATGCCTGATTCCGCGACGGACGGCGTCCGAGTGCTCCGTGCGCGGACGAGCCATCGTCTGGGGCGTTCGTCGGCTTGGTTGGCTGCGCTGCTGGCGGCCGGGTTGCTTGCGGCCTGTGGCGACGATCCGGCGACCGTGGCCGGTTCGACGGCGGACACCTCGGCGAGCCAGGACATCGACGTCGCGGTGGGTGGCACGGATGTGCAGTCGCCGCCGGATGTTGCGGCGGATACGGCCGACACGGCCGACGCCAACCCGCCGGATGTCCAGCCCGATGTGCAGCCGGACGTGACGCAAGATACCACCGACACCACCGGCGGTTGCCCAGGTGGTGCCGGCTGCGCCTGCGCCGACGACAGCAAGTGCGACGGCGGCAAGTGCATCGACACCCCCGACGGCAAGAAGTGCGCCAAGGCGTGCGCGAAAATCGAGGACTGCGGCAGCGGCTACACGTGCGCCTCGCTCGGCAGCACCGATGCTACCTCGTACTGCGTGCCCCAGCACTTGTCGATCTGCTCGCCGTGCAACACCAACGCGGACTGCCAGGCGCAGGGCATCCAAGATTCCTACTGCCTGGACTACGGCGCGGCCGGCAAGTTCTGCGGTGGCGCCTGCACCTCGGACAGCAACTGCCCTGGCGGCTATGCCTGCAGCGACGTCAAAGAAGGCTCGGTCAAGCAGTGCAAGCTGAAGGACACCGCCGCCACCTGCGAGTGCAGCGCCTGGGCCAAGGCCAAGGGCGTAGAGACCACCTGCAGCGTGACCAATGACCAGGGCACCTGCACCGCCAAGCGCAAGTGCGGCGACGCCGGCCTGGACGCCTGCAAGGCCAAGACCCCCGCGGCCGAGACCTGCAACGCCGACGACGACAACTGCGACGGCAAGGTCGACAACCTGGCGGCCGACTTCACGTGCTTCAAGAAGGGCTTCCTGGACGCCGGCAGCAAGGCCGCCTGCACCAAAGACGCCGACTGCACCGCCGCCGGCGAGGCGTGCGACGAGGATGCCAAGGTCTGCAAGACCCTGATCGGCAAGTGCCAAGGCAAGCCCCAGTGTGGCAGCAGCGGTGCGCTCATCTGCGCAGACGCCGCGATCCCCACCCAGGAAATCTGCGACGGCAAAGACAACAACTGCGACGGCGCCATCGACGAAGGCTTTACTTGGAAGAGCCCGGTCGACGGCAGCGAGGTCAAGGTCGGCACGGCCTGCGGCGTGGGCCCCTGCGCGGGCGGCACCGTGCTCTGCAAGGACAATCTGACCGCCGTGTGCACGTCGTACTCCAATGCTGCCAAAGAAACCTGCGACGGAGCCGACAACGACTGCAATGGCCAGACCGACGACGCCGCGTGCGACGACAGCGACGCGTGCACGGTCGACGCCTGCGACGCCGCGGGCAAGAAGTGCAGCAACACCGCCAAGGATTGCGCCGACACCGATCAGTGCACCGAGGACAAGTGCGACAGCAAGACTGGCGACTGCAGCCACCCGCAATACAACGGCTCGTGCAGCGACGGCAACGCCTGCACCCTGGGCGACGCCTGCGGCGCGGGCGCCGGCGGCAGCTGGGTGTGCATGTCGGGCGGCACCGCCGACAAGTGCGACGACAGCAACACCTGCACCGACGACAGCTGCGACCCTGGCACCGGCTGCGTCCACAAGCCCAATGCCAACACCACGCCGTGCTACACCGGCAAAGACGGCACCCAGGGCGTGGGCACTTGCAAGGGCGGCAACTACGCCTGCGCCAGCGGCCAGATCGACAAGACCAAGTGCGTTGGCGAAGTCACCCCCGCGGCGAACGAGGCCTGCGACGGCTTGGACGACAACTGCAACGGTCAGACCGACGAAGGCTGCAAGCCGACCGCCGTCACCGTGACCTTCTCGTCGGCCTATGTGTCGGGCAACACCGGCACCGACAAGAAGCTGCAACTGCTGGTTGGTCCTTCGGGCCCAGTCGGTGCGGCGGCGGGCACTGGTCAGTACAAAGTCAACTTTGGGTTCCTGGCTTGGCTGATGCAGCTGATCGGCAAGTAAGGGATTGATCTTCCTGAACGCCGCTGCGCCAAATCGGACAGCGGCGTTCGGCATTTTTGAGTACCGGACATGCTGACACGCGAACAATTGCAGGCCAAGCTCGACGAGCGGGTGCTCGTCTTTGACGGCGCCATGGGCACCGAGCTGTACGAGCACGGCTTTACCTTTGACAAGGCGTTCGAGGGCTTGAACCTGACCCAACCCGCGGCGGTGCGGCGCATCCATCGCGCCTATGTCGACGCGGGCGCGGCGGTGATCACCACCAACAGCTTTGGCGCCAACCGGTTGCGGCTGCTGCGCTCGGGCCTGCAAGAGCAAGTGACTGAGATCAACCGGGCCGCGGTCGCCCTGGCGCGCGAGGCAGCGTCGGTGCGGCCCCCCCACAACCGCCCGCTGGTGGCGGCGTCGATCGGACCGCTGGGGCAGCCGTTGGCGCCCGTGGGGCGGCTGCCGCGCGAAGTAGGTAAGTCGGCCTTTGGCGAGCAAATTCGCGCGCTGGTCGGCGCGGATCCCGACTTGTTCATCCTGGAGACCTTCTCGGACCTCAGTGAGCTGCAGTTGTGCGCCGAGGCGCTGACCGAGCTGGCCCCGGGTTGCGCGTTCGTGGCGCTGGCTACGTTTACCGACGACGGCAAGACGCTCTTTGGCCACAAGCCCGAAGAGGTGGTCCGCACCATGCTGGCGGCGGGCGCGGCGGCGGTGGGGGCGAACTGCTCGACGGGCCCGCAGGGACTGGAGCCGGTGCTCGAGCGGATGCGCAAGGTGCCTGGGGCGCGCCTGTACGCAGCGCCCAATGCGGGCATGCCAAGGCTGGTCGACGGCCGCTATGTGTATGTCTCTACGCCGGATTATTTTGGCGAGTGGGCGGTGCGCATGGCCGACTCTGGCCTGCGCGGCGTGGGCGGTTGCTGTGGGACCAAGCCGGCCCACATCGCGCGGATGGTCGATGCGGTCGGTGTGCGCGCGCCAGCACAGCGGACCACGGACTCCGGCGTCTTTGAAGTCCGAGAAAATACAGAAGAGACTGGCATCGTCGTGCCCGTGGAAGCGCTGTCGACCTTTGACGCCAAGCTGGCGGATGGGCGCTTTGTCGTGTCGGTCGAGCTAGATCCGCCGCGCGGTGTGGACGCCGACAAGTTGGTGCACGGGGCGGTGGCGCTGAAGCAGGCGGGCGTCGACGCCATCAACATCGCCGATTCGCCGCTGGCCACGGCGCGGATGAGTCCGTTGGCGCTGGCGGTGTTGATTCGTCAACAAGTGGATATCGAAGTCCTTTTGCACGTGTCGTGCCGCGACCGTAACCTGCTGGGGCTGCTGAGCGAGTGCATGGGCGCGCACGCGCTGGGCATGCGGCACATGCTCTGCGTCACCGGCGACCCGCCGTCGCTGGGCGACTATCCCGGCGCCAAGGGCGTGTTCGAAGTCGACTCGATCGGCCTTGTCGACACGCTGCAAAAGCTCAACCGCGGTCTGGACGCCAACGGCAAGGCCCTGCCGTTCACCGCCAATTTCCGCATCTCGTGTGCGGTGAACCCAACTGCGGTCGACCTGCCCAAAGAGATCGATCGATTCCATCGCAAGGTCGACGCGGGCGCCCAGTATGCGCTGACCCAGCCGCTGTACGATCCGGCCGATCTCGAGCGTTTCGTCGAGCTCGCCAAACCGACCATCCCGCTTTTGGTCGGGGTGCTGCCGCTGCGCAATGCCCGCCACGCCCACTTCATCCACCACGAAGTGCCCGGCATGGCCATCCCGCAAGCGATCCGCGACCGCATGGGCAAGGCCGGCGAGCGCGGACCCGAAGAAGGCGTAGCGATCGCTCGCGAATTCATCGAGACGGTCCGCCGCGGCATCGCCGGCACCTACCTGATGCCGCCCTTCAACAAATTTGAAATGGCAGTGGATGTGTTGCGGGGGATTCTCTAAGACGGTTTCCGTCCAAATCGGCTCGAAAAATTCGGCAATTCTTCGGGCCCGAACCGGGGTCCCCGCCTGATTCTCGCCGGTTGCAGACCGGGTCAGAGGAACCGTACAGGCGTGAATCAGACGGGGTTCGTATAACCAAGAACTAGGGCTCTACGCTATCGCGCTCGGGCTCAGCCGGCGACTCGCTGCTGGCGGTGGCCGCGCCCGGAATCGGCTGCCCTGGGTCGACGACTGGCCAGCGCAAGTTGAGGGGCTGGCCGCCGCGCTGCACATCTACGGCGATTTCGCTGGCACCTTTGGCGCGCTGATAGACGGTCAGCAAGTCGCCGGGCGTCACGATGCGCTGACCTTGCACCCGCAGGAGCAAATCGCCGGGGCGCACGTCGAAACGGCCGGCGACCGGCGAACCGTCGAACACGGACACAATGCGAAAGCCAATGAACTTGTGATCATTTCCGCGGACCGGTTCGAGCTGCACCTTGGACAGCATCCAACCAGGACCGGCGGCCAGCACCCGGTCGAGGACGGCACGGGGAATGGCCGGGGCGTTCTGGGTCCAGTCGCCGCGGTCGGCGCGGGGGGCGCGGCTGTTGGTGCGAACCGCCCCGGAGGCGCGCCCAGCCCGGCGCGGCGGCGGCGTGTCTTCTACATCGGGTCCCGAGCATGCGGCCAATGCGGCCAGGCAAGCGAGACCGATGAAGCGGACGAGACCGGCGGTCACGGAGCCTTGCCGCAGAAGCTTTGGCCGTCCAGCGTGCAGGGGGCGGCGGCCGAAGGGTCCGAGCTCGAGGTGCATTTGCCCGCGCTCCGGCAAGTCATTCCGCTGCGGCACTCGTTGTCGGGCGAGCAGGCGCGCATGCACCACCGCGTGTCGAAACCAAAATCGACGCACGTGGCTTCGGCTGGGCACTCGCCTTCGCGGCAGCCGACCTTGAGGCAGTAGCCGTCGGTGAAGGTGGTGTCGCAGGTCAGGGTCGTGCCGCATTGGCTGTTGTAGGTGCACTTGTCGCCGACGGCCGGCGTGCACCCCGCCGCGACGGCCAGGACCGCGATGAACCACGCAGCGCGCAAGCTCATTTGCCGCTCCCCGCGTTGGGGGCCGGGGCCGCACCCGAACCTGAACCGGCACCCGCATCGCCACCCGCACCGCCACCCGCCTCCGCGCCCGTGGGCGTGGCTGCCCCCGGCCCCAGCGCCGGCTTTCCGCCAGGGCAGGGCTGCGCGTAGGCCGCGGCCACGGCGGCGCGCGCCCAGTCGCGGTCCAGTTTGGCCGCCGCCGCGAAGGTGTCGGCGAACTCGTGCGCCGAACCGTAGCCCAAGTCCGTATAGATCTTGGGCAGCGGCGCCGCGTAGCCGATGATCTGGCAGCGGATCGTCGCAAAGTCCTTGGCCAGCTTGGCTTTGTCGACGTTCGCCGCCGTCGCCGTGGCCGGACCCGGCAGCCCGACGCCCGCCGCACCGGCCTTGTCGGCCGCGACCGGGGGCTTGGGCGGTTCAGTCTTGCCGCAAGCCACACCGGCCAACAGCGCTGCCGCCGCCGCAAACTTTGCAGATTTCCTGAACATGCGTTCTACCGCCCCAGCGCCGCGGCGCCCGGATACACTGCCGACGCACCCAGGGCTTCCTCGATGCGCAACAACTGATTGTACTTGGCCGTGCGCTCGCCCCGCGACAGCGAACCGGTCTTGATCTGGCCGCAGCCGGTGGCGACTGCCAGGTCAGCGATGGTCGAGTCCTCGGTCTCGCCCGAGCGGTGCGACATCACCGCGCGGTAGCCGTGCTTGCCGGCCAAGGCCACGGCGTCCAACGTCTCGGACAAGCTGCCGATTTGGTTCACCTTGATCAGAATGGCGTTGGCGATGCCGCTGTCGATGCCGCGCTGCAACCGCACCGGGTTGGTGACGAAGAGGTCGTCGCCCACCAGCTGGATCTTGTCGCCGCACAGGTCGGTCAGCCGCTTCCAGCCGGCCCAATCGTCTTCGGCCATGCCGTCTTCGATGCTGACGATGGGGTACTTCTGGGCCAGACCGGCCAGGTACTCGGCAAAATCGTTGGGGCTGAGCTGCCGGTTTTCGCTGTGCAGGCTGTAGAGCTGCTTGTCGGCATCAAAAAACTCCGAGCTCGCCACGTCCAGCGCCAGCGCCAGGTGCTTGCCCGGCTCGTAGCCAGCCGCAGCGATGGCCTGGGTCAGGTAGTCCAGCGCCTCGGCGTTGCTACCCAGGCGCGGCGCAAAGCCGCCTTCGTCGCCTACAGTGGTGGTCAGGCCCTTCTTGCCCAGGAGTTTCTTGAGCTGGTGGAACGTCTCGGCCGCGGCGCGCAGACCCTCGGCAAAGGTGGGCAGGCCGATGGGCATCACCATGAATTCTTGAATGTCCAGACCGCCGGCCGCGTGCGCGCCACCGTTGATGAGGTTGCACATCGGCACGGGCAGGACCCTGGCGTTCGCGCCGCCCAGCCAGCGCCAGAGCGGCAGGCGATACTGATCAGCCGCCGCGCGGGCCGCCGCCAGCGACACGCCCAAGATCGCGTTTGCGCCCAGATTGGCTTTGTTGGCCGTGCCGTCCAGCGAAAGCATCGCCGCATCCAGCCCGCGCAGATCGGCGGCGTCGCGCCCGACGATCGCCGGTGCCAGGCGCTGGTTCACGTTATGCACGGCCTTTTGCACGCCCTTGCCCAGGTAGCGGCCGTCGCCGTCGCGCAGCTCCAAGGCCTCGTGCGTGCCGGTCGATGCGCCGGACGGCACCATCGCGCGGCCGAAGCCGCCTCCTTGCAGGTAGACATCGACCTCGACGGTGGGGTTGCCGCGCGAATCGAGCACTTCGCGAGCGTGGACACGAAGGATACTGGTCTGCATGAGGATCTCCTGATACACACCCTACCTGATTCACGCTCGTACGGCTCAAGTGATCCGTTGTGCAACTGGCGAGAATCAGGCCGGGACCCGGGTTCGAGCCCGGAGAATTGCCTGAATTTTCGATCCGATTCGGACGGAACCGGCATGGTTCGGTGGCCCGCTTCGGGCGGCGAGCAGGGTACCGCTTTGCGCCGCGGCGGGCAATCGCGAACGCGCCGTTGCGGGGCGACGGCTTGCGCGCGATGCCGCAGTTTTGTCACAGTAGCCGCGCGGCCAGCGCCGCGGAGTTCGCCATGCAACGTTTCAAAGCCGCGGTCGTGCAAATGCGCTCGACCGAAGACATCGACCAGAACCTGAAGCGTGCCGGTGAGTTGGTGCGTGCCGCCGCCGCCGACGGCGCCCAGCTCATCACCTTGCCCGAGAATTGCACCTTCCTCCGCATCAGCGCCAACTACAACGTGGGCGAGACGCTTGATGGCCGAATCGCGACCTATTTTGCCGAGTTGGCGCGCGAGGTGCAGGCCGCCATCCTGCTGGGCTCGTTCCAAGAGCTGGCCCCCAGCGGTCACCGTGTCTACAACACCCAGGTGCTGTTTGGTCCCGACGGCGAGATCGTGCAGAAGTACCGCAAGGTTCACCTGTTCGATATCGATATCCCCGGTCAGGTCACCATGCGCGAGAGCGACAACGTGGCCCCCGGCGGCGACGCGGTGACGGCCGACCTGTTCGGCACGCGCCTGGGCATGTCGATCTGCTACGACCTGCGCTTCCCCGAGCTGTACCGCAAGCTGCTGGACGCCGGCGCCGAGGTGCTGCTCATTCCGGCCGCCTTTACCATGCAGACGGGCAAGGATCACTGGGAAGTCTTGTTGCGCGCCCGCGCCATCGAGAACCAGTGCTACGTGATCGCCGCCGGGCAGCACGGCCACCATGGCGGCGCCCGCACCAGCTATGGGCACTCGATGATTATCGATCCATGGGGACTGGTGGTTGCCCGCTGCTCGGATGGCGAGGGCTTTGCTACCGCGTGGTTGGACCCCAATCTGGTGGCCAGCGTCCGGCGCAATCTGCCCTGCGGCGAGCACCGCCGTTTCCGCTGATCGGTCGCCCCAGTTCGCCAGGAAATCGTAGACGCGGCTCAGGTTCGCGTGGCGCTCGCCAAAAAGAGCGAGCGGCGACGCGGGGCCTTTTGATGCGGCGGCTTTTGCGCCATACTCCTGCAATTGAACTGCGCGAGGTCGTTCCGCCGTGCTCAATTTTCTGAACCCGAATCTGGCCTTGGCACCTGCGGGCCGCACGTTCGGTCGCGGCTTGGCGTTGGCCCTGCTGCTGACCGCGACTGCCGCGCCGCTGGCCATCGCTCGTCCGGCGGCGGCGGCCACGGCTGGCGACATCGAGGCCGCCAAGTCGCTGGTCGAAGACGAGAAGTATTACGACGCCTTCAGCAAGCTCGACGACATCCTCAACAGCGTCTCGCCCGGCGACCCGGCGCGCAACGCGGCGCAGCTGTTACAGGGCAAGGTGCTCATGGGCCTTGGCCTGTACCAATCGGCGCTGCGCAGCTTCGACTCGGTCAGCGTGCCGGCCGATCACCCGTTCTACAAGGAAAAGATCAAGTACTTCCTGCAGATCCAGCGCTCCGTGCCCGGAGATCTGGCGACGTTGGAGCGTCTGGCCGACGCGCCCGAAGCGGTGCACAACCAAGACGACCTGGACGAAGTGCGCTTCTTGCTCGGGCGCTACTACTACGGTGTGGGTGAATTCGACAAGGCGATCGCTAAGTTGCAGGTCATCAAGCCCAGTGCCAAGGAGTTCTACCTCAAAGCCCGCCACCTGATCGGCGTCATCTACATCACGCCCAAAATGCAGAAGTACGATCTGGCGGTCGAGGCCTTCAAAGACATCCTGCGCTTTGAAGAAATCATGGGCGCGCCCAGCTACTTTGCCCAGTACCGCGACATGGCCAACATGAGCCTGGGCCGCTTGTTCTACTCGGCCCGCCAGTTCGAGGCGGCCGGTCGCTACTACGATCGCGTTACGGAAGGCACTTCGGCCTGGCTGGACTCGCTGTTCGAGCTGGGTTGGACCTACTTCCAGATCGGCCGCATCGACCGCGTGCTGGGCCAGTTGCACACGCTGAACTCGCCGTTCTTTGAAGACCGCTATTACCCGGAAGCCCGCGTGCTCGAAGCGCTGATTCTGTTCCGCACCTGCCGTTTCAGCGAGACGCTGGTCACCGTCCAGAAGTTCTTGCGCGACTACAAGCCGCTCAAGAAGGAACTTGACGCCCAGCTGTCGGGCCAGCGCACCGACGCCGAGTTCTACGACTACCTGTTCAGCCTGTCGCGCGACAAGAAGTCGCTGTCCGTGCAGCTGCGGCGCATCTTCAACGTGGCCCTGAGCGACAAGCGCCTGCAGCGCGCCTTTGGCGCCGTGGTCCAGGCCAACGACGAGTACGCCGGCCTGGAAAAGCTCGAGCGCAACACCAAGGCGACCGCCGCCGCCACCCAGCTCCGCGAAGACATGGGCCGCGTGCGCGCCGTGATGATCGCCGAAGCCGGCGGCCTGGCCCGCCAACGCCTGACGCGCGTGCGCGAAGACCTGACCGAAATCATTCGCCAAGGGCTGCGCATCAAGTACGAGTCGCTCAAGGCCCGCCGCGGCTCGATCAGCGACTCGGTGCGCGCCGACATGGCCGAGACCGCCAAAGCCACCACCGAGCCCCGCCAAGAGGACGAAGAGCACATCGTCTGGCCCTTTGACGGCAGCTACTGGCGCGACGAGCTGGGCGGCTACACCTACGAGGCGCAAAGCAAGTGCACCGCCAAGGAAATTGGCCGCGCAGCCATCGGCGCTGACGCGCCCAAGGTTGGTGGCAAGGCGGGCACCAAGCTCGACAAGGCGGGCGCGTCCGGCGCGGACAAGGGCGACGACAAGGCGGAGGGCGGCAAGTGATGGGCAGCTTCATGCACATTTTCGATGTCGTCCGCCGTGGCCGGTTCCGGTCCGCGCAGTTGCTGGCGGCGCTGCTCTGCACCACCTTTGTCCTGGGCGGCGGCGCGGCCCTAGCGGCCGGCAAGGGCAAGGACAAGGACAGCGACAGCAAGCAGAAGGGCGAGGTCTCGGTCATCAAGCGCCCCAAGGTCAAGCCAGCGGACGCCACCGGCAAGCCGGGCGATGCGTCGGCCGACAAGGCGGGCGCCGGCGCCAAGAAGGACCCCAAGAAGATCGGCCCAGGTGCCCCCGAGCAGCGCCGCAGCCGCGAGAAGTCCAGTGTCGAAGACATCGACGACGAGTTGGCGATCTTGCGCGAGCTTTTGGACATCGAGCGCGGCAGCGAGACCGAGGCTGACACGCTGCTCGAAATCAGCTACGTGTTGTGGGATCGCGCGCTTGCCTACGAGTTGGAGGCCCACGACGTCAAGCTGGAGACCTGCCTGGCCAGCGACGACAAGGACGACAAGCACCGCTGTGAGATCGAGCAACAGAACCTGCTCGAACAGTCGCGCGCGGCCAAGCTGGACGTGATCAATCACTTGAAGCGCATCGAGCGCGCCTTCCCCAGGTTCGCCAAGCTGGACGAGGTGTTATACTCGCTCGCCTACCACCTGGGCGAGATCGATCGGCCCGGCGAGGCGGTGGACGCCTACATGCGCCTGGTGCGCAAGACGCCCAAGTCGAGCTATGTGCCCGACGCATTCTTGGGCATCGGCAACTACTACTTCAGCAAGAATAACGGCAGCGAGGCCATCAAGTGGTACACCAAAGCCCTTGATTTCCCGGATGCTCCCGTGTTCGGCTGGGCGCTCTATTACATCGCGTGGGTGCACTACAACACCCAGAACTGGAAGCAGGCCGTGGCGGGCTTTGTGCGGGTGCTCGACTACAGCAAGCGCGAGGCGCGCGGCCGTGTGACCTTTGTCGAAGACGCCGGCAAGTACTTGGTCCGTTCGTGGGCCGAATTCGGCAACCCCAAGGAAGCGCTGGCATTCTTCAAGCGCGCGGCCGAAGGCAGCGAGATCATGCTGCTCGACATGCTGGCCCAGTACTACAGCGAGGTCTCGCAGTTTGCCAAGAGCAACGACGCGCTGGACCAACTCATCGAGTTTGCCAAAGAAGATCAAGAGATGCTGCGCTTCTTGGTCTTGCGCCTGGAGAACAGCTACAAGCTCCACGACCTGAACGAGACCGTCAAGTCGGCGCTGATGGTGTCGAATGGCCTGAAGCACGGCTTCAAGGTGTCGGCCAAGCGCCTGGACGACCTGGAAATGCTGATGGCCGAGATCGCCACCACGTTCCACGGCGAGTACGAAAACACCCAGGTCGTGACCACCCTGGAGATGGCCGAGAAGATGTACCGCCTGTACGGCGAGCACTTCGAGAAGGGCGCCAATTCGTACGGCATGCTCTACAACCACGCCCTGGCGCTGTTTCAGCTCAAGCGCTGGACCGAGGCGGCGGCGATGTACGAGAAGGTCATCGAGGTCGAGCCCACGGGCAAGTTTGCTGAGCCGGCGGCCCACCGCGCGCTGGTGTGCTACATCAACTTGCAGGACCTGTCGTCGGAGACCAGCGAAAAGGCTCAGGATCTGACCGACACGCGTCCGGTGCCGCTGACCCCCGAAGAAGAGAAGGTGGCGCGCGCCTGCGAGCGCTACGTCGACACGGCCGAGAAGAACAAGATCGACGACGAAGACGTGCCCAAGGCCATGTTCATCGCCGGCCGCCTGTACTATCAGCGCAACCAGTTCGACAAGGCCGCCGCCATGCTGGGCAAATTCGTGCAGCGCTACCCGACCCACGAGTATGCGTACGATGGCGCGCGCCTGATGGTCTCGGCGCTGTGGCTGGGCCAGGACGGCAAGGGCCTGCGCGAGTGGGTGGACAAGCTCATTCAGGACCCGCGCTTCAACCACGACAGCCTGGGCGTGACCATCACCGAGTTCAAGTCGAACGAAGAGTACAACAAGTGCATCGAGCTCAAGGATCAGCCCGTCAAGGCGGCCGAGTGCTTGGTGGCGTATGCCAACGGTTTCAAGGACAAGAACCCGGACAAGGCCGCCCAGGCCATGTCGGGCGCCGCGCGCTTTTACCGCACCGCCAAGAAGCGCGACCAGATCATCGACACCTACCGCAACCTGGCGGCCACCTTCCCCACCGACAAGCGCGCGCCGCAGTCGCTGTTCGAAATCGGCGAGATTTATCGTGAGTCCGCTGACTTCCGGCAGGCGGCCGACAGCTACGAGGCGTTCGTCAAGGCGTTCCCGACCCACGAGAAGGTGCCGCAGGCGCTGGCGACGGCGACCCGCTACCGCGAATTGCTGGGCGATTTCGACAAGGTGGTCGAAGACGGCGAGCTGTTCTTGACGACCTTCAGCAAAGACAAGCGCGCCGCCGAAGTGGCCTACAACGTGTCGGTGCAGGCCATCAACAAGGGCGACTGGAAGGGCGTCATCAAGGCTTCGGACAAGTTCTTGAAGCGCAGCGACGCCATTCCGCTCGAGCTGCAGCTGGCGGCCATGACCAACACCGGCACCGCGCAGTTCAAGCTGAACCAGGGCGATCGCGGCTTGGCGCTGTTCAAGAAGGTGTCAGACACTGCCGAGCAGCTCCAGACCGCCGGCAAGCTGGCTGAACTGCCCACCGTGGGCCGCGACGCCATCGTGCAGGCGCTGTTCATGCGCGGTGAGCTCGAGTTCGAGAAGGTGCGCGCGCTCAAGGGCGCGCCCAAGAATTTGGAGGCCGCCACCAAGCTGGTCGCCGAGAAGGCGACCAAGGTCGCCGAAGCCGACAAGGTCTACGCCGAAGCCGAGGCGGCCAAGAACCCCAAGTGGACGGCCGCCGCGTCGAGCCGCCGTGGCCGCATTTGGCAAGACATCGCGACCAGCATCAAGAGCCTGCCGCCGCCGCCGGCCTTCAAGACCGACGAGCTCAAGACCGAGTGGCTGCAGCAAGTGAGCGAGAAGGCCGCGCCGCTGTTCGACCGCGCCAAGGAGCGGTACCGCGAAGCGCTGAAGAAGGCCGCCGAGATCTTCGCCTTTGACAGCTACTGGGCCGAAGCGCGCGACAACCTGAAGACTCTGGATGGCAAGTTCGCTGAGGCGACGGACATCAAGGAATTCATGGTCGAAGAAGGCTCGCTCAAGTACGACGACAGCGGCAAGCCGGGCGAAGTCATCAAAGAGACCCGCTACAAGCTGTTCGAGCTGTCGACGGGTGCGGCGGTGGACGAGTCGGCTTCGCCGGCGCCGGCCCATGCCGAGACGACGGTGGCAGCGAACCCCGAGATGGCCAAGGCCTACACCCGCATGGCGTTTGCGCACTTTGCCCAGGGTCAGTACCGCGAGGCGCTGTTCTCGGCCTCGTACGGTATGCGCAACGCGCCCGAGCTGAAGAAGTCGGCGATGCTGTGGCGGATCCTGGCGGCGTCGTACAAAGAGCTGGGTCAGGTCCGCGAGTCGCTGGTCGCTTACGAAGAGGCGGCCAAAGCCGACGAGAAGCAGGTGGACACGCTGCTCAACGCGGCGGCCGTCACCATGCGCTACCTGGACTTCGAGAACGCGGTGCGCTTGCTGGACGAAGTGCTCAAGCGCGATCCCGAGAACTACTGGGCGATCGTCACCAAGCCGGTGGCCATGCGCCGCCTGAGCGACGATCCGGCCAAGGCCAAGGAAGCGCTGGCGGTGTTCGACCTGCTCGCCGAGAAAGAGACCCGGCCGCAGCTGCACTACAACCGCTGCGTGGTGGCGCAGGCCGTGCTGACCGGCGGCAAGCCCGAGCTGCAGAAGGCGCTGGAGATCTGCCAGAAGTCGCTGGAAGTGGTGGGCACCAAGTTCGCCAAGTACAAAGAACTCGAGACGCGCGTCAAGGGTCTGAAGACGACCATCGAGTTCATGCCGTAGCGGGACCCGCGGTAGGCACCCGGCCGCTGTCCAAGAATCTCTTGAAATCTAGCCCGTTTTACGCGCGCCAGGCCGCGGCGGCCGCGATCGCCAGGTCCAGCGAGGCCAGGGCGCCGTCGGCTTCGCCTTTCTCGAAGTCGTCGCCGGACTGGGCCATGCTGTTGGTGACGTGGGCAAAGCACGCCACCGGGCACTGGCGCGCTTGGGAAAACGCATACAGCGCGGCGGCTTCCATCTCCACGGCGAGCAACCCCTCGGCGCGGCGGGCAGCGATTGCGGCCTCGGTCTCGCGGTAGGGGGCATCGGTGGTCCACACCGCGCCTGGGCGAACCTGCAGGTGGGCGAGGGCGTCCAGGCTGCCCATGGCCGCGGCGACGGCGGGCAGGGGCTCGGCAAATGGCGCTGGCGGCAGGTAGTGGTAGCTGGTGCCCTCGTCGCGCAGCGCCCGCTGGATGCGCACGAAGCAGGGCAGGTCCAGGTCCGCCGCCAGCTGGCCGGCGGAAGTGATGCTGAGGAGCAGCTCGCCGCCGCTGGCGAAGACTTGCTCGGCCACCAGCACCGCGAACGGCGCGCCCACCGCGCAGCCGACCAGGCCCAGCTCGCAGCCGCGCCAGGTGACCGCCCACATTTCCGTGTGATAGCAGGCCCAGGCGGCCACCGGCTGCCCCAGGCCAACGCGGCGCAGGTAGCGGACGATGTCGCCGTCGGGGTCCAGTAGCACCACCGCCGGAATCGCCGCGTGGGGCAGCCCGCGCTGGCGGCGCGCCTCGCGGAGCAAGTTGGCCGGTTGGAACAGCGATGGCTGCTCTGGCTGCTTGTCCTCAAGAATCGGCAGGCGTGGAGCCGACATAGCCTACTCGGCGGGCATAGCGCCTGGGGGCATCCCCATGGGCATGCCCGGCGGCAATCCGGCCGGAGCACCGGCGGGCTTGGCGTCAGCTTTCTCGTCGAAATCAGCGGCTTTCTTCTTCAGGCGGCCGGCGCTCCAGCTGGCCAGCTTGAACACGTCGCCCTGGCCCGGCGCCGGGCCGGCGCGGCCGAAGGAATTGCCGTCCTTTTCTTTGCTCAGCACCACAGTCCACGGCCCGTCGGCGAATTGCAGCGTAAGCGTGACCTCGGGAGCATCGATCCCAGCCGCGCCTGGGGTCACGTCGGCGGCAAAATCGACCTTGATGCTGTCCAGATCGCCCAGGAACGACTCGATGGCCGCGCTGCTCGCCTTGGAGTTCCCCGCAAGCACCCATTTGTCGGCCTGTTTGCTGCCTTGCAGGGTGCCGTCTGGCCCGGTCAGGCTAAAGCTGTTCGCGGTCTTGCCCTTGCGCGCGCCCAACAGTGCCCGGTCGCGGATTTGGTCCAGCTTCTGCAGCACCTGATCGCGGCTGTAGCTGGCGACTTTGTAGACCTCGTCGCGGCCCTCGATCTTGAGCCACACGTCCTTTTGTGGCGAGGCTTCGTCGACTTTTCCGAACACCAACACCGTCTTCTTGGCGCCCTCGACCAGCGTGATGCGCGCCGCCTTGGGATCGTCCAGGCCGGTATCCAGCTTCTTTCCGACCACTTCGCTGACGTCGACGAAGTCGCTGCCCGACAGGCGCTCGATACTCTTGGCCCACTCGCCGATGTCGCCCGCGCGGTAGCCCTGGGGGTCGGCGATGCTCCAACCGTCGCCCGCCTCGCGCTTTTGGCCCGCCGCCAGCGGCGCACGGCTCACCACCACATGGGCGGCACGCAGGTCCTCTGGGTTGCTGGCCTCGATGCGCTCCAGGGCCGCCAGGTCCAAGGTCAGCAGAGCGCGGTCGCGCAGGTCGCTCCAAGCGACCTCAAAGGGCGTGCGCAGGTCGCGGCCGACCACCTGGTACACCACCTCAACCTTGCTGGGGTCTTGCACCCAGGTCGACGCGTCCGTGCCGTCCTGCGGCTTGTCGATGTTGCCGACCCGTAGCTTGAAGGTGCCCTTGGCGCCCGTGGCCTCGATGTCGATGGCGTGCTCGGCGTCCAGGCCGTAGTCGGCCAAGTCCGCGGCCTTGACCTCTTTGGCAAAGGTGGAATGGATCGACCGGCCAAAGACCTCGGCCATCGCATTGGCCCGGTAGGGTTGGCCCTTGGCCTCACTGGTCTTGCCGCCCTTCTGGCGCGCCACGGTCCACTTGGCCTCGACCGGCTTGGTCGCGTCGGGCGTGACGTCTTTGGGCAGGTCTTGGGCCACTTGCGTCAGGCTCCACGTCTCGCCTTTCTTCTTCAGGGTCAGCTTTTGGATGGCCGGCAGCTTGTCTTTCTGGCTGGTGCGGAAGTCCTGTTCGGACACGTTGCCGGCGTAGCCCTCGATAGCGAGCGGGGCCGGACCTTGGGGCGCCGACTTCATGCCCTTGGCCAGGTAGGCCAGCAGCAGCGCGGCAAAGATGCCCAAGACGACGAGCGTGGACCGCTTCATGCGAACCTCGATGCAGAGATGGGGTGGGAGTTAGACCTTGAGCGCCCGGTTGCGGGCCCGCCGCATGCGCCAGCGCAGCAGGCCCGCGCCGATCAACAGCAGCGGGCCGCCCAGCAGCGTGCCCAGACGCAAGCGCTTGGCCTGCTCGTCGTCGACTTGCTGCATGGGCCGGCGGGTGTCGCCCTTGCTGCGGATCTCGACGAGCGCTTCGTGCGCGGTGGCCCAGTCCATGACGTTGCTCAAGAACTGCAGGTTGCCGCCCAGTAGGTGCGAGACCTGGCCGATGCGGATCTGCCAGTTTTGGAAGTTGGCGTTCCAGGTCTGGTAGTCCTTGATGATCTCGGCCGAGAACTGCGCCATCTTGCTCAGCTCGAAGCCCTTGAGGATCTGGTTGCGATCTAGCCCCTCGATGCCCAGGTTCGACGCAACGACCAGCAGCTTGCCCGTGCCTTCGGCTTTGAAAGCGCGCTTGGCCAGCTCTTGGTCATTCTCGCTCGGCTTCTCTTTGGGGTGCATCGGGTCATCCGGGGTCTTCTTGTCGGGGCGCTTGGGCGGCTCTTTGCCCGCGAACGCCGACTTGAACGGCCCGCGCACGTACAGCGCCAGGGTCAGCGGCCCGGTGGGCTTGGACTGCAGGGCCACGTCTTTGACGGCCGGCGGCAGCACCGGCAGCGGCGCGGCCTTGCTCAGCGATGACTCGGAACTCTGGATGATCTTGGCGATCTCGTAACGTTTGTCTTGAGCGATCTGGGCCGAGGGTTCGACGCTGGTGGCGTAGGGCAGGGCCAAATTGTCCAGCGACTTGCTGAGCGGGTGGCTCTGATCGAAGTGGGTGGCCACCGGGATCAGCGCGTAGGGGAAGTCCTGCTGCGTCTGGAACTGCAGGCCGCCGCGCTGCACTAGCTTCATCACGCGCACCGTCTGCACGTGCTTGCTGTCCAAGGTCAGATCGCGCTTCAGATCCACGCCGTAGTTTTTCAGCACTTCTTGCAGGTTGCTGCCCGTGGCGTTCAGCGCCGTGTAGTCCATCTTGATGTCGTTGCCCAGGTCGTCCGGCGGGGCCATGTTCATCAGTGCCACGTCCCACTCTTGCGCCAGCATCACCACGGGCCGGCCCGACAGCAGGAACTGGTCCAGCTGGTAGCGCGTGTACTCGCTCAGCGGCGTGCGCGGGGCGTACACGATCAGCGCCGACACCTCGGACGGGATCGGCGTATCGGCGTCGACGCGGCGGATCGAATAGCCGCGCTTGGTGAACAGGTTGTCGCCGATGCGGCCATTGGTTTCGTCGATGCCCTGGGCGATCTGGGTGGCGGCCTGGACGATCTGCTTCATCATCGGGTTGTTCTGCGCCACCATCATCGCCATCTGCTCTTGGACAAACGGCTCGGACTCGGCAAAGGGGCAAAACTCGCCGTTGCCGCAGAGGAAGCCCACCAGCTTGCGGCCGGGGCTGTCGCTCAGGTTGGTGTGGTTGCGGTCGACCTCTTTGGTCAGGTCGCCGAGCATGCCCATCGCTTGGCCCAGGACCGCGCCCAGCTGCTTGGGCTTATCCTTGAACTGCTCGGCCTTGCCGCTCAGCACGTCGTTCAGCTCGCCGATGACCTGATCGAACTGGCCGGCCGAGTCGAGCAGTTGGTCGCCAAATTGGCTTTTGCCCTTGAGCGCGGTGGCGGCGGCGATCTTCTGCTTGATCTCGCCACAGGTCTTGGCGATCTCGTCCTTGGCCGCGGTGAGCGCGGTGACGCGCTTCTGGGTCGGATCGGCACCGGCGTTCAGCGACAGGCCGGCGCCGTCGTCTTTGGCGCCCTCGTCGACCTTGCCCTTCTTCTGGATCAAGTCGTTGCAGGCCTTGACCGCCTCGAACACGGCCTTGCCCTGGGCCAGCGGCTCCTTTTGGATCTGCGCGGCGTCGTACTTCTCCTTCAAGCGGAGCAGGATCTTGGTGATCTCGAACTCGTAGTAGCCGGGCTGCAGCGCCTTGGCAAAGACCTCGTGCACCGTCTTGTAGTGGAAAGTGGCGCCCATGACGTAGCGAGCGAATTTCAACTCTTCGCCAGCCAGCTGCGCCTCGTTGGACGAAAAAGTCTCGAGCTTGGCCGCCTCGGCCTGCTCTTCGATGGTGCCCACGCCCGGGCTGCCGTTGTCGGCGTAGACCAGCTTGACCTTGCCGCCCGAGGCCGCCACGTACTCTTCCAGCTTGTCGCGGAAGGCGCGCTCGATGCCCTTGAGCGGCATCTTGTCACCGTTGGGCAGCGGAATGGTTTCGGGCAGTTTCTTGCTGATGTAGGCGGTGATGACCACGCCATCCAGGTCCTGGGTGGCCTTCTTGCTGGCGTCGCTCAGGGTATGGATCTGTTGGCCGGTCAAGTCGATCCGCAGGCTGGTCTGGGTCAGCAGGGCGTTGAGCAGCACCGCTACGCCCAACACGGCCAGGAGCATCACCCAGGCGTCGGTGCGGCTGCTGCCTTTCTTGGTCGCGGCTTTCGTCGTGTCGTTCATCTTGGAACCCATTCGGTCGAGCTAGTTGATTGCGTTGGCAGCGGCGCGAGCGGTTCAGCTCGGCGCGCTATTTCCAGTGCCGCGACTGCAGCGAGTAGGTGGAGGCCACCACGGCTACCGCAGAAACACTCAGGAAGTACACAACGTTGCGAATGTCGATCACGCCTTTGGCAAAGGCATCGAACTGCGTGCGGAAGCTCAGCAGCTCCAACGCCACCGGCGGGCGGTCAAAGGCGAGCTTGAGCAGGGCATCGGTGGCGGTCCAGAAGAACACGCACAGCAGCAGCCCGATGATGAACGCCACGATCTGGTTGTGCGTCCATGTCGAGGTCAGCAGCCCCAGCGCCAGAAACGCCGTGCCGATCAGCAGCAGCCCAACGTAACCGCCGATGACGGCACCCAGATCCGGGTTGCCCACGCTGGCGATCATCAGCGGGAAGATGGCCGTCACGGCCAAGGTCACCGCCAAGAAGCCAAAGGCGCCCAGCAGCTTGCCCAGCACGATCTGCAGGTCGCTCACCGGCAGTGTCACCAGCAGCTCCAGGGTGCCCGACTTCTTTTCTTCGGCCACCAGGCGCATGGTCACGGCCGGCAGGATGATCGCCAGCGTCCACGGCGCGTATTCGAACAGCGGCCGCAAGGTGGCCTCGCGCGCGGCAAAGAAGTCGGCGCTGCCGTCGTAGCCAAAGAAGAACAGCAGCCCGGTCACGACCAGGAACACGCTGCCCGCGATGTAGGCGATCGGCGAATCGAAAGTGGCGGCCATCTCGCGGCGCGCCAGGGTCAGCACAGCATTCATTGCAAGCCCTGTGGGAGGAAGCAGTTGACGGAGTTAGGCCTGGGCGTCTTGGGTCAGGGTCTGGAAGATGCCTTCCAGATCCATGGACTTGCGCCGCAGTTCCAGCACGACATGGCCCTGTTTGGCCGCCCACGCGGCCACTTGTGCGCGCAGATCGTCCTGGGCCTCGACCTCGAAAATCGTGTGCGCCACCGGCGTTTGCGCCTCGTGGCTGACGAGCGCCTTGGTCACGCCAGCAAGGCTCTGCAGCTGCGCAGCGGCGTCGGTTTTGCTCGTGCCGTTGGCCAGTTGCAGACCCACTACGATCGGGTGGCTGCTGGCCAAGCGCCCTTCCAGCTCGTCCAGTGTGCCATCGGCGACCACTTTGCCGCGGTGGATGATCACCACGCGATCGCAGACTTGCCGCACCTCCGCCAGGTTGTGGCTCGACAAGATGATGGTGTGCGACTTGCCCAGCTCGCGGATGAGGTTGCGGATCTCGATGATCTGGTTGGGGTCCAGGCCCGAGGTCGGCTCGTCCAGGATCAGCACCTTGGGGTTGTGCAGCAAGGCTTGCGCCAGGCCGACGCGCTGGCGGTAACCCTTGGACAACTGGCTGATCTGGAAGCCGACGTACTCCTGCAGGCCCACCATGCGGATCGCCTCGGCCACGCGCTTGTCCAGCTCGGCCTTGGGGTAATTGCGCATGGCGCCGACGTAGCGCAGGTAGTCCCAGACCACCATGTCGGCATAGAGCGGGGTCGACTCGGGCAGATAGCCCAAGATCTCGCGAACCTTGATCGGATCGACCTGTGCGTCGTGGCCATCCACCGTCACCGCGCCCGAGGTCGCCGTCAAGAAGGTGGTCAGGATCTTCATGGTCGTGGACTTGCCGGCGCCGTTGGGGCCAAGCAAGCCCATGATCTCGCCGGCGTGTACGTCGAAGCTGACGCCCGCCAGCGCGGTCTTGGTGTCGTACTGCTTGACCAGGTCGCGCACGGCGATCACGGTCGCGGCACCCTGGGTCTGGGGGGAAGAACTCTGGGTCATAGTTGGCAAACTCCCGAAGACGTGCGGCGAAACGGCCAACCTCGCGGCCGGCCGCGGCTGTGAGTGCAGGTCGAACTTGGGTTCGACGGGTACCCTCTGCGTTCACCCAAAACGGTCAACCAAGCTGTCAAATTCGCGCGATCCAGTCGTGCCCCAGCGGGTCGGCGGACCTTTCGCGCGCGGCGCGGGAACGATAGGATGCGCGAGCCGCCTGTCAAGGCGACCTGGCCTGCAACCGCGCGCGGGGTGATTTTGTTCCCTTGCTGGCACCCATGGGCACGAGCGCTGCTGCTGGCGGCGATGGTTGCAGTGGCTCGGCCAGGCCAGGCGGAGCCGGCGCCCTGGTCGTGGGACCTGGCGATTCGTCTGCAGCCGCTGCGGCCCGCGGTCGAGCGCCTTGACGCGTTGGCGGCACCGCTGCGGCCCTTGGCGAAGGCGTATCAGAAGCAACAGTACGCCAAGGTTTGCCAGTCCAGCCGTGATCGCTGGCGGTCGATGATGGCGCGCGCCGCCAAGCTGTTTTATGCGCCGGACCGCCTGGCTCCCGATGTCGAAGCCATCGAGCGCTTCATGAACGAGATGGTGCTGGGTCCGCGGCCGCAACTGGCCTTGGGCGCCGAGCGCTTTGTCGCCGTCGCGACCTGGAAGGCGCTGGCCATCGATGCCTGCATGCGCGCCCACCGCGGCGGCGATGCGCTGCTGTTCGCGGGTGGCGAGCCCTTGGGGCCGAGCATGGACGCCGCCCTGGCGGTGGCGCTGGCGGCGCGATCCGAGTCGTGGGCGGCGGCGGACCTGCCGGCGCACGGTGACACGCTGCGGGTAGTGCTGCTGCGGGCGCTGAAGGCCCCGGATCAAGCGGCCACGTGGCTGAAACAGGCGCAGGCGCTGGCCCGGCTGGCCGAGGACCGTGAACTGGTGGCGGCGGTGGCCAATCATTTGGGTCGGGGCGCGCCGTGACGCGCCGATCGCGCCGCGCGGGCGAGCCGTTTCAGCCCGATTTGCTGCAGGGTCAGCCGATCGCGACCGTCAATGCCGCGTTCTTGTTGGATGCCGAGCGCTGGCGCTTGCAGTTTCGCTGCGAGGACTGCGCCAACCGCCGGGCCGACGGCGGCTGCCTGTACGAATGGCCGAATGAGGTGATGCGCACCGAGCCGTTTGCCGCGGTCGGGGCGGATGGAACCGCGCTATTTTGCAGGGCGTTTGAGCCGGACGGCAGCTGAGTGGTGGCCGCGATGGCGGCTCAGCCTGCGGCAAAATCGCCGATCAGCGTGGCGAGTTGCTGCTGGTAGCGGGGGTCGGCCAGCGCGGCCAGCGGTGCCACGGCCCGGAACCACGCGCGCATCTTGGCGATCCCTTCGGTCGTCTGCGACAGGGCTCGCGGCGTCTGGCCGCCCAGATCGGCGTGCGGCGTGTCGCCAAACTCGACCAGCGCCTCGTTGAGCCAGTCGTTGGCCAGGGCGCGCAACTCGCCGCGCGAGACCGCCGCAGGGCCATTGCCCTGCAAAAGTCCGGCAATATCGCGGTGCATCGTCATGGTCAGCACCGCGGTCGGCAACAGTTCGGCCACGGCGCGCTGCAGGTCGGCGACGCGATCGCGGTGGATGGTGCTGGCGTGAACGCGCTCGCTGTGCAGCCGCAACACGGCGCCGGCAGGTGCCAAGCCACCGCCCTTGAAGGCAAAACGCCGCGGTCCCAGCTGTTCCAGCGCGCCCTGGGCGCAAGCCGCCTGCAACGCGACCAGGCAAGACGCTTCGCTCTCGTGCTGCAAAATCAGCGTGGTCCGCACTCCCGTGTGCGCAAGACCGCCGCTCCGCCTGGGCTTTTCGCTGCGGGCGGCCTCTGCGGCGGCACGGAGCAGGCGGCGCAGTTGACGCTCGGAAGTCTCGCCCGTCACTAGCTTTTGCGCTCGTGCCATCGCCCCTTGCGACCGACCCGGCAACGCCGCGTGCACGGCGTCGAGCAAGTGGTGGTCGCCCAGATCGACGACGCGCGCCACCAGCACCTCGCCCGCGGGGGGCCCGTGTTCCAACATGGGCTCGACGATCTGTGCCACACGGCCCTCGCCCAGGTGCACCAACTCGGCGGTCGCTGCCGCGCTGGTGCGCAGCAACCAAGCCGCCGGACGGGTGGCCAAGAGGGCCGTCCACACCTCGTGTTCCATCGCCGAGCGCCCGCGCATCGGCAGCCGCAGGCCCAGCGGTCCGTCGCCCAAGTCGGCGTCCCACAGTAGCCACGGGTAGAACTGCACATCCGCGTCGTCGTCGAGCAGGCGCGCTTCCAGATCGCGGATGCTGTGCAGGCGCTGCGCGAAAAACCGACTGGCCGCTGCCAATACCTCGGGCTGCTCCAGGTTCTCTTGAGCAAATTCCACCGCCCGCGTCAGCAGACGCATGTGCACGCGGCGAAGTTGGTGGTGGCGCAGGTGGGTCAGGGTCATCGCAAGCTCGCGCAGCGGCTTATAGGCAGGCGGGCAAGGGGCGTCAATCGGCGGCGCGGCCGGGTGGGGGCACGTTTATCTGTGAATCGTCTTGGGAATTCTCCGCGTCAGCCGCAGCTTGCCCGGCAGGTTCGTCCTTGGCGGGCCCGTCGTCCACGCGCAACGGCTCGGCGGCAAAATCGCGGACATGCCAGGGCCGCAGACGCGTTTCTGGAGCAATCCAGCCATCCTGCGTCGGCTCGGCTGCCGGCTCGGGCGCGGCCACGGGGCGATCGCCGGCAGGGCCATCCAGCGCCGGCTCTAGCGGATCGGCCAAGAAGTTGCGGTAATGCCAAGGCCTTCTCTGTGCGGCCAGCCCTTCGGCGGCGATCGCTTCCAGGTCCAACGGCTCGTCGTCTTCGTCAAAGCGCGGCCGGTGGCGCCAGGCCTGCACCATCGAGAACAGCGCCAACAGCGACACCAGCGACCAAACCGTCGTGTCGCTGAGCAGCATCGCCCAGCTGGAAGCCGAGGCCTGCACCTGCTCGGCATAGGCGGCATAGAGCGCGTCGGGCCGGCCGCCAAAGGTCAGGGCAAAGGCACTGTCAAAGCCGATGCCCTGGCGCAGCCGCTGCTGCAACTGGCCCACCGTGTGCTGGCCGCCCGCGCGCTGCGTGCAAAAGCGCAGGAATCCAGCTGACATCGCGTAGGCGCGCTCGACCGCGACCTGGCTGCCGGCAAAGCCCTGATTCAGCGCGTCCAAGTTGGCCAATTGCCCCAGCGGAGCCGCACCGGCCATGTCGCGCATCCGCTCCCACGTCGCCTCGCCAGCGAGCAGCGTCGCCACGCCCTCTTGGTACCAGCGCGGCAGCCACTGGCCCATGCCGCTCTGGTGCAGGCCGGCGTGGACCAGCTCGTGTTCCAACGTCTCGCGCGTCGTCAGGGCCCGGGTTCCGTTGACGGCCACGATGATGCGGTGTTGCTCCAGCAGCGCCAGACCCGCCAGCCAGCGCTCGTCCCAGCCGCGGACGCCGTGCTCTTTCATGACGTTGGCGAAGGCCTCTTCGCTGCCCACGAAGTCCAGGTCCAGGCGCCCTGCGAACGGCTGCGCCAGGTAGGCCTGCACGCTCTCGACCGCTTCGCGGCTGATCTTCTCCAGGGGAGCGCGGCGCTCGTCGTCCACGTCGTGCAGCGCGACGCGCAGCTCGAACGCTTGAGAATTTTCAGCGTTTTGTGCGGCGGCCGAGGCCTGGGTGCGCGCGGTCTGGGCCAGCGCCGGGCCCGCCATGGCGGCCAAGACCACCAGCCACACGGCGAACATCTTGCGGAGTTGGGACCAAAAGCGACGGAGACGTGCGCGGTTATTGCCAGCCGCGCAGCTTGAAGCGCTGGGACGAGATCTCGAACAAGAAGCCGAACTGGAACTCGATCTCGCCATGGTCATTACGCAAACCCGAGGGTGGATTGGGGAAGGGGCTTGCGGCAGTGAAGGCGCGCCGGGCCTCGTCGTCAAGGAAGTCCAGACCACACTCTTTGGCAACCCGCAATTGTTTCAGCGCGCCCTCGGGGTCCAGGGTGACGCGCAAGACGGTCAGGCGATTCTTGACGCCGTACCGCTGGCCAGTCGGATCGCGCTCGTGCCAGACCTTGCCGGGCTCCCATTCTTGGCCCACGCGGTCCTTGACGCGCTGGAAGAAGTCCCAGTAGCGGAATTTGCGGGTGTTCAGCAGGTTGGTGGCGCCCTCGTCTTCTACGTCGGGCAGGTAGTCGTTGCCGCCCGGCGACCCGGACAGGGCTTGCAGGTTGCGCAGTACGTTGCCCGGCGAGGTGGACGGCAAAAGCAGGCCATTGGGCGCGCCCTGGACCACCACCGACGAACTCTGCCCCGGCGGCTGAGCCTCTTGTGGGGCCGGGCCGTTGCCGGGCGACTGCGAGGCCGCGACGGCCGCTTGCTCGGGCTTGTTCTCGCCCCTGGGCGCCTGCGCCACCTGCCGTTGCCGTGGCAGCTGGGTGGGCGCCGTGCTGGTCGATTGCGGGCTCTGCAGCCGCGACGGGTTGTCGATCGCCACCTTGCCCAGGTCGCGGCCCGGCACCTTGCGACCCATGGCCTTCTGCTCGCGCTCGACCTTCATGTCGTAGCGGCCCAAGTACTTGGTGTGCTCGGGGGCCTGTTCGCGCTCCGGCCGAGCCGTCTCGACCACTTGGCCGTTGAGATCGTCGTCCGTGGGCTTGGGTTTGGGCGGATCGGGCTTGGTGGGATCGGGCCGCGAGGGCAAGAAATTGAGGCGCGAAGCGATCTTGGGACCCTTGGTCGCGCCGCCTTTGCCGCGCGCCTGGGTCGGGCTGGCCGCGTGGCCGTTGCCCCAGGACATCATGGTCGCCAGGCCAAAGAGCAGACCCATGGCCATCGCCACGCCCAAGAGGGCGGCGACGAGGAGGCGAAAAATGTTGCGCATACGACGAACCATCGCCTCTTCAACGTAGGGCCCCGGCGGCGCGGGGTCAAGTCCGAACGTTGGACGCGCCAACGCGGCGCACGGTTTCGCAGCGCGCGACACGGACGCGTGGGCTGGAATTTCGGGCAGGTTCGCGCAAAGCTGTGGCCGGTGCCGCTTGGCGCCCGTGGCCTGCCCGATGACTGCTGCCGCCGACCCCGCCGCCGACATTTTGCGCTGGCACCGCGCGCTGTTGCACCGCTATGCCGCCCTGCACGAAGGTAACCTGGCTGCGGGCGAGGTGGGGCTGCCGGCAGAGCTGCAGCGGTGGCTGCGCGGCGAGGCGCCCCTGCCCGAACGACTGGCGCGTGCGCGCGCGGCCGACGCCGAGGTGCGCGCCTTGCGCAGTGCCGTGGCGGACTGGTCGGTTACCGGGCCGGCGGCGCGCTGGCGGCACCTGCTGAGCGATCTGGCCGACCATGACCGCGAGCGCGACTTGCTGGTGCTGCTGCTGGGCGAGGCCTTGAGCCCGCGGGCGGCCGCGGCGCTGCGGCTGTTGTCGGGCTGGTCGGATTCCAGTGGAATCGAGCGGAGTTTCTTGCAGGCGCTGCTGGATCCGCTGGAGCAGGAGCCAGAGGCGGCGGCGGCCCTGTTGCGCGCGGATCACCGCTGGACCCGCCTGGGGCTGGTGCGCGGGCTGGAGCAGGCCGAGGCGGGGCGCCTGGCGTTCGTGCGCCTGGCGCCGCTCGTGCTGGCGTGGCTGGAAGGGGGGGCCGAGCGGGCCGTGCGTGGCGACCGAGCCGTCGCTGTGGTGGCCGCCGAGCGCCACAGGCCGCCCAGGCCGGCGCTGGAGCTGCTTGGTGAGGACCTGGATCGCGCCGAACATTTGCTGAAAACGCACCCAGGGGCGCTGCGCGCGGTGGTGCGCGCGGCCACGGCCGACGATGTGCGGCTGATGGCGACGGGGCTGGCGCAGCGGCTGCAGCGCGATCTAGTGGTGTGCGACGTGGCCGGGGCGCTGCGGCGCGATCCGCACACGGGCGAGGCCTTTGACAGCGGCGCGGTGGTCGATGCCCTGGAGCGCGCGGCGCTGCTTGCCCTTTTGGGCGACGGGATGCTGCTGGTGGTCGGCCTGAGCCAGGACGAGGGCGGCCGTTCGCTGGAGCCGGCACCGCTGGTCCAGACACTCGTCGAGCTGCCGGCGCCGGTGCTGCTGGAGGACGCGGGCGGTGGCGAAGGCCCGTCGTTGGCGGCCGGTCTGGCGCGCATGCTGACCGCGACGGCGTTGACGCTGCCCTTCCCCGATCGCACGACCCGCAGCCGCGCTTGGGTGACCTGCCTGCCGGTGGCCGAAGAGCAGGCGCCGACTTTGCAGGGCCTGGCGGCGTTTCCACTGTCGCTCGCGCAGATCGACGAGCTGACCCAGGCGATCGGCGCCGGTCGCTACTCCCTGAGTGATCGCGAGGGCTTGGCCGACGCCTGCCGCGAGCGGATCGGCCACCGCGTGGGCGATGTGGCGCAGCGCGTGACGGCGACCGCGACCTGGCAGCAGGTGGTGCTGCCCGAGCCGGTGCTGGCGGTGACCCACGAGATCATCGCCTACGCCCGCTATGGCGAACAGGTGCTGAACGACTGGGGGTTTGCCGCCCGCTACCACTATGGACTGGGCCTGACGGCGCTGTTTTCGGGTCCGCCGGGCACTGGCAAGACGATGCTGGCCGGTCTGGTGGCGCGCGAGCTGGGTCTGGACCTGTATCGCGTGGATTTGTCCAGGATTCTGTCCAAGTACATTGGCGAGACCGAGCAGCGGCTGGGGCGCTTGTTCGAAGAGGGCAAGCGGGGCGGCGTGGCGCTGCTGTTCGACGAGGCGGACTCCCTGTTTGCTCGCCGAACCGAGGTTCGCTCGAGCGTGGATCGCTACGCCAACCTGGAGGTCAACTTCCTGCTGCAAAAGATGGAGGAATACAGCGGGGTAGTGATCCTGACCACCAATTTTGCCGACAGCATCGACGAGGCGTTCAAGCGCCGGATTCGCTTCCACGCGCAGTTTCCTTTGCCCGGCGCGCACGAGCGCGAGCAGCTGTGGCTGGCGATGCTGCCGGCGCAGACGCCGCTGGAAGACGATGTGCCGTTCGAGCTGCTGGCCGAGGCGTACGAATTCAGCGGCGGCGAGATCAAGAACGCGGTACTCCGCGCGGCCTTCTATGCAGCCGTGGCGCAGGGGCCGATCACGTTCGAACTCCTGGACCGGGCGGCCCAAGCCGAGTGCCACGAGCGCGGGCGGCTGGTATTGCGGACCGCCTCAAGCCTGCGGTGGTAGCCCATGCCCTTGGCGGACGAACTGCTGGAGCGCCATGGCCGCGCGCGGCCGTTTTGGGAACAGTTGCTGGGGCGCTGTGGGATTGCGCCGGGTGCCGAGGCCCACGCCCTGTCGTTGCGGCAGCGTCGCGACCTGAGCCAGGCGCTGCGGCTGCTGGGGGCGCCCGAGACGACCGAGCAAGTGTCCGTCCCTACGCAGGAAATGAGCCTGTGGGCGCGGTGCGTCCTTTGGCGCTGGCTGGGGGCCCGCAGGCCGTGGCTGTTGGACGGTGGGGTCGCGACCGCCCAGGCCGAGTGGCGACGCCACGCCGCGACCGCCACCGACGAGCTCGCGACGCCGCCACCGTTGCCCGAGCGCGACCCGCGCTGGTTGGCACTGCGCCAGGCGTGGCCTGCGCTGGATCTGCCCAACTTGGCGGTGTGCGCGTTCTTGGACGTGGCGGTCCGCGAGTCCCGGCTGGCGGCGGCCCTGCGCCGGGCCTGGCCTGGCTTGCCGCCGCAGCAATGGCCCCTGCAGGGCATCCAGCAGATCGTGGCCCCGCATCTTCGTGATTTTGCTCAGCTCCCCGCCAATGTTGCGCGGGTCCGCGACCATCGCGCCGGTCACCTGGTCGAGCTCGTCCGCACGAGCGCCGCGGCCGAGCCGGGGGCGGGCCGTGAGTTGGGTCCTCCGTCCGTTGCCAAGGTGGGGCCGCTCGCCGCCAGTCGCGGTCTGCTCACCGAGTTGCCACCCTTGCCAAGTGGCAGGATTCCGCTGGTTTTCTCGCCTGAATTGCGCGCCGCCATGGAAGAGTTGACGCTGCGCTGGCGGCATCGCGGGGCGGCGGCCTTGGGCAGTGGCGGGCTGGTGGCGCTGCTGGCAGGGCCGGCGGGGCACGGCCGGCGGACGGCGGCCCGCGAAGCTGCGGAAGCAATGGGGATCCGACTGTTGCGCGTCCAAGCGGCACTGCTGGGCTCGCGGTGGATCGGCGAGTCCGAACAGCGCATCTCCCAGATGTTCCGCCAGGCGGCCCAAAGTGGCTGCGGGTTGCTCATCGACGACGCCCACGACCTGCTGACGGGGCGGGTGGCGGTGCAAACGGCGGGTGATCGCTACGCCAACACCGCCAGCAACCACATGCTGCAGGAAATCGAGCGGTTTCCCGGCCTGGTCCTGCTGGTGGCGCAGGGGCCCCACCAGTTCGATGCGGCCATGCGCCGCCGAATTCAGGTGGTGGTGCGCTTCCTACCCCCGGATCTGGTTACTCGGCAGGCGATCGTGGCCGAGGCCGTGGCGTGGCTGGCGCGGCGCGATCGGCAGTTGGCGATCGATTCTCAGCTGGACCCCGCGGAACTGGCCCTGGGAGCCCTGACGCCGGCGCAGTTGGTGCGGGCGGTGCTGGGGGCGGCGATGACGGCGCGGCGGCTGGCTCTGCCCTTGGATGCCCCGCTGCTGCAAGAGCAGGTGGTGGCCGAGGTCCGCCAGAGCGCCGGCGTGGTGCGCGGCCGCGTTGATCTGCAGCCCGCCGACCGGTAGCCTGCCGCGGTGCCGAACCCGCCTGCCAGCCGTGTGCCCGCGCAACCTTACCTGCCCGATCGCGACCGGGAACAGGTAGAACAGCTTTGGTTGCGTGTGTTTGGGCGAGCCAAGGGCGGGCAGACTCCGGCGTGGCTGTTTCGGCCGGCGCCGATGATCGACGCGCCGCGGGTGGTGATTCGCGAGTTCGATCAAGTGATCGCCCATGCAGGCGCCATGCCGGTGCGGCTGATGGCGGGTGAGCAGCCGCTGCTGGCCGGCTGGTCGGTGGGGGCGATGACCGACCCGCACTTCCGCGGTCAAGGGCTGTTCGTGCGCGCCGGCCAGGCTTTGTACCAGCAGATGGCCGAGCAAGGTTTTGATCTGGTGGGTGGGTTTTCGAATGCGCAGTCGGCCAGCCTGCACACTGGGCCGCTGCAGCGCACGCCGGTGCGGCCATTTCCGTGGTGCGCGCGCCCGCTTTGGCCGCGCCGGGTGGGGCTGCGGCCGTTGGCGGCGACGTGGCCGCGTCAGGGCGGGGTCGAGATCGCGGCGGTCGAGCCCGGGGATCCGCAACTCGACGTCATTTGGCGCAACCGCCCGCAGGGCACCGGGGTGGCCACCGTCCGCGACGCGGCGTGGTCCAGTTGGCGCTACCGGGATCGGTCCGACGCGGATTATCGCTTGGCGGTCGCGCGGATAGGCGGTGTGCCGGCCGCGTGGATCGCGGTGCGCGCTTTGCGGGTGGCCCGCGTCCCCGCCTTGTTCGTGCTGGATTTGCAGTGCACGGCCCAGGGCAGCGACGCCGCAGCCAAGCTGCTGCACAGCGCCGAACAGCTCGCGAGCTCGGCAGGTTGCCTGCTGTCGAGCGCGTTGCTGCCCGGCTGGGGGCCGCTGCGGCGCGTGCTGCGCTGGCGCGGCTACGTGCCCGTGCCCGAGCGCCTGCACCCCCAGCAGATCACGCTGTCGGTCCGGCCCTTGAGCGCCAAGGTGCCGCCCATGGATCTCGGCAACGCCCGCAGTTGGTGGCTGGCGTGGTCGGACACCGATGTTGTCTAAAATTCAGCCAAAAATACGCGAGGTTTTAATCGCAATACCCAGAAGCGCCAGACCCAGCGCGGCGCAGGCGCCCGCGGCCGGCAGCAAGAATGACTGCTCGGGCTGCAGGTTGGGCGCGGTTTCGCCCACCTCGGGTCGCCAGAAGCCGGGGTGGACCCAGCCGGGCACCTTCTGGCCGGGCTGATACTTGCCCGAGTCCACGTCCTTTTCGTCGATGAGGGCCGCGCCATCCTTGGCGCTGTGGTCGGCCGGGTCCTGCCACTTGACCAGCAACAGCCCGCCGCGATTGCCGCGCGATCGCACCTGCGTGCGGAGCACTTCGAGCTCGACGCGCTGCCACTGGCCGGTGCGCAGCTTCTGATCCTGGTCACGCCACGTGTAGACCAGCATGGCCGCCACGCCCAAGAGCACGATCGCCGCGACCGCAAGCCAACTCAATTTCATGGTGCTCTGGAGCCTTGCCTAGTTGTGCGACGGGAACGCCGAGCGGATGTTGCCCTCGAGATCCTGAAGGTCCAACGGCTTGGGCGTCACGTTGCCATAGAAACCGCGCTGCTTGGTCAGGCCGAAGCCAAAATCCACGCCGGCCAAGGTCATCTTGCCCAGGGTCCGCTCGTACAGCCACCAATCCTTGGTGTAAGTCGAGACGCCCACGGCATCGTAGTAGGCGAACAGGCCCACGCTGCCCTTGAGCGCCATTTCCCATGCAGCCAAGCTGAGTTTGCCGTTGAGGCCAAAGTCGCCGGTGGTGGGGTTGTAGCCCAGGGCCACGGCGGCGCTGGCGGGCTTGTTGGCCGACAGGCCCAGTTTGGCCTTGATGCCCACGCCCGCTTCGGCGATCCACGCGTCGGCCGAGACGCCCGCGGTCAGCGCGATCGACCCTTCGGTGTTGATGCCCGTCTCCAGGTTGCCTTCTACCTCGTACCAGGCGCCGCCCTTGTCGTCCTTGCGCCGCTTGATCACGATGTTGTTGAGCATCACCTCGCCGACCTTGAAGGTGAGCCCGGCCTGAATGCCCAGGCCCAGCGACAACCCAAAGAACGGCGTGGGAATGTTCTTGCGCCACCACTTGTCGACTTTCTTCTCGGTGCCGGCGTACAGCTTCTTGGCGCCCGAGATGCCGAGTTGCCAGTCGCCGTCGCGGTTGGGCGGCGTAAAGACGATGCCTCGATCGCCGCCGATCGGGATGGTGATCTGGTTGGGGTTGCTGTGCTCGCCCTCGGCCGGCTGACCGGCGCCGGGCCGGGCATTGGGGGCAGCCCCGGCAGCGGGTGCGGCACCGGCGGTGGGGGCAGCACCTGGGCGCGCGGCGGGGGCGCTGCGCACTTCGGGGGCGTGCTGGGCCTCATTTTCGCCAGCTTTGTGACGCACTTGGCCCTTCTTGCCTTGCTGGGCGGCGTCCGCGGCGTGATCAGCTTCCTTTTCCTTGGCGGCGGTGCTGCCTTGTTCCGCGGCCTTGGGTGCGGCGCCGTCGGCCTGCTTGGGTGCCGGCGCCTTGGGATCGGCGGCCGCGGCCGGGTGCGCTGCGTCGGGCCGGGCCTGGGCCTTCTTGGGGTCGGGGTTCTTGCCCAGGCGCTTTTGCACGACATGCGCGCATTCGTGCATCAGAATTTTTTCGTAGCCGGCCGAGCCCGGTTCGCCCGCCTGCGAGCCCATGGTGATGACGTTGCCCAGCGCATAGGCCGAACAGCCGCGCTTCTTGCACTCGTCGTCCGCGCCCGGACCGGAGCGCACGACCACGTCGCTCAGGTCGCTGCCTAGCGAGTCCTTGATCTTCTTGGCCACTTCGCCCGGCAGCGGTTCGGACTTGACGGGACCGGCGGCCGTTTGCGCCTGATGCGCCGGGGTCGGCTGCTTGCCGCCGCCTTCGATGGCGGCCCGCTGCACGTCGGCCTTGGTCGCCGACGGCGCTAGCTGCTGGTGAACGGCCGGCGTTTCTTTGACGGGGCTGGCGGTGCGCTGCTCAAAAGCCTTGCGCTTGGCTGCTTTGTCCTGATTCGACTTGGGGCTCTGCTCCATGCGTCCTCCGGCTCGGCGGGCCAGTGGTCCGCGGCAAAGAAACACCGCGGGGCAGCTTGCACGATGCGCGACCAGCGCCGGCTTGGCAAGTCGCTGCCCCAGGGATGGCGGCAGCGCCAGGGTCTGGACACCCCAACTTGCCGGGAATCCGAGTCAGCAACCGGGCTTGGCGTACAGCTCGAGTCGCGCGCCGTGCCAGTGCTCCGGGGGCACAGGCGAGGCCGTTTGCACCTGCAACTCGTTGGCAATTAGCAATAACTTCAACTGGTCCGGCGTCGAACGCCGCTCGCCAGTGCGGAGGACCACTTGCGCCCTGGCCAGCGTAGCGGGCACAAGGTCGGGCGGCAAAGCGGCGATCGCCCGGTTGTCGTCGCGCGGATCCAGGCGACAAACCGCAATCGCTGGGCTTGGTTGGGGCAGCAGCAACCACCCGTCGCCCACGCGCAGGCCGCTAGGGGGCATAGCTGGCCGTGGGATTGGGACGTGCGGCGGCGCAGAGCCACTCGAGCGGGGCGCGCGGGTGGTGCAGCAGGCGGGCGGCCGCGGCGACGTGGTCAGAGCGCCGCATCCCCACCAGTGTGCTGGTAATTCCCGGAATTGAGCGGGCGAATTGCAGCGCCTCGACCGCGGCGGGATCCCGCTCGGGCAACTGGCACATGGTGGGCAGCGGCGGCACGTGCGGCAGGCGGTTCTGCACAAGGCGCCCCTGATGCAGCGGCGAGCTGCCAAAGACCACCAAACCGAGCTGGTGGGCCGCGTCCAGCGGAGTGTGCAGTTGGCCACGGACCTCTTGGTTGGGCTGCAAAAAAGCCTCTGGCATCGCGAGGTTCAGCGGAATCTGCACGGCCTTGCAGTGGTGGCGACTGCCCGCGACGTCTTGGGCGACCTGCACCACTTCTTGCAGGCTTAGGTAGTCGCGATCGGTGCGACGCGCGCGCACGCCCATCCACGAAGTGATGCCGTAGGCGCGCAGCTGACCGCGCGCCACGGCCTGCTCCAATGCCTCGAAGGCACGGCGCAGGCGCTCGAAGAACTCTGGGCGATCGATCAGGTGCAGTTGGGTCTCTGGGTTGTGCACGTAGTACACGTCCAATGTGGAAAGGCCAAGATTCTCAAGACTGGCGGCCAGGCTCTGCTCCAGGAACGCCGGCGCCATGCAGTGGCAACCGGCCACCAGCTCCCCTTCGTCGCAGAGGCCGCGACCGACGGTGGCGCTGCGCAGGAAATGGGCTTTATTCGCCGGAGGTTGGGTGTCGAACGGGACCATGCCGCCGGCCGACGCGACCAGTACCTCGCTGCGGTAGATTTCGCCCGTCTGGATGAGCTGTTGCAGCGCCCGGCCGACCGCGCGCTCCGAGCGTTGGCAGCGAAAGTTGGCGGCGGTGTCGATGACGTTGATGCCGCGGCGCACCGCATCGACCACGGCCGCTGTGTAAGCATCGTCCGTTTCTTCGCAGGGTTGCCCCAGGTAGGTGCCGATGCCGATCGACGACAGTTCAAGGTGGGCGAGCTGCGAATAGGCGTCGGCAGCCTTGCCGGCCCCGTGTCGGCGGGCAAAGCGGTGCGTTCCCGCCTCGGTGGCGTAGCTGCGTTGGGTGACGAGTTCGGAGACCATCGACGAGCTTGAGGGCGCTTGGCCGCCCGGCACCCATGATAGGAGTTGCTGGCGCTGTGTCGAATTCGCGGTGCCTAAGCCGGTTCGCGGCCAGGGTCCTGGGCCGCGTCGCGCAGCTGGGCGATGGCGGCGGCGCGATCCGTCTGGCCAAAGACGGCGGAGCCCGCCACGAACCAGTCCACCCCCGCTTGGCGCGCGGCCGCGATGGTGCTGGTGGTGATGCCGCCGTCGATTTGGATGAAAAGCGCCGGCTTATGATGCTGACGCCAAGCGTCGATTTGCCGAACCTTGTCAAGCACCTGCGCGATGAACGCCTGGCCGCCAAAGCCGGGATTGACGCTCATGACCAACACAAAGTCGACAAAGGGCAGGATGGGTTCGAGCGCCGCGAAGGAACTGTGCGGGTTGAGCGCCACGCCGGGCGCCATGCCCAAGGCGCGAATGCGCTGTACCGTGCGGTGCAAATGGCGACACGCCTCCAAATGCACACTGAGCCAGCGGGCGCCCGCCTTGGCAAAATCTTCGAGCAAATGGTCCGGCTCCTCGACCATCAGGTGGCAATCGAGATCGAGCGTCGTGGCCTTCTTGAGGCTCGCCACCACCGGCGCGCCCAAGGTCAAGTTGGGCACGAACCGGCCGTCCATGACGTCGATGTGCAAAAAGTCGGCACCGGCGCGCGCCACGTCGCCGCACTCGGTGGCGATGTGGGCGAAATCAGCGGAGAGCAGCGAGGGGGCGATGGCGATCGGATGCATGGACGAGACCCCCGGCTACAAGGTGCCAGCCGTAGCGGCCGCGGCGTGGTCCAGGGCCGGCGTGAGCTGTTCGGTCGGCACGAATTCGCCAAAGTATTGATGGGGAAGCACGGCGTAGCGCCGCATCGCTACCAGCCCGGCGCCGCGGGCCTCGGCTTCGATGGTCTGCGGATCTAGCCGGCGATCGGCGGGAGGCAGCGGAATCGGCTGCCCGGTGGGGTCGGGCGGTGGCAAGAACTCGATCACCGCCATCCGGCCAGCGGGCGCCAGGCTGAGCTTGAGGGACGCCAAAAGGGTCACCGGGTCAGTCAGTTCACGGTAACTGTGGAGCATCACTACGCGATCGACCAGATCGGGCAGCGTCGACTCGGTCGCGCTCGCCGCCAGGACCACCACGTTGGCCAAGCCTTCGCGCTGCACGCGCTGTCGCAGCTCCGTGAGCAGTTCGGGCTGGATTTCCAGTGCATAGACACGGCCTTCGCTGCCCACGGCCCGCGACAGCCAGGGCAGCAAATACCCGTTGCCGGCGCCGACATCGGCGACCTTGGCCCCGGGAGCAATGCGCAGCAGATCGATGATTTGGGCGGGCAGTTGCCACACATTTCGGCTCTGCTCGTCGGCAGTGACCGGCGGCCGCGGCGGGTGAGCTTGGACCGGCCGGCGCGGCGTGCTGCAGCCCAAGGCGGCGAGCAGTGTCGCGAAAAAGACCAGAAGTTTCAGGCTGATTTGCGGAGGCATCGGCTCGACTCCTGGCGGCGGCGGCGGCAAGATTGTCGCAGAGGTCTAGCCAGCAACGCAAGGCGAGGGCAATTGATTCGGCGGTCCCGCTTGCCGCTGCCGACCTGGCTAGGCATCCTGGCGCCCATGGACGAGAGCTTTGCCAGCCCGACCTTGCCGCCGATCGCGGTGGAGCCGCGTCCGGGAACCGTGGCGCTGCTGGTGCTGCACGCGCAGGCGGGCGAGGACTTTGTGGGCGACACGGCCTTTGCCTGGGTGGCGGGCCAGTTGCGCAGCGCGGGCGTGGACGCGCGGTTGGTGCATGTCCACTACCCGCGGGGCGACGGCGCTGCGGTCGAACGGCTCAATCGCGAGTTGCTCGCGACCGTGCGCAACTGCAGCCTGGTGGCTGTGGACCAAGCCTGGGACGAGGCGCTACTGGCGAAAATCCAGCGTGGAGGCGCCT
Source organism: Myxococcales bacterium (assembly GCA_037441385.1). Classification (GTDB taxonomy): domain Bacteria; phylum Myxococcota_A; class UBA9042; order UBA9042; family UBA9042; genus SXRM01. The sequence continues at coordinate 91,205 of JBBISH010000008.1, forward strand.
GGTTGTGCGTGGCTGACCCGTTTGCCCAATGGCAGGCGCTGCGCCCCGAGCTGCTGCTGACCCGCTTTGAACGCGACCGGCGGGCGCTGGTGGCCTTGGCCAAGGTGGTGGTTCAGGGCGGCGATTTGCGGACGATCTCCGGTCTGCGCGCGGACTTGCCGGGCTTGCTGACGCCGCTGCGGACCCCCGAACCGCCGCTGTCGCGCGAGGCGGCGCTGCTGCAACCCTTTGTCCCGGTCACCGACGCGGTGGTCTTGGGCGAGCCGGTGAATCGCGACGGCAGTCGACCGCTTGTGCGTAAAAGTCTAGAGACGACCATGGGTTGCCCATTCAGCGATCCGATCGCCGCCAACCCGCGCTTTGCGGGTGCGAATTTGGGCGTCGCCGGCACGACCCTGCGCGGTTGTAGCTTTTGCCTGATGGGCGGGGACTATACCGCACCGCCGGTCGAGGCGATCTTGCAGGGCTCGGTCGAGCAAGTGCGCTACTGGCAGGACCATTTGCCGGTGCTGGACGAGGTGGTGCTGCGCGATCAGTCGGCCCTGCGCTACCTGCCGCAGCTGATCGAGCGCCTGCAGGCTGCCGGGCTGCGACCGGCGGGTCTGCTGGTGCCGGGCCGCGGCGACGCCATCCTGCGCTACGGAGCGGAGTTGCGACGGGCGGCCGAGCTGTGCCATCACAGCGGTTGGTGGTTCACGATCCACCTGATCGGCTTCGAGTCGTTTAGTCAGGCGCAGCTGGATCTGTACAACAAGGGCGTCACGGTGGCCGAGTATGCCGAGGCGCTGACGCAGATGCGGGCCCTGCATCGGCAATTCCCGCAGGCCTTTCGCCTGTACGCCCACGGCGCCAGTTCGCTGATTCTGTACAATCCGTGGACGACGCTTGAGGAATTGGCAGAGAACGTGCGCTTTTGCGACGAGCACGCCCTGGGCCCGCTGGCGCATGGTCTGGCGCTGAGTCGCCTGCGGCTGTATCCCAACCTGCCGCTGTACTGGCTGGCGCGGCGCGATGGGTTGCTGCTGGACGGGGAAGTCCAAGAGACCAGTCACCTTTCTGCTGGCTACAGCCGCGAGGCCAAGTGGCGTTACCGCGATGCGCGCAGCGAGGCCGTGGAGTGCTTGATGCAGCGGCTGGCGCCCCGGGCCCGGCCCGAGCATCAGGTGGGGATGCTGGCGGCCGCGCTGCAGTGGGCCCGTGAGCGGTTGGGAGAGGTACCGCTGACCGAGTTGCCGCTTGGACTGGACGCGGAAATTGGCGCGATCGAAGCGCACTTCTGTGCTCTACAGCGCCACTGGCGGCGCGAGAGGAGCGCGGAGGTTCCGGCGCCCCCTCAGGCGGCCGCCCGCACGGTGCAGCTAGGACGGTCCTGCAACCAGCACTGCCATAGCTGTGTGGCGGGGCGGGCGGAATTCCAAGACGACGAAGTGAGCTTGGCCGCGCAGGTGGGGGCGGCGGCGGTTCATGGGCAAGTGGTGCTGGCAGGGCGCGAGCCCACGCTGCTGCCGGGGTTGCTGCGGTTGGTGCGGCTGGCGCGGCAGAGCGGTGCACGCGACGTGGAACTGCACAGCAATGGCCGGTTCCTGGCGAACCCAGGGGTTGCCGAACGTTTGCGGCGCGCGGGTGTGACGCGGCTGGCGCTGAAGCGCCATCGCACGGCTGACGCGGATGAGGATGCGGTGGTGGCGGTACAGGGCGCAGGTTCTCAGATTCACTACGCATTTTTGAATGCGGCGGCGGCTCGGCTGAAAGTGGCGGCGGTGCTCGTGCCGCAGCGGGCAAATTGGAGCGAGCTGCCGGCCCTGATCTCGTGGGCATTGCAGCGCGGCGCCCGCGAAGTGCGCGTGGAAGTGTTGGCGGCGGAGCTCGACTTTGCACAGCTGCCGGCGGCGGGGCAGTGGCTGGACCGCACCGCCCAAGCCGCCGCCGAGCTGGGTCTGCCGTTTGAACTTGCTGGTCCTTGAGCGCGCCCCAGGTCTTTGACAACCGCGGCCCGTGTGGCCATGCTGCCCCTGCGGCGCGGTCCTGCGCCCGAGGTGCCCATGCGCGCGGTGGTCCAGCGGGTCAGCCAGGCCGCGGTGGTGGTGCTGGGGCAGACGGTCGGCGCGATCGACCGCGGTCTGCTGGTGCTGCTGTCGGTGGGGCAAGACGACGACGACGCGGACCTCGCCTATATGATCGACAAGATTGCGGGATTGCGCATCTTTTCGGACGAGGCCGGCAAGATGAACCTGGCCGTGAGCGACGTGGGTGGGTCGATCCTGCTGGTCAGCCAGTTTACCCTGCACGGCGACGCCCGGCGCGGCAAACGCCCAAGTTTTACCGCGGCGATGGCCCCTGAACCGGCGGCCGCGATGGTCGATCGCTGCGCCAGGGCGTGGCGCGACCAGGGTTTGCCGGTGCAGCAGGGCGTCTTTGGCGCGGACATGCAAGTGAGCCTGTGCAACGATGGCCCAGTGACCATCTTGCTGGATTCCAAGAAGCTTTTCTGAGTTCATTGAGGTTGCGATGATCGAGATCCGACACCTGCCCGTGCGCGGCCACGACGGCACCGAACTGATGGGCTACGACTGCGGCGGCGGCCCCGGGCCGACCTTGGTGCTGGCCAATGGCCTGGGCGGCAACATCGACGCGTGGCGCTATTTTACGGACTTCTTTGGGCCCAAGCACCGCATCGTGTCGTGGGACTACCGCGGGCTGTACCGCTCGGGCCCGGCCGCCGGCAGCGACTACAGCGTGGCGACCCATGCTGACGACGGCATCGCGGTGATGGACGCGCTGGGGGTCGACAAGGCGATCTTGGTGGGTTGGTCGATGGGCGTGCAGGTCAGCTTCGAGATGGTGCGTCGGCACGCCGCGCGCGTCGTTGGTCTGGTGATGATCAACGGCACGTTTGGTCGGCCGCTGGCCACGGCGTTTGCACCGCTGCTCAAGACGTCGCCGATCAAACCTTTGATTCCTGCGATCTTGCGTGGACTGGAAGCCGTGGCGTTCTTGGCCGAGCCGGCCCAGCCGTATGCGCAGCGGGTGGTGCAGATCAAGGCGTCGCTGGCGGTGCTGAAGGCGCTGGGGATGGTGTCGCAGACGCTGGACGACAAGATGTTCGTGGAGCTGGCGACCCAGGTGGCAGGGTTGAACATGCCGCGCTACATGGCGATTTTGAACTCGCTGGGCGACCACTGCGCCGAGGCGATCCTGCCGCAGATCGACCGGCCGACGCTGATCATCTCGGGCGACCGCGACCTGTTCACGCCGGTGCAGCAATCGCGCGAGATGGTGCGGCGGATTCCGGAGGCGGAGCTGCTGGTGATTCCGTCGGGCACGCACTACACGCCGCTGGAGTTCCCGGAGCTGATCCACCTGCGTGTGCAGAAGTTTTTGCGCGAGCGGCTGGGGTTCGACGGCGAGGCGGTGGTGGCGGGGGCCTAGCCCTGGAAATGGCTGTGGGGTTTGGGCGGCCCGGCGCTGCGCGCCGTCAGGCTGCGACCGCGGCGTAGCGGCGTCGGGCTGGGAGCGAAGGCCCTGGCGCCGCGGCGGCGACCCGGCACGCGAAGTTGGTTGAATTTCGGCAACTTGAGAGGTGTGCCGGTCCGCCGCCCTGCGGGTGCGCATCCTTGCCGCAAACGGGGTGCTGCGCACCCCGACCGGAGGGCGGTGGCCTGGTTGTCGGGCGGCCGGCCGGCGGAAGCACCGATGAATAGCCTGGTCTTATACGGTTTCCGTCCAAATCGGCTCGAAAACTTCGGCAATTCTTCGGGCCCGAACCGGGGTCCCCGCCTGATTCTCGCCGGTTGCAGACCGGGTCAGAGGAACCGTACAGGCGTGAATCAGACGG
>JBBISH010000009.1:0-91190 GCA_037441385.1 Myxococcales bacterium
CGCTGGTACGCCGGTCCGCACGAGGCGGCGACCATCGCATGCTTCTGCAATCGAAAACAGGTCTTTCGCCTGTTATTCTCTAATAATTTGGAATTACTTTGAAAGTCCGGATCTGGAACCGGTGGGCGCGGGGACCCCTCCTCTCCCAACGCATTGGGCGAGGGGTAACTATTGATTTATCAATAATAACCCTCTCCCCTAAGCGGGAGAGCGTGGACGGCACCGCCGGCCGGGTGAGGGGGCCAAGCCGTGTCCACGGTCGGCATCCGGTAAGGCAGGAATTGCTGAACGAATGAGCAGTAACTGGTCGAGTCTCTAGAGAGCGGATCTATTCAGACTTTCTCCGCGCATCCGAGCCGTCGAACTCGGCGCGGCGAGTCGCCGCAGGCGCTCGCTTGCGCCCCACTTGGGGCTAGAGACGCGACCGGCAAAGCGAATTACTGAACGAATGAGCAGTAATAGGTCGAGTCTCTAGACGGCCAACTCGTTTTCGGTTCGCGGCCAGATCAGGCTCAGCCCGGCCGTCAGCACCAGCACCAGCGCGCATCCCACCACGTTGAACCACAGAAAGCCCAAGGACGTGCCAAAAAACAGCAGGATGACCAGCGTCTGCGCCACCAGCGTTGCCACCACCACCGCCCGGCCCGAGGCGCGCTGCAGCCACAGCGCCGCCAGGAACAGCCCAAGGATCGTGCCGTAGAACAGCGAACCCAAGATGTTCACTGCCTGAATTAGGTTGTCGACCAGCGACGCCACCGACGCGAACCCAACCGCCACCGCGCCCCAGACCACGGTGAACACTTGCGACGCCCGCACCAGCGCCGCGCCGTCGGCATCGGGTCGCCGCAGCCGCCGCCACAAGTCCAAGGCCGAGGTCGTGCCCAGGGCCGAGAGTTCGCCAGCGATCGAACTCATCGCCGCGAACAGGATCACCGCCACCAAAAGACCCACCAGCCCATGCGGCAACCAGTGCTGGACGAAGTGGAGAAAAATGTAGTCGCTGTCTTTGGTTTCGGCACCTGGCAGCGCGCGGCTCAGGACGTCGCGGGCTTTGCTGCGCGTCGCCTCGGCCCTGGCTTGGCTGCCGCGCAGGTCGGCTTGCTTCTGCACGATTTGTTCGGCGTTGCGGGCCTGATAGGCCACGACCAGGTCGCGGGCGTCGCGAGTGACCACCTGGCGCTGGTCTTGCCAGGTCGCCTGCAATGCCTGCAATTCCTGTGCGGCGGCGGTATGTTGCGCGCGCTCGACCAGCGCCTGGTTGAAGTGCAGCGGCGGCGGCTGGAACAAGAAGAACACGAATACCAGCGCCCCGACCAGCAAGATCAGGGCCTGCATCGGAATCTTCAGGACCGCATTGAACAGCAGGCCGATGCGGATTTCGCGCAGGGACTTGCCACCCAAGTAGCGGCCCACCTGCGACTGATCGGTGCCGAAGTAGGCCAGCGACAAGAAGAACCCGCCCAGCAGGCCAGACCACAGGTTGTAGCGGTCGCTCAAGTCGAACTGGAAGCGGACCGCGTCCAATCGGCCAGAGGTTCCGGCCAGGTGCAGGGCATCGCCCACGCTCACGCCGGTTGGCAGCCGCCACGCCACCACCAGCGCGGCGACCACGATGCCGGCGAGCATCACGACCATCTGCTGCTTTTGCGCCTGCGCCACCGCCGCAGCCCCGCCCGACACCGTGTAGAGCACCACCGTGCCGCCCATCGCCCACACCGTGGCTTCCAGCGACCAACCCAGCAGCGCAGAGAGGATAATCGCGGGTGCGTACAAGGTAATTCCCGCCGCGAGCCCTCGCTGGAGCAAGAACAGCGCCGCGCCGAGCACCCGCGCGCCCACGCCAAAGCGCTTCTCTAGCAGTTCGTAGGCGGTATACACCTTGCTGCGATGATAGGCCGGCGCCAGCACCGCGCTCACGACGATCAGCGCCAGCGGCATCCCCAAGTACACCTGCACAAAGCGCATTCCGTCTTCATACGCTTGGCCGGGCACGGAGAGAAATGTGATGGCGCTGGCTTGGGTGGCCATGACCGCAAGGCCAATGGTCGCCCAGCCCTGGCTGCTTCCACCACGCAAGTATGTGTCGCTGCTCTGATTTGCCCCGCGACCGGCCCAAAGGCCCCAGCCCACGATGAGCAGCGACACGCCCAGCAGCACCGCCCAGTCCAGTGCGCTCACGACCAATACTCCTGGGCTGCCCACAGCAGCGTCACCACCAAAACCTCCACCGCCAACACGGCGATATACCACTGGTTCCAGCTGCCCGCTGGCGCTCGCTCGTCCGTCATCTAGGGCCCCAGCAGGTTGGCAAACAGCCGCCACGCCCCGGGTACCCCCGCCGGCAGCTGGCGGAAGAACGCCAAACCCGTGTAGATGTAAGTACCTTTGCCGTGCGGTGCCACCAGCAGCGCGCCCGATTGCAGTGCTTCGCCAGGGTCTTGCAGCTGCAGCGGCGTGCGGTAGCGCGGGTCCCAAGTTTGGGCAAAGTAGAGACCGCGCTCTTGCACCCAGCCTTGCATGTCGGCGTCCGTCAACCGGTTGGGCGTCGTCAGCAGCGCGTCGGCCGGGTCTTGCCAGTGCATGGGCGCCGTCTCGTCGGTCACGCGCTCGCGGCCGATTTCAAGTGGATACGGCCCCAGCGGCACGGTCAGCGGACCCACGCGGCTGTTGGTGTGGTACTGCACGACGAGACGACCGCCGCGCTCGACCCAGGCGTACAATTTCTTGAGGTGGGTCGCCAACTTGGGCTGCGCGTTTAGGGCCCGCACCCCGACCACGATGGTGTCGTATCCGTGCAGATCGTCCGTGGCCAGGCGGGCTTCCGGCAGCAGCGTCACGGAGTAGCCCACCGACTGCAGCGCTTCGGCGACCTTGTCGCCCGGCCCCGGGATGTAGCCGATGCGCCGTTTGCCCAGGGTCAGCGCCGCTGACTGCAGCCGCACTTCGGCCGGTCGCCGCACCGTGAGCTGTGGGATATGCTCGTATTCCAATGTGTCTTGCCGCAGCGACCAGCTCTGGCCCTGCCAGGTGGCCCGGGCTTGCAGCACCCCTTGGCTGGCCGGACCGGTGGGACCCGTCACCTGCACGGTCAACACCGTCGGCTCGCCGCGCAGGCCTGGCGGCACAATCACGTGAGCTGGCGCGCACTTCCATCCCGGCGGCGCCTCGAAGTCGATTCTCAGCGGCTCGGTGGTCGGGCCCGGCAGCGCATTGCTCAAGGTCCACTGCAGCTCCACCGGCCGATCCTGCGGGACTAGCGCCACCGCCCGATCCGGCGAAAGCGCAAACGGCGGCGCGACTTCCACGGCTCGGGCGCGCTCCCCGCGCACCGGGTCCGTCCAGTGGTACTGCACGGCGCGCTCGACTTGCAGCGGAACCCCGGCGATAGCTAGCGAAAACACGGCGCGCAGCGGCGCTGGCGCCACGGGCAGGTGCAAATCTTCTGGCCGATCCAGCACATGCAAGCCACCTTGCGGGGGATGATGCAGCCAATACGGGGTGGTCGGCCGCGTCTGCGGCCCCAGCTTGGCCTGCACGACCTGGGTTTGCGACGCGTGCAAGGGCAGGTCGGTGGCCATGGTCTGCTCCGCCGTCTCCGCCGCGCCCTCCAGCCGCAGACCGCGCCACGTCACCGCGGCCGGCAGGCCCAGCAGCGCTGTGGCCTTGATGGGGTAGCTCAGGCCGGGCACCAGTGCCGGTGCCTCGGTCTTCGCTTCGAGCCACAGCCCGGCGCACGCCACCATCAGCTGATCCACATCGCGCAGCTTGGCTTGGCGATAGGGATTGTTCGCCGGCAGCCGCTCCAGCAGGCCGCGCAGCTTGGCCAGACCGGGCAACGATTTCTGGGGCACGCGCGGATCGAACGCCTGGACCAGCTCGGCCACCGCTGCGTCGATGGGCGCGCCGCCGGCAAAGCGCTGCCAGCGAAACTCCAGCCCGCTGAAGGGGTCCGCCGTGGTCGGGTTGCTGCCGGCCAGGTGCTCGAAGAACTCGGGCAGTGGCCCGCGGGCCGTCGCCACGCCAAAACCCTGGCTTTTGTGCTGACTGCGGCTGGCCGCGGCCACTTCGCCCCAGTCGCGTCCCAGCAGCGGGCTGTAGCCGCCCACGTCCAGCTTGTAGGGGGCCTTGACGTCTTCGATCTTGCGGTTGAACAGCGTGACGTTGTGGAGGAGACGCGCTGGCAGCCAAGGCGTTAGAACATCTGGAAATTGCTTGGCATCGCCGGCCGCGGCAAACGCCAACGCCGCCAGCTCGGCCGACGCGGTGTGGTGCCCGTGGTTCGGCGGCTGGGGTGTGAAGCGGGTGATCACCACGTCTGGCCGCACCTGGCGGAGCTGGCGCACCACGTCGCCCAGCACCGCGTTCTTGCCCCAAATCGTCAGTGCTTCCACGGTGGTCTTGGTGTAGCCCAGGTCGCGGGCGCGGGTAAAGCGCTGCTCGGCGCCGTCGATCTGCCGGGCCGCCAGCAGTTCGTGCGTCCGCAGCACGCCCAGCAGTTCGTCCTGTTCGGTGCCGATGAGGTTTTGGCCGCCATCGCCGCGGGTGAGCGACAGGTACACGGCTCGCAAGCCGCGCTCGCCGGCCAACCATGCCAGCAGCCTAGAGTTCTCGTCGTCGGGATGGGCGGCTACATACAGCACCGTGCCGACCGTGCCGAGCCGTTGCATCGCAGCCACGAGCGCGCCCGCGGACGGCAGCTGCGGCACGACCTGAGGCGTCAAGGCGTGTTCCTGGGCTTGGGCTTCGACAGGCATGGTCACTCCCGCGGCAAGCGCCGCCCACGCCGCAGCGGCGAGCAGGGCGCGGTGGACCAAGGGCGGCTGGGGGATGGGCGGCAACGGCATGGGCGGGCGCTCGCGATGGGGCTGGACGGCATGGGGCCGATCCTGGCTGACCGGCTGCGGAATCCCCGCGCCCTCTGTGCGCAGGATCAGCGGCTTGGCAGGGCCCACTTGGCAGTGTCGCCGCGGTCTCGCTACCCTCCGCGCCGGCCAGCTTGGCCCAGCGAGCCGCCCATGTCACGCCCATTTGCCCCAACTTGGCTTGCCGGCGACCCAATGGCGCGGGCGCTGTTGCCGGGTGGGCTGCTGGATCCCGCTGACCGACCCCGTCTGGCGCAGGCCGCGGCGGCGCGCACGGTGCACCCTGGGGCCCTCTTGGCGGCCCAAGAGCTCGCTGCACAGCTGCCGGATCGACCGGCCCGCACAGCCAACCTAGAGCGGTTGGCCCAGGGTGGCACCGCAGTGGTGGTCACGGGGCAGCAGCTGGGCCTGTTTCTGGGGCCACTTTTCACCCTGCACAAGGCGGCGACGGCGGTGGCGGTCGCGCGGGCTCTCGAGGCCGAGACTGGTGTGCCCTGTGTGCCGCTATTTTGGCTGCAGAGCGAGGATCACGACGCCGCTGAGATCGATCACGCCTGGGTGCCCCGACCGCCGGGAGCGCCGGTCCGTTTGCACGCCCCGCTCGAGGGGGCCGGGCGGGCGTCGGTGGGGAGTCTGGCCACGTCGCCGCAGATTCTTGAGGTATTGGGCGAACTTGAGGAGTTGCTGCGCGGCCTGCCGCACACGGACGCGACCGTGGCACTGCTGCGCGAGGCGTGGCAGCCGGGCGAACCGCTGACGCTGGCGGTGGCGCGCCATGTCGACGCGCTGCTGGGCGACTGCGGCCTGGTCTTGGTGGACCCGCGGCACCCGGCGATGGTGGCGGCGGCTGCGCCTTTGCACCGGCTGGTGATCGATCAGCATGCCGCGATCGAGGCGCTGCTGGTCGAGCGTGGATCCGCGCTGCGCCTGGCCGGATTTGAGCCGCAAGTGGCTGTGCGCCCTGGCTCGCCGTTGTGCTTTGCGGCGCCGGGGGGCGATGGAACGCCGCGCTATCGGGTTCGAGCCCACGATGGCGGCTGGCAGGTGCTGCGGCGCGACGGTGAACAGACCTTGACGGATGCGGAGTTGCGCGCCCTGCCGCCGGCGGCGTTCAGCACCTCGGCGTTGCTGCGGCCGCTGCTGCAAGATCTACTGCTGCCTTGTGCCGCGTATGTGGGCGGGCCGGCCGAGCTGGGCTATCTGGCGCAGCTTCAGCCCGTCTACGCTTTGCTGGGGATCGCGCCGTCGTCGGCGCTGGGCCGCGCGGGCTTTACGTGGTTGGAAGGCTGGCTACAGCAGGCGCTGGCTGAGCAGAGCTTGACGATCCACGACCTGCAGGAGGCGGCGCAGTCGGAGCCCGATCGGGCCGCCCTGCAACAGCAAGCCCAGGCCGATGCGGATGCCTTGCAGGCGGCGGTCGCGCAGGCGCTGGACGGCGTGTGGCCCCAACTGCAGCAGGCGCTCGCGCAGGCCGACCCAGGGCTGGACAAGGCGGGCGAGAGGGCCCGCGCGCAGATCGACGACGCGGTGGTCAAGTTGCTGGGCAAGCTGGTGCGTGCTCGGTCGGCGCAGGGTTTGGGCGACGTGTCGCGCTGGCAGCGGGCCCAGGTGCTGTGCTGGCCGCAGGGTATGCCGCAAGAGCGGTTCTACAGCTGGCCGTGGTTTGCCGCTCGGTTTGGCGTTCAGACGCTGACCCAGGCGGCTTTGGCATTGCCGCGGCCGTTTGCCGGCGAGCATTGGGCCATGGCCCCAAGTGCAGAGGCGCTCTAGATGGCCGATCAGACGCTGGAAATCCTGGTGATTGCTCCACATCCCGACGACGCGGAGCTGTTTTGCGGCGGCTTGCTGGCCAAGCTGTCCGCCCGGGGCTACCGCTGTGGCGTGCTGGACCTGACGTGCGGCGAGCGCGCGTCCAATGGCTCGCCTGCGGTGCGGCAGCAAGAAGCCGAGGCGGCGGCGCGAGTTCTGGGCCTACGTTGGCGCGGCAACTTGGGCCTGCCGGACGGCGGATTGGACGCGGGCGATGCCGCACAAGTGCAGGCGTTGGTCGGGCAATTGCGTGAGCTTCGCCCCGAACTGGTGCTGGCCCCGTGGCGGCAAGAGCGGCACCCCGACCACGTGGCCGCCTCGCAGCTAGCCAAGCGCGCGGTTTTCCTTTGTGGTTTGCGGAACTGGCCCGCGCCGGACCAGTCGGCCCACAGCGTGGCTCAACTGGCCTACTATCCGATGCGGAGTCAAGTTCGCCCCAGCTTCGTGGTCGATATCGCGGATTTTGTCGCTGCCAAGACCCGCGCCATCGCCTGCCATGCGAGCCAAGTTGGGCCGAGCGCGGCGGGCACCTTGGTTGGCTCGCCCGCGTCGCAGCGGGCGCTGCAGCACCGCGATGGCTGGTTCGGCGCCTTTGTCGGGAGCGCGGCGGGCGAGCCGTACCTGCTGGACGGCCCGGTGCCGGTCGCTGACCCGCTCGCCATGGTGCGAGGACGACGCGGACCGCCGCAGTTTTTCGAGGAACTTTGAACCCTTCGCCCATGCACATCGCGATGGTCTGCCTGCCCAGCTGGGGTGGGAGCAGCGCCGTGGCCGTGGACTTGGCCAGCGGGCTGGTCGAGCGCGGTCATCGCGTCACGGTAGTCGCACACAACCCACCGCCGCGGCCGGTCCTGGCCAGCTTGCCTACTGGGCGTCTGGTGGTCCGGCCCGTGCAGGTGGGCGCCCATCCCGCCTTGGCCCAGGCGGGTGCCTTGACGGTCGCGCTAGCCGGCACGTTGCTACAACTGCTGAGCGAGGACCCGTTCGACTTGCTGCACGTGCACTACGCGGTGCCGCACGCGATGGCGGCGCAGTTGGCCAGGGCGGCTTGGCCGGGTCCGTTTCCGGCGGTGGTGGTGAGCCTGCATGGCACGGATGCCAGCGAGATTGCAGCGGATACGCAGTATCGGCCCTTGTTGCGCACGGCTCTGGCCGGGGCGCAGGCGGTGACTGCGCCGTCTTTGGGGTTGGCGCGGCTGGCGCAGAGCCACCTCGAACTGCCGCAACTGCCCATCGTGCAACACAACTTTGTCGACCTTGAACAGTTCGTGCCGGCCCAAACGCGCGATAGGCGCCAACTAGACGAACACTTCGCGGTGCGCGACGACTCGCCCGTGTTGCTGCATGTGTCGAACTTTCGGCCGGTCAAGCAAGCGCCGATGCTGGTTGAGCAATTCGCCGCCCTGTGTGCACACACGCCGTGCCGGCTGCTGCTTGTGGGCGATGGCCCAGATTTGCCCCAGGTCCGGGAGGCGGTTGCGCAATTGGGCCTGCGGGACCGCGTCGCCAGCTTGCCGCCCCGCGGCGATTGCCTGCCGCTGCTGCAGCACGCCGACGTGTTCGTGCTGCCGAGCCGCAGCGAAGGCTTTGGTCTTGCGGCGTTAGAGGCGATGGCCTGCGGGACGCCGGTGGTGGCGACGGCGGTGGGCGGCGTGCCCGAGGTGGTGGCCGACGGCATCGCGGGCCTGCTCGTGGACCCGCAGGAGCCCAGCGCGCTCGCACTGGCGCTGCGGAATGTCCTGAGCGACCGCGGTCTTTGGCAGCGTTTGTCGCAGGGTGCGCGGGCCGTGGCGGCGTCCGAGTTCGGCCGGCCGGCGGGCGTGCAGCGCTGGTTGGAGTTGTACGCCGACCTGCTGGCGGTTGCCTGACGGTCGCTCGCCGCGCCCTGTCGCAAGGGGGCATTTTCTACTCAGCATTCTGAAAGGGCTTTTGGGCGTCCCGGCCCGGCGAACGCAGCGTGCCGGGCATTTTCTGGGCGACCCCCGCCGGGCCGTCGCGCTACGGCCGCCGGTCGAAGCCAGCGCCTGCCAGACCCCGCCTTCCCGCTCCCGGCGGTGGCAACGCCTGTTCGGCGCTGCCACCCCATGCGGGGCCAGCATCGCTGACGCGCACCTGAGTTCCAGCGCAACTCCACGGACTGGACATTGCGCCCCAACCGAATCGGGCTCGCATGACACAGTGGTGATTGCCCAAAGGACGATCGCGTTGACACGTTGCCGTGGCCGGCGCAGCCTGCGCGGTGTCGTTTGTTATTGCGAGGTTTCCGATGGTCACGAACTCCTTGCGCCCGCTGGACGCGCAGGGCAGCCGGTTGCGCCGGTGGCTGATCGCCCTAGGGGGCCTGGTGCTCCTGGCCGCGTTGGCGCTGGTCGGCTGCGGCTCTGGCGCCGAGTCGCCCGCAGCACCCAAGGCCTGCGTGCCCGGCAGCCAGATCACCTGCGCCTGCTTGGGTGGCGGGCAGGGCATGCAAGTCTGCAAGAGTGATGGCTCTTCCCTGGGGGCCTGCCAGGGCTGTCCCGCGGCGACCGATGCCGACGTGGTGTCGCCCGACGTCGAGACCACCCAAGGCCAAGGCGACGCGCCCAATCCAAGCGACACGGACGCCGCCCAGGACCAGGATGCGCCATCCCTCGATCCGTGTTCAGACGGCGTCGTCAACGGCTCCGAGACGGACATCGACTGCGGGGGCTCCCAGTGCAAGCCCTGCACACCCGGCAAGAAATGCGCCACCAAGGCCGACTGCAGCAACGGCGTGTGCCAAGACGGTAAGTGCCCCGTGCCGGACTGCAACGCGGCCGAACCCTGCGACGACAAGAATCCTTGCACGACCGACACCTGCTCCTCGGCGAGCGACTGTACCCACGCGCCCGCGTCCAATGTACCGTGCGACGACGGCATTGCCTGCACGGTGGGCGACGTATGCGCCAATGGAAAGTGCGTGTACGAGACCTCGTTGTGCGACTGCTTGACCGACAACGAATGCACTGCCAAATACGGCAGCGACACGCTTTGCTCCGGCAGCTACTCCTGCACGGCCCAGAACACGTGCGTCAAGAAGCCGCCACCCAGCTGCGACACTTCGGCCGACACGGCGTGCATCGTCACCAAATGCGACGAGGCCACGGGCAAGTGCGCGCCCACGCCCATCCAGAAGTACCCGGTCGCGTGCGACGACGGCAACGCCTGCACCATGGGCGACGTGTGCGAGCACACCGATCAGGGCCAATTCACCGGCAAATGCCTGGGCGGCACCAACGTCTGCGGCTGCACCAAGAACTCGGACTGCGCGGCCAAAGAAGACGGCAACCTCTGCAACGGCACGTTGTACTGCAACCCCAAGACCAACAGCTGCGAGCTGAACCCGACCACCGTCGTCGTTTGCCCTACGGCCACGGACACGGCCTGCCTCAAGCACGTCTGCAACAAGTACACGGGCCTGTGCGAAACGATCCCGAGCGAATACCTGTCGAAGAATTGCCCAAAGTCCGACCCGTCGTGCGACGTTTGGGTCAAGATTCCAGCCGGCATGCCGCCCCTCTTGGTCCCCTGCGACGACGGCAACCCGTGCAGCCTCAGCGCGGCCTGCATGAACGGCCAGTGCTCGGCCTCGGCCAGCAAGTGCGAGTGCCAGGTGAACGCCGACTGCGCGCAAACCGGCGACAAGTGCTCGGGGACCTACGTCTGCGACAAGGCCAGCGGCAAGTGCGTCGTCGATCCGTCCACGGTTCCCCTTTGTTCTTCGGCAGCCGACACGGCCTGTGCCAAGAACACCTGCAACCCCGCCACCGGCACTTGCGTCATGAAACCAACGGCCACCGGTGCGGCCTACGTGCCCTGCGAAGATGGCAGCGCATGCACGATGTTCGACCAGTGTGACGCCGACGGCAAGTGCGCCTCGGGCGCCAACACGTGCCAGTGCCAGACCAACGCCGACTGCGCCGCGCTGGACGATGGCGACGCCTGCAACGGTACCCTGTACTGCAACGTGGCGAGCGGCAAATGCGAAATCGCCGCGGCCACGGTAGTCGTGTGCTCGCCGGCCTTTGACACCCCGTGCACCAAGAACACCTGCCAGCCAATCACAGGCCAGTGCCAACTGGTGCAGAAGAACGACTACCTGGTGTGCGACGACGGCAACGACTGCACCACCGGCGACCACTGCCTAGAGGGCGCCTGCCTCAGTGGCGATAACAAGTGCGCTTGCGCGACCGATGCCGACTGCACCGCGTCCCAAAGCCTCAGCCTGTGCGACGGAACGCTGTACTGCGACCTTTCCGTGCCGCTGCACCAATGCAAGATCAAACCGGGGAGCGTGGTGGTCTGCCCCGCCAACAGCCCAAGCCCGTGTCTGGTCAACGCGTGCGACCCCGCCAAGGGGACCTGCGCGCTGCTACCCACCCCCGAGTGGTTCGCCAAGTGCGAGGACGGCAACCCCTGCACGCTCGCCGACTACTGCAAAGACGGCGCCTGCCAGTCCGGCGGCAATGTCTGCTCGTGCGCGAGCGACGGCGACTGTGCGAAGTTCAACAACGGCAACCCGTGCACCGGCAAGCTCGTCTGCACCGGCACGGCCAGCAAGAGCTGCACCGTCGACCCAGCCACCGTTGTCGTGTGCAGCGGCGGCAGCGAATGCAACCAGAACGTCTGCGATTCCAAGACCGGCAAGTGCGCCAGCGTGGTCGTGCCAAGCGCTTGCGACGACGGCAACCCCTGCACCATCGACGCCTGCAGCGCCGGCAAGTGCAGCCACGTCGCGATCGACGACCCCAAGGCGCCGTGCTCGGTCGGCGACGCCAGCAAGGTCTGCCTCAAGGGCCTTTGTCAAAAGCCGTAGGCTACTTTTTCTTCCACTCTTTCAGCGCCTTCTCCACCGCTTCCTTGTAGAAGAAGTTGGGGTCTTTCTCGCCCAGCTCGTGCGCCTTCTTGGCCAGCTCCAGGGCTTCGCCTTCCTTGCCCATGCGCTGCAGGATCTGCGCTTTGATCCACAGGTTGTACCAGGCGACCTCCAGAGCCAGCGACTTGTCCGCCAGAACCAGCGCGCCAGTGTGATCCCCCGCAGTTTCGCTGAGATAGCGGGCCGCGTTGGCGTAGGGTCGCCAGGCGCCTTTGGCCATCGCTTCGATGCTCGCTTTGGCGTGGGCAGCCGTGTCGACATGGATATCCACAGAAACGCGCAGCTTCTCCCACTCCAAGTCCAGCCGAGTGGCGTCGTCGGTGGTATTGGCAAAGGCGAAAATCATCCGCTCGCGCGGGGCGATGGCCTCAGTCTTCGCGGCGACGCGCACCACGTCCAGCTTGGGGTCATAGGCCTTGCCGCCGCCGAACACACCCAGATCGCTGTTCAGAATCAGCGTCCAGCCCTTGGGGGTGGGCAGCGCCGCCAGCGCGTAGGTGCCCGCCTTGACGGGCTGGCCGCCAAACTGCACGTCGCGGCTGAAGCTCAACTTGGTCGCGGCGTTGGCGCCCGCGCGCCAGACTTTGTCCCATGGCACCAGATCGCCCCAAACGGTGCGATTCTTGACGGCCGGGCTGGAATAGTCGAGCGAAATGTCCGTTAAACCAACCCGTTGCGCCACCTTGGCCGCCGGACTGGGCGCCGGGAGTTCCAGAGCCTGTTGCGCAAAGGCGCTTTGAGTCGACGCCAGGCCCGCCATGCCGGCCACCAGGGCAAAAGCAACACCAAGTTTCCGCATAGATAGCAACTCCATGGACTTGCGGGTCTACCCGCATCGTTGGGGCCGCCCAGGTCTGGGCAGCTGGCGGTGGGCTGGCAACCGCGCCCGCCCACACAACTGGGGCGGCACTGGTAGCAGAAGCACCTGTAGCGCGCCAACTTCTAGCGGATAACTGCAGACAAGCTGGTCGGTTCGGCCGCAGCGCTAGCCCGGCAGCCCCACCTCGACCCACTCCGGTTCCAGCAGCTCCTCCACGACCGACGGCGCCAGTGCGACCAGAAAACCGCGCGCGCCGCCGTTGATGTAGATGCGGTCGAGCTCGAAGATGGTCGCCTCCGCAAATACCGGCATGGCTTTGCGCGTGCCAAAGGGCGACGTCCCGCCCACCAGATAGCCGGTGTGCTTGTGGGCCACATCGGGCAGGCACGGTGCGACCGACTTCTTGCCCAAGTGGCGCGCCAGGTTCTTGGTCGAAACCTGCATGTCGCCGTGCATGAGCACGATCAGCGGCTCGCCGGTCTCGTCTTGCATGACCAGCGTCTTGATGACGGCGTGCTCGTCCACGCCCAGCTCGCGGGCCGAGACCTTGGTCCCGCCCTTTTCCTCGTAGGCGTACAGGTGTTCGGTGAACGCGACTCCGGCCGCGCGCAGTGCGCGAATGGCAGGAGTGACGGGGACTTGCTGGGCCATCGTCGCCTCGGGCGGACCGCGCCGCCGCCGCCATGGTAGCGCAACTTGCTAGTCCGCGCGCAGTTTGCCATGGTGCAGCGCGGAGGTGTTTGCCGTGGCGATCTGGAAGCAAGGTGCGGGGTGGAACAAGGGGCTGCGGCGATGGCTGGCGGTTGGTTTGCTGGCGTGGTTGGCAGGTTGCGGCAGCGATGCGGCGAGCCAAGTCGACGCCAGCGCCACGGACAGTGCCCAGGATGCAGCGGTCGCGGACGTCGCAGTCGACGTAAAACCCCAAGATATTTCTAAAGATACGGCGCAGGATGCGGCCGCCGCGGACAGCAAAGTTGCCGACAGCCAGGTCACCGACAGCGCCGCGGCAGACTCAGCTTTTCCCGCGGACACAGCGAGTTCAGACACAGGGAGTTCAGACACAGCGAGTTCAGACACAGCGAGTTCGGGCGACTCCAGCGATGCCTCGGTCGCCGACGCGCCGGCACCCGACTCGGCTGCGGCGGATTCGACCAGCGTCGATGCGGTCGCCGACACCGATCCTGGAATTGCCTGCGCCAAAGCGGTGATCGCCAGCGGCGAGTTCAAGGATCACTACCTGGAACTGGCCGCCGCGCCGACCACGACCCAAGGGCTCAAGGCCACGACTTGGACCTGGACCGCCCAACAGCCCTTTGGCAAAGCGGTCTTCGCACCGGATGCCGCCAGCGCCAAGGTCAAGCTGGGCCCGGTGCTGTACCAAGGCAGCTACACGGTGTGCTTGCAGGTCGAGACGGCGGGCCAGCCCGCCTGCGCGCCGACCTGTCAAACCTATGTCTATACACCGGGTTTGTACGTCGAGCTGAAGTGGCAGACGCCCGCCGCCAGCGATCCGGTTGGCGCCAGCGCTGCGGATCTGAACCTGCACTTGGCTGACGAAAAAGCTACTAGTAACAAGGATTTGGACTGCGACAACCAGCCCGACCCTTGGTACGACGAGCAGAACGCCGCGTTCTGGCTGAACCCGACGCCAGACTGGGGCCAGGCGGGCTCGCTGGCCGATGATCCGCTGGTCGACGACGCGGCCAATCCCAGCAAACCCGAAGTGATCCTTGTAGATCTGCCGGCAACGGGCACCTACTCGTTGGCCGTCCACGTCCTCAACGACAAGTTGGCCGGCGCGTCGATCGCCGAACTGAGCGTGTACGCCGCCGGGGTGCAACTCGTGCAATTGTCCGGGGTCAGTCTGAAGCAAAGCGACCTGTGGACCGTGGGCAAGCTGATCGTTCCCGGCGGCGGCGCGCCGGCGCAGTGGGTGGCCTGCAGTCAATCGGCCGACGCGTGCAAAGGCGGCGGAAAACTCTGGCAAAGCAGCGGCGACTTGTGCACCACGCCCTGCTACGAGTACGCCGGCCTGTTCAGCAAGGCCACGCCGGCTTGCGGTTGGAAGTGGCAGTAATGGCGCGCACTTGGCTACTCGCCGCGGCCCTGCTGGCGGCCTGCACCAGCGAGCCTGCCGACAGCGCTTGGCACCTCCGTGTGCAAGGCGCGGGTGGTCAGGCGGTCGGCGAATTCGTGGCCATCTTGAGCAGCGGCGACACGGTGCTGCGCCTGGCCTGTCCGGGAGCGTCGTCGCCGACCTACGTGGCCCGATGCACGGCCGGCGGTGTGGAACTTGGCTCACCTCCTGGCCAATTGCATGTGCTGCTCAAGAGCAAGGACCACCTGAGCCGCAGCACCGACGCACAACCGCAGGCCGGGCAAAGCGCGACCATGACGCTGCCCAACCTGCCGGCGCCGGTGCTGAACGCCGACTACGCCACCGCGCTGCCGACCAGCGGCGGGTTGGACGCGTACGCCAAGCTGGCCTACACCGCCGCCACCGAGCTGGGGACCACGCAAAGCGTCAAATTCTTGATAACCGGACTAGACACCGCGGAACCCAAGGTGTTCTTGCAGAACACGCTCAGCCACCCGCTGCACTACACCTTTGCCCACGACGTGCTCCACCTGCCTGGAACACTGGACCAATTCGAGCAAGCCACCTACCACGGCCAGGACCGCAAGCAGGCGGCTGGCACGTTGGTGCGCTTTGGTTCGGTGGCCGCGGCGACCTTGGACGGGGGTGCGGTGGCTCAGGCCCCGCTGGCCCTGACGTTCTTTTCCAGCGACGACTTGCAGCCGCCTTTGGTCGCGCGAATTCACCGAATCCTTGAGGATCATTTGGGCTTTGCTCAGCTGACCAGTGGCGCGAACCGCCTGGTGTACCTGCCGGCAGGTCAGACCCAAGAGCAGGCGGCGGCGGCGCAACGCGGGGCCCTGGCGGCGGCGGATGTGCCGTGGCTGGACCGCAAGGCCCTGTACGGCGGCCTGAAGCTGCAGGTGCTCAACCCCGGTACGTCGTATGGCACGTTGCGGCGCCTCACTCCTGAGGAATTGCCCACCGCGATCCTGTCGTCCCACGACATCGTGCTGCTGACGCGCCTGCCCAATGCGCTACCCATCGTGGGCGGTACCATCGTCGAGGAGCTGCAAACGCCGCTGGCGCACGTCAATGTCGCCGCCCATGCCCGCGGCCTGCCCAACATTTCGCTGCTCGACGCGTCGACCGACCCGCGCGTGCAGCCGTATCTGGACAAACTGGTCCGCTTTGAAGCCCAAGACGGCGACTTCAAGCTGACGGCCGCCACGACCGCCGAGGCCCAGGCCTGGTGGCAAAGCCATCAAAAGCCGCAGTATGTGCCCAAACACGACGACGCCTTTGCCGATCTGCCCGCCCTGGCCAAGGTTGGCTATGCCGACTGGCCGCGCATCGGCGTCAAGGCCGCCAACGTGGCCGAGCTGAGCCACTTCATCGGCGAGCACGCGCCGCATGGATTTGCCGTTCCGTTCCATTTCTATTTGGAGTACATGCAGTCGCATCGGGTCGATCCGGGGCTGTGCCTCAGCGGTCTGAGCCAGTGCCTGGCCTCGGGTCGTACCGCGGTGGCTTGCGATAAAGCCAAAGCATTTTGCGATGTTTCGGCATCCGGCAATCACGCGCTCCAGGATTTCGCCGCGCAGCTCCCCAGCCAGGCCGACTTGCAGGCCGACTCACCCGCGCTAGAGGCGGTGCTGTTCGATCTCCATCACTTCTTTGCGCAACTGCCTGTTGACCCTACCTTGGCGGCGGCGCTCGACGACGCGGTGGCGGCCCAGTTCGGCGCCGGCAACGTCCGCTTGCGCTCCAGCACGAATTCAGAGGACTTGCCAGGCTTCTCTGGCGCTGGCCTGTACGACTCCACCGCCGCCACGGCAACAGGCAAGACCCGAGCATCGCTGATGATTCGCCAGATTTGGGCGTCGGTGTGGAGCTGGCGCGCCTACCAAGAGCGGGCGTGGTGGAACATCGATCATGGCCACGTGCGGATGGGTGTGCTGGTCCACCAAAGCTTCCCAATCGAGCAGGCTGGTGGCGTGCTCATCACACAAAATATCGCGGATCCAACAACCTACGGTATGTACGTCAACGTGCAGCAAGGCGAGATGAGCGTCACCAACCCGACCGACGGCGCGCTCGCCGAGGTGTTCAGCCTGGTGGCCGGGCCCAACGGTCTGGGCGTCCAGCGGTTGCGGTGGTCGTCGCTGTCGCCGGGCCAGCCCCTGCTGAGCGATGCCGAGACGCTGCAGCTCTATCAACTTGCCAATCAGGTGCAACAGCACTTTGCGCCGCTCTACGGTCAGGATCCCGGGGCCATGGCCCTGGACATCGAGTTCAAGTTCCACGGCCCCCAACGCGCCTTGTTCTTCAAGCAAGTGCGGCCCTATGTGGGTGGATTCTAGTTGTTTTCTTTGCCAACCCAAGAGGTCAACATGCGCAACTTTCGCATCCCCTGCCTTGCGGCCGCCGTCCTGGTCTCCGCTTGCGGCAGCTCTGCCGGCGGCACGGCGACCACCTCGGATGTTTCCGGCGACAGCTCGGTCAAAGACGGCAGCGGCAGCGACGCCAGTGGCGATTCCACCAGCGCCGACAGCGTGCTCGCCGACTCGACCGCCAGCGATGCGGCCCCAGACACCAGCGGCAGCGACGCCGGCCCCATCGACGCCGATCCCAGCAAGGATTTTGGCTTTGTCGTGCGCAAGCCCGCGGAGCACGTGCTGAAGTGCACCAATCCGTCGCCCATGGCCGGCGACACGCTGACCGCCAGCGACGCCGATTTCATCTGCACCTTTGCCTACAAGGGCCAGACTGGCCACGTGTACCTGCAGAACACCGCCAGCGGCTGCACGAGCGGCGGCATGTCCAACCTGGCCACTTTCACGGGCACTGGGGCCTGGATCTCTTTGGCGAACGGCGTCTTCGCGATGAGCGGCGCCAGCTACGACTGGGGCGGCAATCACCACAACGACTCCTTGGAATTTGACTGGCAGGGCACGCACTTCCGTCTGTTCCACAGCTCGTTTGGCTTCGGCTGGCGCAAGTGCCAACCCATGGACTGCATTCAAGTCACCAAGGGCGTGGGCGGCGACCTCGTCGAAGACGGCTGCACCAAAGACCGCACGCTGCCGATTTGGTGTTCGCAAGTCGAAGCCGACGGCAGCTACCCGCCGCCCGTGGACGCCTTCAAGAAGTGCTTGGGCGACCCGAACGGCGGCTAGCGCGCCCAGCCGGCAAGGTCAGCGGACCAGCACCTGGATGTGGCTGAAGGCGAAGGACTCGTCGCTGGCGGCCTGGTCCAAGCCGGTGGCGAACTTCAGGTTGACCGTCGCGCCGGTGTGGGTGATGGCGCCCGTCGCGGCCTCCAGCGCCCAGTAGCCGTTCGGGCCGTTGTTGTTGCCCCAGGGCGCCGGGGTAAAGGTCGCCGTGTTCCAGCCGTTGCCCGAGCCGACCGCGTTCCACACCTTGGTCGCCGACCACACCATGTTGTTGTCCACGTGCATCTGCGCGCCGTTGCCCTCGCCGTCCCAGCTGTCGACCGCGTAGTAGCGGCCGCGGATGCGGACTTGGCTGTGCGGCAAGTTGGTCGCAAAGGTCTTGTTGGCGCCGCCGCCCGTGCCCCACATGCCGTGGACCGTGGTGCTGGCCCCGCCTACGCTGGCGCTGGTCAAGGTGCCATCGCTCCAACCTGCCGCATCGGCACCGTTTTCCACGGCGATGACCGTCCAGCCGCCGCCTTCGGTGGTCATGTCGCAGGTCACCTGCTGGGTCTTGCCGTCGGCGAACGTGACGTAGTACGGGCCGTCCTTGGACGCCGGCATCTTGGTCAAGATGTCCTTGCAGCTTTGGCCGGGATTGTTCGACGTGCCGTAGGGCGCAAGGACGATTGGGTACCAGCTGGTCCCGTTGCAGATGTACAGCGATTTTGCAGCGTTGTTGTAGTAGGCCGCGCCCTCCAGGCGGGCATCGCAGGTCGCTGGTGCCGCACTTGCCGAATAGAACTGGAACATTCCGTTGGCCGCGACGCGTTGCTTGCTCAGGGTCTGCATCTGCACCTGCCAGCTCTCGATCTTGCCGTCGGTGGGGCCCGTGCCCTTGCCCAAGTCAGCCACGGTAATCGACCACAGGCCTTTGGGATTTTGGCCGACCCAGGTGGCCAGGCTGGCGGTGGTCGCGTGCGTGACCGTCAGCTCCAGCTTGGTGCCGGTCTTCTCGCCGTTGTAGATGGTCGTCTTGGTGCCGGTGGGATCGTAAAGATCCACGCGGACTTTGCTGATGTCCGAGTTGGTGACCGTCACGGCCACCGCCAGCCCTTGGGCCGTGCCGTAGTCGCCAAAGGTGAGCGAGTCGGACACGCCAGCGCCCAAGAAGTCGGGGATCGCGACCGGCGTCGAGGTCGAGGCGTTGGTCTCGTTGAACTGGTCGGTCAGCAGACCGTTCGAGACTTCGTCCAGGCCATCGGGCGGCAGATTCGCCGCCGTGACGCCGCCGGTCACGCACTCCAGGCTGCCGTCGGCCTTGATGCCTTTGACGACGAGCCCCGTGCCGCAGCTTGCGCCGACCTTGGCCATGGTGGGAATCGCGAGCAAGTCTGCGAATTTACCTGTTGTCGCCACGTCGGCCAGCTTGGGGGTGCCGGCCAGGTCGCTGTACTGGCCCGTGGCCGCCACCTTGGCCAGGGCGGACGCCTGCACGTAGGGTTGCAGCGCGTTGTTGATCGCCGACTGCACATCGGTCGACTTGGCGTAGCCCTGCAGCGACGTGGTGACATCCGTCGTCTTCGCATAAGGTTGCAGCACGGCGGCGTCCAAATTCTTGGCGGCGATGCAGCCCGAGCAGTCCAGCCCCTCGGCCGTGCCCGCCCGCAGCGCAAAGGCGATCGACTGCATGGGCCGGCGCGGCAGTTCTGGATCGTTGCCCACTTGCACACCCACAAACGGCGTTGCCAGGCCTGCGAGCACGGCGCTGGTCAGCGGCGTCTTGGCGCCAGCGATCAGGCTGAATTGACCGGACTTTACCGCCACGTCCAAGGGGCCCTCTTGCCACACCGCGCTACCGCCGACCTCTTGGGCGTAGACGCGCAGGGTGAGCTGGTAGGTACCGTCGGCGGCCGGGCTGCCGCTGGCAGAGAGCAGCACGCCTTCCACGGCGGTCGAGGTCGGCACGGCAAAGGCCGCGCTGGGCACAACGGCGGCGGCAAGGGCGACCAACGTGGAGGCAAAAAAGGTGGCAAGTCGGCGCATGGTGTCCTCGTTCGTGGGCAAGCTGCGCCATTGTACCGATTGCGCGCGCCTGTCACAACGTGGTCGCGCCGCGGACCCCCGGTTCAAAAGCCTTGCAATGTTAGGATGTAGAAAATGCCCCCCAACGCTGGCGCGCTCCGACCCGGCCCTGCTATTGTGCCAGTGCGGTCGCGGCACCGCCCCACGGCGTCATGCGTAGTTGCCTTGTTCTACTCGGATTCTTCTTGGTTGCCTGTGGCAGCGGCGGCTCGCCAGTGTCTCCGGTTGCCGACGCGGCGGTGGCGGCCGGCGATACAACCGCCGCAGAGGCCACACCCCCCACCGACGGCGCGGGATCGCAAGATGCCCACGCCGAAGTCGCCGCGGATCCTGGGCCGCTCGCGCCCACCGCCGCCGAGCAGCAGCACTTGGATCTGCTGCGGCAGGCGCGTCAGGTGTCGGCGCAGCAGGGCGAAAAACTCTGGCCTGGCTATGGGTTGCACAAGCTGGATCTGTATTGGGTCCACCGGCTGTCGGCAACTCAGGTGCGCGGCTTCTTTCTGACGGCGGCGGCGGCGCCCGCGGGCTCCCAGCCGGTGCCGGGCCAGCCCGACCTGTATCGGTTGGATGGCCCAGGCGCGGACCTGCCCAACAGCGAGTGGGATGCCGCGGATTTTCCTGTTGGCACCGGGACGGCCTTGGCCCTCGTCGACGATCTGGCCGAGCTGCATCGTCCCCAGCACTCGCTGCGCCGGGCCGGCAATCTCTACTTTGATTACCTGCGGTTTTTCGAGCAGGGCTGGCCGCCGCCCCCGGGTTGTGGGCAGACCAACCATTGGAGCAACGACCTAGAGGCGCGGGCGCTGATGTTTGCCGAGAATCAGGCCCTGGCGGCCGCGCTGCTGTCCAGCGACCCCACGGAAGTGACCTTGCGCTTGGGCGATTTTGCCCAGTTCCGCGCCCGGTCATGGGAGCTGGATCCCATGATTCTCACGATGTACGACGCCTACGAACAGAGCGTGGCGGTATCGCGGTGGGTGACCGAAAACCTGGTCGTGCAAATGGGGCTGCAGTCCCAAACGCGGTTGCGCACGCTGATCAGGCAGCAAGTCCAGAGCGCCAATACGGCGCCGCTGGCCGACATGACGCCCGTGATGGCCGACCACAGCTACTGGGTGGGCATGGCGCTGCTCGACCGCGCGCGCCACTTGGGCTGGGAGGTGGCGCCGACCTACGCCAAGGGCGACACGGTCACCAAGCTCGTGCTCGCCAAGCAGGGCGGTGCCAAGCCCGATCTGCTGACGGCCGCCAAGGCGCGCTACGACTGGCCGGCGCTGTTGCAGCGCGCCGAGGCCCTGGGGCCGGCCACCAAGGTAGAAATTACGCCATAGAGTCAGGGGGTAGAAAATGCCCCCCAACTTTCACGGTCAACTTTCACGGTCACGGCGCGATGGCTACCTTGCTGCCGCAGTGCAGCATCTGCGAGCCCCAGTACGGGTTGGCCAACGGCTCGGCCAGCTGCAGCCACTTCTGATAGGTCTTGGTCATGGTGCACTGAAAGGCGAGGACGCCCTTCTGCGCCTCGGGTTGCGCCGCCACCAGGGTGATCAGCCCGCGCGACCACTCGCCAAACGCCATGCGGGCAAGTTTCAAGTCGGCCGTGCCCGCCACCTTGGCCGCGGCCGCCTGCAAGGCCTTGACCGTCGCCGCATCGCCGCGCAGGCCCTTGAGGCCCGGTTCTGCCGCCTTGGCCGCCTTCTGCGCCGCCGCCGCGTCGTCTTTGCTCAGGGCCTCGCGGACTGCGTCGTAGTCCTTCAGGATTTTCTGCCAGTCCCCTTGCTCGGCCGCCGCGACTTGCCCGGGCGTTGCCACCCCTGTCGCCAGCCCCACCGCCAGCACCGCGCTCAGCATCCCTGCGATCCACTTGCTCATCTCGATCTCCGTTGCTTGCGGGCCCACCCGCGCCCGTGGCACTGTGCCACAACTCGGTGGCTCGATCGAGACAACGCCGCACCGCGGCAGCCTATTCGTGATACGAACCCCGTCTGATTCACGCCTGTACGGTTTCTCTGACCCGCTCTGCAACCGGCGAGAATCAGGCGGGGACCCCGGTTCGGGCCCGAAGAATTGCCGAAGTTTTCGAGCCGATTTGGACGGAACCCGCATGACACAAGCGCGACCGTGCATGGGCTTGGTGGCCACCCCTTGCCGGCGCTGGCCAGCGTGGCATTCTGCCGTCTGGAGGTGCCAATGCACGCCCTGACCCTGCTGCTGCCGGCCTTGGCGATCCTTGCCATTGCCTATCGCTATTATTCCGCGTTCTTGGCCGCGAAGGTGCTGGTGCTGGACGACCAGCGCGCTACGCCCGCCCACCGCCTGCACGACGGTCAGAACTACCACGCCACCCACAAGTGGGTGTTGTTTGGCCACCACTTTGCGGCGATCACGGGCGCGGGGCCGCTGATCGGGCCGGTGCTGGCCACGCAATTCGGCTTTGCGCCTGGGTTCTTGTGGATCCTGTGCGGGGTGGTGTTGGCCGGCGCGGTACACGATTTCACCATCCTGGTCGCCTCGGTGCGCCACGACGGCAAAAGCCTGGCCGAGATTGCCCGCGCCGAAGTCTCGCCCCGCGCTGGCCTTTTGGCCTCGCTGGCGATCTTGTTCATCGTGGTCATTGCGCTGGCCGGCCTGGGCGTGGCGGTGGTCAACGCGCTGTCCGAGTCAGCGTGGGGCGTGTTCGCCATCGGCGCGTCGATCCCGCTGGCGCTTTTCATGGGTGTCTACCTGCACTTGTGGCGCCCCGGCAAGGTCGCCGAGGCGACGGCGCTGGGCGTGGTGGGCATGACGGCCGCCGTGGTCTTTGGGCGCGACGTGGCCGCGTCCGGCTGGGGCCACTACCTGCACCTGACCCGTGGCGAGATCACCTTTGCGATCGCCGCCTACGGCTTCGTCGCGTCGGTCTTGCCCGTGTGGCTGCTGCTGTGCCCGCGCGACTATCTGTCCAGCTTCATGAAGATCGGCACCATCGGCGGCCTGGTCATCGGCGTGCTGGTGGTCAACCCCGAACTGCACGCGCCGGCTTTGTCCAAGTTCGCCGACGGCGGCGGGCCGATCGTGCCCGGCAAGCTCTTTCCGTTCATGTTCATCACCATCGCCTGTGGCGCTATCTCGGGTTTCCACAGCCTGGTGGCGTCGGGTACTACGCCCAAGATGCTGGACCGCGAAAGCCAAGCGCGGCCGATTGGTTACGGCGCCATGCTCGTAGAGGGCCTGGTCGGCCTGGTGGCCCTCATTGCCGCGGCCAGCCTGCACCCAGGCGACTACTACGCTATCAACGTGGCCGCGCAGAAGTACGCGGGGTTGGGGATTGCCGCGGTGAATCTGCAAGACCTACAGGCTCAGGTGGGCGAAGCCATTGCGGGTCGGCCCGGCGGCGCCGTGTCGCTGGCGGTGGGTATGGCGCAAATCTTCAGTGCGCTGCCGGGGATGCGCGGCCTGATGGCCTACTGGTACCACTTTGCCATCTTGTTCGAGGCGGTGTTCATCTTGACCACGATCGACACCGGCACCCGCGTTGGCCGCTTCATGCTGCAAGAGTTCCTGGGCCGCCTGCACCCGGCCCTGGCGCGCACCGAGTGGCTGCCCGCCAACCTGTTGGCCACCAGCCTGATCGTCGCCGCGTGGAGCGGGTTTCTCTACACGGGTTCGATCGACACCATCTGGCCCATGTTCGGTATTGCCAACCAGTTGCTGGCGGTGATTGCGCTGGCGGTGGGCACCAGCTTCCTCATCAACTCGGGGCGCCGCCAGTACTTGTGGGTCACGGTCGCGCCGATGGTCGTCTTGTGCACCACCACGCTGTCGGCCGGCGCGCTCAGTGTGTCGCAGCTGTTCTGGCCCATGACGCAAAAGGCCGAGACCGCCGTCAAAGGCTGGTTCAACGTGGCCTGTACACTTGCGATGTTGGCTTGCGTGCTCGCGATTTTGGCCGACGCGCTGCCGCGCTGGCGCCGCCAAGCACCTACTACCGGCCAAGGCCCCGCCTAGCCCCCCGCCGCCGCAAGTGCGATACTCGGCCCGCGGCTCCCCGCGCCGCAAGGCCAATCAGCCATGAAGACCGAGAAAGAGTCCGACTTTACTGCCGCTGCCCTGGAGTACCACACCTCGCCCACACCGGGAAAGATCGCGGTGGTGCCGACCAAGGGCTTGATCAACCAGCGTGATTTGGCCTTGGCCTACTCGCCCGGCGTCGCCGCCGCCTGCCATGCCATCGTGGCGGATCCGGCGCAGGCCAGCCGCATGACGGCGCGCGGCAACCTGGTGGCGGTGGTGACCAACGGCACGGCCGTGCTGGGCTTGGGTAACATCGGCCCGCTAGCGGCCAAGCCGGTGATGGAAGGCAAGGGGGTGCTGTTCAAGAAGTTCGCGGGCATCGACGTGTTCGACATCGAGATGAACGAGACCGATCCCGACCGCCTCATCGACCACATCGCCGCGCTGGAGCCCACCTTTGGCGGCATCAACCTAGAAGACATCAAGGCGCCCGAGTGCTTCTACATCGAGCGGACCCTACGCGAGCGGATGAAGATCCCGGTCTTTCACGACGACCAGCACGGCACAGCCATCGTGGTCGGCGCCGCGGTCTTGAACGGCTTGCACCTGCTGGGCAAGGACATCGCCAGCGTCAAGCTGGTCACGTCGGGCGCGGGCGCGGCGGCGCTGGCCTGCCTGGACTTGCTGGTTGGGCTGGGCCTGCCCGTTGCGAACATCTGGGTCACCGACATCGAGGGGGTGGTCTATCAAGGTCGCGAAAAGCTGATGGATCCCATCAAGGATCGCTACGCCAAGGCCACCAACGCCCGCACGTTGGGCGACGTGATCGCGGGCGCCGACGTCTTCTTGGGACTCTCTGCGGCCGGCGTCCTCAAGCCCGAGATGGTGGCCAAGATGGCGGCGCGGCCGATCGTCATGGCGCTGGCGAACCCGGTGCCCGAGATCCGGCCCGACGAGGTGCGCTCGGTGCGCGATGACGCGATCATCGCCACGGGTCGGTCGGATTACCCCAATCAAGTCAACAATGTGCTCTGCTTCCCGTTCATCTTCCGCGGCGCGCTCGACGTGGGCGCGACCACCATCAACGAGCCGATGAAGCTGGCCGCAGTGCGGGCGATCGCCGAATTGGCCCGGGCCGAGAGTTCGGATGTAGTGGCGATGGCCTACGGCGGCGAGAACCTGGCCTTTGGCCCGGACTACTTGATCCCCAAGCCGTTCGATCCGCGCCTCATCGTGCGGGTGGCGCCGGCCGTGGCCGAGGCGGCGATGAAGTCGGGGGTGGCGACGCGGCCCTTGGCCGACCTGAACGCCTACCGCGACCGGCTCAACGACTTCGTGTACCACTCGGGCTTTGTGATGAAGCCGGTGTTCTCGGCCGCCAAGAAGGCGCCGCGCCGCGTGTGCTACTGCGAGGGCGAGGACGAGCGGGTTCTGCGCGCCGTGCAAGCGGTTTTGGACGAGGGCCTGGCGGTGCCGGTGGTCATCGGGCGGCCGGAAGTGATGGCGATGCGCATTCAGCGCGCGGGGTTGCGGATCGTTCCGGGCCGCGACTTTGAGGTGGTGAACCCCGACAGCGATCCGCGCTACAAGACGCTGTGGCAGGAATTCCACCAATTGCGCGGCCGGCAGGGCATCACGCCCGAGGTGGCGAAGCAGCGCATGCGCTCGGACTTGACCCTTATCGGCTGCATGCTGCTGCGTACCGGCGACGTCGACGCGGTGCTGTGCGGCACGATGGGCAAGCACGTCAAGCACTTGAACCAGATCCGCGACGCCATTGGCTTGGCTTCCGGCGCACCGTGCTTTGCCGCCATGAACCTGCTGCTGCTGCCCAAGCACACGCTGTTCATCTGCGACACCTATGTCAACGAGGACCCGACGGTTGAGCAACTGGGCGAAATCACGCTGATGGCCGCCGAAGCAGTGCGTCGCTTTGGCCTGGCGCCCAAGGTCGCGCTGCTGTCGCACTCCAATTTCGGCAGCGTCAGCTCGGCGTCCGCGCGCAAGATGAGCCGCGTGCGCGAGTGGATTGCCGAGCGCGCCCCGGACCTCGAGATGGACGGCGAGATGCACGGCGACGCCGCGCTGCAGCCCGAGATTCGCGAGCGGCTGCTGCCCGGGTGCCGACTGCAGGGCGCGGCCAACTTGCTGATCATGCCGAACCTGGACGCGGCCAACATCGCGTTCAATCTGCTCAAAGCGGTGAACGGCGAGGGCGTCACGGTGGGGCCGGTGTTGCTCGGTGCCGCCAAGCCCGTGCACATCCTGACACCTACTGCCACAGTTCGGCGCTTGGTAAACATGACCGCGCTGTCCGTGGTCGACGCCAATCACCACCGCGGAAGCTAGAAGTTCATTGTAAAGTTCAGGACTTTGCTTGAGCTTGAGCGGCGGCGAGGTCGCTCGCCGCGCCCGAATAGATGGCCACTCGGTTGCGCCCGCCTTGCTTGGCTTGATACAGGGCGGCGTCTGCGGCCTGCAGTAGGCCCGCAAGCTCATGATCGTGCTGGGGGAACTCGGCCACGCCAAAGCTGACGGTGCAGCGTGGCACGTCGCCGTCGCTGCCCAGTGCGGCCACGGCCTCGCGCACCCGATCCAAAGCGGTCTTGGCATCAGCTGCGGTACAATCTGGCAATAACACAACGAATTCCTCGCCACCCCAGCGCGCCACCACGTCGCTCGGCCGCAGGGTCGACCGCAGGGTCTGGGCAAACGAGCGCAAGGCCTTGTCGCCAGCGGCGTGCCCGTAGGTGTCGTTGAGCTTCTTGAAGTGGTCCAGGTCCGCCATCGCTACCGCGGCCAGCGGCGCCGAGGCCAGGGCGGTCAAGGCCTTGGATTCAAAGGCGCGCCGGTTCAGCAAGCCGGTCAGGGTGTCCGTATTGGCCTGCATCTGGCTGGTTTGCAGTGTGCGCAGCAAGCCGGCGCGGGAGCCAAAGGCCGCGATCAACGACTCCAGGCTGCTAATTGCCGCAGGCTCCACGTCTTCGCCGCGCGGCCGGGTGACGCGGAGCACGCCCACGGCGCGCCCCATCACCGTTACCGGGATGCACACGGCAGAGCAGGGCGCGGCGCGGCCGACCAGGCGCGGGCAGGCATCCAGAGCCTCGCTGTCGTCGAATTGGAGCGTGCCGCCATTTTGAACTGCGGGGCAGCGCGCCGGGGACTGAACGCCGCACTTGTCGCCGTCGCCGCACTGCGTGCAGACGACCGAGCGCAAATGCGCCTGACTGCTGTCAGCCAGCAGCAATTCTGCTGCTGCGGACGGGAGTTGTTGCGCCAGGCCGCGCTTCACCACCCGGTAGCTGTCCGCCTCGTCGTCCACCATGGCGAGCGCTCGCTGCAGCCGCGCCAGTTGGTCGCGCCGCGCGACCTCGACCGCCCGGCTGCGGTCGCGATGCTCGATGGTCTTGGCCACGGTGGCCAATGCCGTCTCCAGCTTGCCCAGGGCGTCACCCGCTTCGGCGTCGATGTTCACGCTGGCTACGCCCGAACCAAGGAGCTCGGCGCTGCGCACGATGCGCGCGATGCGCTGCGACAGCACCCGCTGAGTCCACGACACCAGCCCGGATCCCAGCAGCACAAAGATGAAAAGCCCGGCAAGGCAAGTCAGCCAAACAGAAACAAAATCGCTGCCCGCCTGCTCTACGGCCGCGCGCGCCGCCGCCGAATTGCCGGTCGCCTCTTGCAGCGCGCGCACGCGCTGGTCCACCTGGCCCATCACGCCAAACGTCACCACCACCATGCCCGCGGCAAACACCCACAGCGGCAGGTGGCCCAGCAGGAACAAACGCCCCAAGGGCTGGGTCGCTATGACCGATTTCGGGTCTAGTTTGGACACGGGCCACCTACGTGCCGCCAGAGAGGGGCGGCTTGTGCGCGGGTCAGCGAACCCACACGATGGGATCCTTGAGCACGTTCCACCCCACGCAACCTACGTGGATCGAGGGATAATTGGCCACCGTGCTGACGCTGATCACGCTGGTGGTGGGCACGGCCGCCGCGGCCACGGCCGCCGGCATCGACTGGCCCGGATTGTACGCTGGATTGCCGTACGAGCGCGGGGTCTCGCTTTCACTTTGATCCAGCACCACTTGCTGGGTGGTGTGGCAGCCCGGTGGGTTGGACCATGCCACGCCATTCCAGGTCCAACCGGTCTGGTCGGCGCTGGTGCCGACGACGTCGATGGTCGTGGCCGGTCGCCCGTTGTACGAGTTCACGGTGTAGGTCGCGTTGGAGCGCTTGCCCAGGAGCCAGAAGGAAGTGCCTTGCGACAGCCCGACTTGGGTGTAGGGCACCGTGTAGTTCAGCTTGGCCAGCGGACTCAGGTGGACTAGCGACGTCCAACCGCCCCCTTGGGTGACCATGTCGCAGTAGGCCTGGAACGCTCCCGTCTTGTTGGGGTCGAGCCAGTAGGCTCCGCTCTTGGCGGTGGGGTTGGCCTTGAGGATCGCCAGGCAGTTGGCCGCGGGATTGATCTGGGTGCCCAGCGAACAAACGCCGGCCGTGCAGATGCCGGTGCCGCCACAACTGGTGCCGTCGGGCGCGGCGGTAGCCGTGCAACCCTTGGCAAGGTCGCAGGAGTCGGCGGTGCAGGGGTTGCCATCGTCGCACAGCACCTTGCTGCCGCTGCACTTGCCGCCGGCACACGAGTCGCCGCTGGTGCAGGCAGAGCCATCGTCGCAAGTACCTGGGACTGCCAGCGTTTTGCAGCCGCTGCCCGGGTCACACCAGTCGACGGTGCACGTTTCGCCGTCGTTGCAGGTCACGGGGCTGCCGGCGCAGGCGCCTTTGTTGCACTGGTCGCTGCCGGTGCAGGCGTTGCCGTCGCTGCAGGTGGCAGTGTTGGGCAGGAAGACGCAGCCCTTGTCGGGGTCGCAGCTGTCGTCGGTGCACAAGTTGCCGTCGCTGCAGGGGATCGCCGCGCCAGCCTTGCACGAGCCGCCCGCGCACTTGTCGCCCGCGGTGCACACCGTGCCGTCGTCGCACGGCAGGGTGTTGGGGAGCGAGGCGCAGCCCTTCTGACTATCACAACTATCGGTAGTACAAGGGTTCTTGTCATCACAGTCCACCGGCGCGCCGCTCTGGCAGGCGCCCTGGCTGCAGGCGTCGCCGCTGGTGCATTGGTTGCCGTCACTGCAGGGCGCGGTGGTGGCGGCGAACACGCAACCGCTCTCGGCGGCACAGGAATCGGCGGTACACGGGTTGCCGTCGTTGCAGGTCAGCGGGCTGCCGGGGCTGCAACTGCCGCCGGCGCACTGGTCCTTGGCAGTGCAGGCGTTGCCATCGTCGCACGGCAGGGTGTTGGGGGTGCTCTTGCAACCCTGCCCTGCGTCGCAGTTTTCGGTGGTGCAGGGGTTGCTGTCGTCGCACGGCGGCGGCACACCGGGCAGGCAGTCGCCGCCCTGGCAGACGTCGCCCTTGGTGCAAGCATTGTTGTCGTCGCACGGCTTGCTGTTGGCGGCGAACTGGCAACCCTTGATTTTGTCGCAGCTATCGTCCGTGCACGGGTTGCTGTCGTTGCAGACGACGGCCTTGCCGGCCGCGCACGCACCGTCCAAGCACGCATCGCCCAAGCTGCAGGCGTCGCCGTCGTCGCAAGGTAGCGTGTTGTTGGCAATTTTGCAGCCGCTGCCGGGGTCGCAGGTGTCGGTGGTGCACGGGTTGCCGTCGTCGCAGACCTTGGCGGCGCCGGGGACGCAACTGCCCTGCGCGCACTGGTCGCCCTGGCTGCAGGCGTTGGCGTCGTCGCACGGTTTGTCGTTCTGGGTGTGGGTGCAGCCCAGGGCGAGGTCGCAGCCGTCGTCCGTGCACGGGTTGCCGTCGCCGCACGCCACCGCCGCGCCGGGGGCACACGCGCCGCCCTGGCAGGTGTCGCCCTGGGTGCAGGCGTTGCCGTCGTCGCACGCCAGCGTGTTGGGCGCCGACTTGCAGCCGCTGCCTGGCTCGCAACTATCCGTGGTGCAAGGGTTGTTGTCGTCGCAACCCAGCGCGGCACCAGGGACGCAAACGCCGCCCGCGCACTGGTCCTTGCTGGTGCAGGCGTTGTTGTCGGTGCACGGTGCGTCGTTTGCGGTGGCGGTGCAGCCGCTGGCGGGCAGGCAGGCGTCGTCGGTGCACGGGTTGCCGTCGTTGCAGGCCAGGTTGGAGCCCGGCTTGCAGGCGCTGTCCACGCATAGGTCGCCCTCGGTGCAGGCGTCGTTGTCGCTGCAGGGCAGACCCGAGTTCACGTGGCTGCAGCCGGACTTCGCCTCACACGCGTCCGTGGTGCACGGGTTGCTGTCGTCGCAGCCGGGCTGCACGCCGGGTTGGCACGCGCCGCCCAGGCACAGGTCGCCGACGGTGCAGGCATTGGCGTCGTCGCACAAGGATCCATCGGCCAAGGGCGCGCTGCCGCAGACGCCCGCGACGCAGGTCGCGAGCAGGCAAGTCCCTGTCGGCGCTGGGCAATCACTTGGGGTGGCGCAAGCGGCCACATCCACGCCTGCGTCGGTCTCGGCATCGGCGGTGCCGTCTGGCCCCGTGTCCGCCTCGCCGTCGGGCAGCGGCAGATCCGGCTCGACGGTATCCGGCGGCGCGGTGTCGGGCTGAACCGTGTCCAGTGGCTGCGCGTCCGGCGCGGTCGTATCGGGCATGGTCGTGTCGGGCGCGGCCGTGTCGGGCGCGGCCGTGTCGGGAGGCGCCGTGTCGGGAGGCGCCGTGTCGGAACCTGCACTGTCGACGGCGTTCGCATCGGCCTGCGCGCTGTCGGGCTTGCTGGTATCCAGGCCGATTTGGCCATCAAACCCACCCACGTCCGCAGCGGTGTCGCCAGCAGCACCCTGGCCAATAACGGTGTCTTCGTCGCCACAGGCGCTCGCCAATAGAGCCAGCGCCGCCGCCAGCAGCGCCACTCGTCCCCGGTGAATCGCACTCATTTCAAGACTTCGCATGGTTCCATCCCTGTGTCGCAGCCGCACCCTCACGGTGCCCAGTTTCACAAGTTTACATGAGCCCGGCGGCCTGTCGCCACTCCGGCCGGACTAGATATACGATTACTGTCATTTATCAAGTTAACTAGCTATTTATCGCCGCAATGGATTTACATATATCTAGTCGTCGACTGGCAAGCGCGTCCCAGCCAAACGGTCCCAAAGGTCGGTATAGAAACCGAAATTGCCATTCGGATCCAGGTGATGGTCCGCATGGAAGCGCCCGCCGGTCAGCAGTGGCAGCCGGCGCGGCAAGGGCTCCACACCGCTGTGCCCCATCGCGCCCCAGGCGGCGTTCAGCAGCAGATACGCAAGCATGCCGGCCCAGCTCGGCCGCCACACCGCCAGCACCGCCAGCCAAAGCGCACCAAAACCACCGACTTCCAGCGGACTCAACACAAACAGGGTCAAGGGTCGCACCCGCTGGTAGCGGTGATGCAAGCCGTGCACCCAGCCAAAGATCAGTGGCCAGTGCGCCAGCCGGTGCGTCAGGTACATCGCCAAGTCCATGGTCAAAAGCAGGCCGGCCGCATCCACGGCCGCCTCGACCCAGCCACGCGTCGCCGCGATCGACAGCAGCCCACGGCGCCAGAGCAGCCAACCCAGCCAAGTCACTGCGGTATTGCCGAGCCACGTCAGCGCCGTGACGATCAGTTCGGCGCGGGTCAGCGGATCGGGCGGCGGCGACACCTGTCTCCGTGGCAGCGCCCTGCGCAGCGCCACGCCAACGCCCACGCAAATCAGGATTTGTAGTGCATTTTCGACCAACAGCCAGCCCACCGCCTGCAGCGGAGTCCAGCTCTGCAGCCACGCCTGCAGTTGGTCCTCGGCGGGCACGTTCTACCCCGCAACTGCGCGCAGGGCTTGCAGAATCGTCGCCGGTGACTGACCACCGTGGAGCGTGCGCTGGCCGCCCGGACCCGCCAGCTCAAAGTGAGGCACACCGCCGATGCCGGTCCGCGCCGCCGCCAGCGCGGCCTGACGGGTGGACTGCACCGCCGCCGTGTCCTGCAAGACCGCCTCGCCACTGGCTTTGTCCAGCCCCGTGCCGACCCACACGGCCAGCAGCGCGGCCCGGTCGCCCGGGTTCATCCCCTCTTCAAAGTGGGCCTGGTGCAGCGCATCCAGCAGCGCCCCCTGCTTGGCCGGTGGCGCTGCGGCCAGTAGCGTATGAGCCAGCGAAGTATCTGCCATGATGCGCACTTTGCTGAAGTCGAAGTGCAAGCCGTACTGCTTGCCGGTCTGAGTGACGCGCTGGAACATGGCTTCGATGTTCGCCGCACCATAGCGCGTGGCCAGGTGCGCGCGCAGGTCCACGCCC
The DNA here is from genome assembly GCA_037441385.1 of Myxococcales bacterium. Classification (GTDB taxonomy): domain Bacteria; phylum Myxococcota_A; class UBA9042; order UBA9042; family UBA9042; genus SXRM01. Next base: position 31,985 of record JBBISH010000009.1, read on the forward strand.
TCGGGCGGTGCGTCGGGGTTCAGCAAGAACGGGTGCAGGCGCACTTCCACCGTCCCATCGCCCAGCTCGGCCAGCGCGGTCCGCAGGTTGTGGTGGCCAATGCGGCACCAGGGACACACCACATCGTGGGTCAGGTCAACGACTATGCGGGCTTTGGGCATTGCGGGGGGCACGTTCACGTCCTTGGTGGCTGGGTTCGGGGTAGACGGCGCGGGGTTGGTCGTGGCGACGGCGGCTTGGCGCGCACAGGCCAACATTGCCAAGTGGGCGGCAGCAAGTAGCAGGTGGCGGCGCGGAGTCGGCATGGCGGCGAGCATAGCGACCACTGGCCCTGGCTCCAAGCAGCTGCGGAAATAGCTCAATCCTTTCGCGCGGTAGAAATTGCCCCCCAATGTGTTGTGGCCGTCACGCTTGCGTTGCCCTGGCCGGCGCGGCATGGTAGGGAACCCCCCAGCGGCGGTAGGAGCTGCAATGTTGGCGCGCCTCTTCCTGATCCTCGGCCTCGTCGCCACGGCTGCGTGCGGTGCCGCGCCTGGCGGTGGCGGCGGCATGATGGCCGGATGCGTGCCGAACACGACGCAATTGTGCTATTGCTCGGCGACACTACAGGGCATCCAAACCTGCTCAGTGGCCGGCGATGCCTGGAGCTTGTGCTCCTGCGCATCCCCCTTCGATGCCAGCGGCGACGGAAAATCCAGCAGCGACGGCGGGTCTGTGCCCCTGGGCAGCGACGGCGGCGCAAACAAGGACGCCAGCGCGTTCAAGGACAGCGGTGCCGCGCTCGACGACAGCAGCGAGCCCGATGTGGACTGGAGCGAGTTGCTCGACCCCGAGGACACCGGCAGCGATCCCAGCCCCGACACGGCCGTCCCGGACCAATGCCCCGAGCGCGCCAAGATCGTCTACGTGGTCACCAAGGGCAACCAACTCCTCAGCTTTTCGCCCGACAGCCTTCTGTTCAAGCCAGTTGGCACGCTGGGCTGCCCTGCCGGGGTCGGCAACACCCCGTTCTCGATGGCCGTTGACCGCAAGGCCAACGCCTACGTGCTGTACCAAAGCTTTGCCAGCGGCGCTGGCGTATTCAAAGTCTCGACCCTGGACGCCAGCTGCACGGGCACCACCTATCAGCCCAACTTGAACGGTTTCGAGGTGTTCGGCATGGGCTTCTCGTCGGACGCGCCGGCCATCCCCGACGAGACGCTGTGGATCGCCGGGACCCAGGCGCTGTCTTTCCAGGCCGGCCCGTGCAAGCTGGGCACTCTGGACGCCACGACGCTGAAGACGCAGGCGGTGGCGACCATCCCGCCGGCCTACGGCTGCCCCGACCTGACTGGCAACGGCCAGGCGCAGCTGTTCGGCTTCTTCCCCAACGCCAACCCGCCGGCAGTGGGGCAGATCGACAAGCAAACCGCGCAGATCACCAAGAGTTGGCCACTGCCCGCCAGCTTCGCCAGCACCGAGGCCTGGGCCTTTGCCCAGTGGGGCGGCAAGCTGTGGCTGTTTGCCAAGACGGCTGGAGACGTCAACAGCAACGTGTGGTCCCTGGATCCAGTCTCGGGCGTGACCACTAAAGCACTGAACAACATTGGCCATGTCATCGTGGGCGCGGGCGTCTCGTCGTGCGCGCCGACCGGTCAATAGGGCGCCCGCCCGGAGCTCCGCATGCCTTCTATGGAACCCATGACCATTCTGGGCGCGTACCGCTTGCTCGCCCCGCTGGGCCAGGGCGGCATGGGCCAGGTGTGGCGCGCCGAGCACGTGCAGCTGGGGCGACCCGCCGCCGTCAAGGTGATCCGGCCCGACGTGCCCGAAGAGGCGCGCGCCCGCATGACCGAACGATTTGCCCGCGAGGCCAAGGCGACCGCGGCGCTGACCTCGCAACACACTGTGACGGTGCATGATTTTGGCACGACCCCCGATGGCAGCCTGTGGTACGCCATGGAACTGCTCGACGGCCTGGATTGCGAGACCCTGGTGGCCGCGGACGGCCCGCAACCCCCGGCTCGGGTGGTGCATTTGCTGCTGCAGATGTGCGACGCCCTGATGGAGGCCCACGCCCTGGGGCTGGTGCACCGCGACATCAAGCCGGCCAATCTGGTGGTGTGTCGCCAGGGCGCACGGTCCGATATCTTGAAAGTCCTTGATTTTGGACTGTCGCGGCCGCTGTTGCAGTTGGACGAGACCCGCCTGACCGCCGACGGCGCGCTGACCGGCTCGCCCGCGTGGATTGCGCCCGAGGCGGCGATGGGCGACCCGGACCTGGACCAGCGCGCCGATCTCTATGGTTTGGGCTGTGTTGCGTATTGGCTGCTGACCGGGCGGCAAGTCTTTGTCGCCGACCAGCCGATGCGCCTCATCATGTTGCACGTGGGCCAAGCGCCGCAGCCTCCGTCGAGCTGGCTGCCGCAGCCGCTGCCGCCGGACCTAGAGGCGTTGGTGCTGCAGTGCTTGGCCAAGTCGCCGGCCGACCGTCCGGCCGACGCGGCCGAAGTCGCTGCACGTTTGCGGGCTTGCGCACTGCCCGGCTGGACCGAAGACGACGCCCGGCAGTGGTGGGCGCGCCGCCAGAGCCACCCCGTCGCCCAGGGTACCAGCGAAGATGGCCCCACCGCAGACGGCACCATGGGCGCGCCCTTGATCCAAGCCCGACCCGAAGCCCCAGCGCCGGCCCCCGCTGCCGTGGCGCCAATTCCAGGGCCCGTTCGTGCACAAGCACCCAACGAGCCCAGGTTTTCGCCGCTACAGCTGTCGTCGGACCGGGCCCTGACGGTGGTGCGGCTGCAAGAGGCGTTTGCCCATTCGCTGCTGGACATGCCCGAGTTCGAGCGGCGGGTGGCGCGCGCCGAGGCGGCCAAGTCTCCCGCAGAACTCCCCGAACTGCTGGCCGATTTGCCCAAGCCCGTGCCCGCTGTGACCCAAGTGCCTACCCAACCTGGGACCGCGCTCGCGCTGGCCCCTAGCCGACAAGTGGCGATTTTCTCGGGATACGAGCGAGGGGGCTTGTGGCGCCCGCCGCCGCGAACCGACGGGGTCTACATCTTTGGCGGCGCGCAACTGGACTATCGCCAAGCGGAACTGCAGCCCGGGTGCACGTCCCTCAACCTCGTCTGCATCTTTGGTGGCGTCGAAATCACCGTCCCCGAGGATCTGCCTGTAGTCGTCGAGGGTTTTGGCATCTTTGGCGCGTTCCACAAGCGCGGCGGCAGCGACTCGCCCCCGGTCGACCCACAGAAACCTTGGTTGAAGATTACGGGCGCCGCGATCTTTGGCGGGGTGCAAGTGCGCATCAAAGGCAAGCGCAAATTGCCGTGATGGGACAGGCGACCGCCCACTGCCGCCTGCGCCGTCAAGGCCGCAGCCGATACCCAACCCCCGGCTCGGTGATCAGGTGCCGCGGCCTCGCCGAATCCACTTCGAGCTTGGCCCGCAATTGCGCCATATACACCCGCAGATAGTGGGTCTGCCCGCTGGCCCCCGGTCCCCAGACTTGCTTGAGCAGCAGGTTATGGGTGACCACCTTGCCGGCGTGTTGGACCAGCGTGACGAGCAGCTTGTACTCGTGCGGCGTCAGGTGCACAGGCTCGCCGGCCCGGGTCACCGTGCGGAACAGCAAGTCGATGCGGGTGTCGCCGAACTCAAAAACCTCTTGCGCATCTGGCAGTCGCGCGGCGTGCCGCAGGGCCACGCGCAGCCGCGCAAGCAACTCGCCCGCGCCAAACGGCTTGGTCAGGTAGTCGTCCGCGCCGCCATCCAGCGCGGCAATCTTGTCCGCCTCGCGGCCGCGGGCAGAGACCACGACGATCGGCGCCTGCGTCCAACTACGCAATTTTCCAACCACTTCCAGGCCATCCAGGTCGGGTAGGCCCAGGTCCAGCAGCACCGCGTCGGGGTTGTACTGCCGGGCCAGGCTGAGCGCTTCGGCCCCAGTGCCGGCCTCGACCGTGCGGTAGTCGTCTTGCAGCGTGGCGCGCAAGAACCGGCGAATCGGCAGTTCGTCGTCCACCACCAGGATGAGGGGCATCGGCTCGGTCATGGGGCCTCGCTGGGCGGCGGCGGTGCCGGCAACGTGATGGTGAATTCCGCCCCGCCTTCAGCGCGGTTGTGCACGGTGGCGGTCCCGCCGTGGGCCTGCGCGATGCCGCGGACGATGGCGAGGCCCAAGCCCGTGCCGCCGCCACGCGCGTTGCCGGGCGCGCGGTAGAACTTGTCAAAGACTTGACTTTCGCTGCCAGCAGGTACGCCGGGGCCGCGGTCGGCCACGCAAAGATCCACGGTGCCGCCGGTGTAGCTCGCGCGCACTTGCAGCGGACTCGCGGCTGGCGTGTAACGCGCGGCGTTGTCTAGCAAATTGAACAGTGCCTGCTCCAGCAGCACCGGGTCCACGGGCACCAGCGGCAGATCGCGCGCCAAGTCCACTTGGATGGTGCGGTTGCCCAACAGACGCTGCGCCCGCTCTAACGCCGAACCCACCACTTCTTCTAGCGGCAGCCACTCGCGTTGGATCGCTAGGCCTCCGGACTCCAACCGCGTCATGTCCAGCAGGTTGCCCACCAATCGGTTGAGGTGGTCGGCCTCGTCGCGAATGGTTTCGAGCAACTCGGCGCGGGTCGCCGGATCCAACTCGCGGCGCTCTTGCAGCGCAGTGGCCGAGCCGGTAATGACCGCCAACGGCGTCCGCAAGTCATGAGAAACCGAAGACAACAGCACGTTGCGCAGCTCTTGGCGCTCGGCCTGCAGGCGGGCAGCGTGGGCATGGCTCGCTTCGGTCCGCACCCGGTCGGTCAGGCCACCCATCACGGCGCCCACCACGAACATCGCCGCAAAAGTCAGCACAAAACGCGTGTCGTGCACCGCGAACGTGAAGTACGGCGGCACAAAGAAAAAGTCGAAGGCGGCCACACTCAAAGCAGACGCGACCAGCGACGGTCCCCGCCCATAGCGCGCGGCGCAAAACACCACGCCCAACATGTAGACCATGACCAGTTCCGAGTCGGCCAGTTGCGCCCGCAGCAGGCCCGCCAGGGCGGACGCCAGCGTCACAACCCCCAACGCACCCATGTAGTTGCGCGCCGAGGTCATCGTCAGATCTTGATGAGGAGGGCCAAAGTGAAACGGTCCTCGCTTTTGCGCAGGTCGGGTTGCCAGCCGGGGACAACCGCGGCGGGTGTGCCGGTGTTGCCACCGGGCGGGGTCACGCCGCCCGAACCGGCGAAATAGGGCACGTTGGCAGCACGGTGGTTGAACTCTGCACGGAACATGGCATTTTCGGTTGGCATCCAGTCTGCGGTCAGCTGCGTGTCCCAGCCGACAAAGGGAGCCCCGGCCGCGGTCGAGAAATAGGGCGTGCCCGTCGCGGCGGACGCTCCGTTGATCGGCGGCAATAGCACCAAGTACCGCCCAGGGTTGCGGATGGCACCGCCGCCCACCGTGACGCCAAATTGGTCGCGGGCCAGCCACAAGCGGTTGTAGGCCATGAAACCCAGGAAACTTTGCTCGGTGCAGGTCACCCCGCTGCCGTACTCACAGCCCAGATCCACCGTCAGCGAGGCCGCGGCTTTGCTCAGCCAACTTCCCGCCGCGTCGCGGTATTTCCACATGATGGCGCTGTCGGAGTGCACACGCTTGCGGTCGGGCGTCCCCAGCGTGTCGGCGCCGTAGTAGAGGTTGCTGACGACGCTCACACTCCCGGTGGGCCGCCACAGGATTTGCCCCCCCACGCCGGGCGCGTCGGCATAGCGGCCGTACGACTGCCAGCCGTTGATCAGCCACAGCTCCGTCTTGAGGCGGTCCGTCCAAAACGCCTGAATGCGCGCCCCGTTGAAGTACCACGGCGTATTCGACGACACATAGCTGGGTTGGTAGGTCCAGTTGTCGGCGTTGTAGTAGCTCCACAGGCCAATGAAGCTCATGAAGATGCCAGCTTGAACGTTGACGCCCTGCAGTGCGTCGAAGTGGTAGCCGCCATAGGCTTCGCTCAAGTAGCGGTAGGCGTCGCCCAGGCGCCATTGACCGCGCGCCACGGTCGAGTCGCTGTTCGGCGTCGTTTGCGAGTACAGGCCCAGCTGCGCCATGACCCGCGCGTGCGCCGGGCCCGCGTGGAAGTCGCCGCCCAGGCCCAGATGCGTAATGTGAAGCTCGCCATGGCGGAAGACCTCGGTCGAGCCGACGATCGTGTCGTCCTTGGGCGCCGCCAGGCTGTAGTGCCACGCGGTATCCATACGAAATTCACCGGTAAAATACTCGCTGGTCAGCAGCGACTTGGTGGTGCGCCCGTTGCCCGGAATCCACGTAAAATCGGCAAAGGCAAACGGCTCGGTGCTGGCCGTCGGCGTCGCCTCGGTCGCAGCAGGGACCTCGCCATAGGCCGGCAACGAAGCCAATGCAGTAAGTAGGGCTAGCCAAAGTACCTTCATCCTTCTCCATCCAGGCGCGGCGGTGGGGGCCGCTGCGGCCGCCAGGCCGAGAGCATGGCGGCAGCTCGCACCCAGACAAGATAGACCAATGGCGGCCCAAGCAACACCACTGCGAGCCCAATACAATGCTTCATCTGCGGCCCCCTCCTGCGAGCCCGCGGCGCAGCATGCCTGGCAAGTCGTCAAGAAGGCGTCAGGATCACAGCTTGCCGCATCAGGGCGGTATCAAGATCGCCAAAGGCGAATTGACGCAATCTTGATGCCCCAAATGCGATGCTGCGCGGCCTAGCGGGGGCTGACCCCGCACTGGTTCACCGATGTCGCCTTTGCGCCGCTTCCTTTTCGGTTCCCCAAAAGACGTCAAAGACCCTCAAGCCTTTCATAAACTTTCCTTGGTCGCCTTGCTTGCCTGGATCGGCCTGGGCGCCGACGGCCTGTCGTCGTCATCGTATGGTCCAGACGAGGCTTTTCGCGCTCTCGGCGAGCACACCGGCCTGGCGGCTCTGCTCGCGGTGGCCGTCGCCGCGACCGTGTTCATCATCGGCTACGGCTACACGCGGATCATCGAGCAATTCCCATCCGGCGGCGGCGGTTATGTCGTCGCCAGCAAGCTCTTGGGGCCCAAAGTCGGCGTCGTCTCCGGGGCCGCGCTGCTCGTCGACTACGTCTTGACCATCACCATCTCGATCGCCAGCGGCGCCGACGCGATTTTCAGCTTCTTGCCGCCCGAGTGGGCGAGCGTGAAGATCGCGGTCGTGCTGGTCGGGCTGGCGACCTTGACGGTCATGAACGTCCGCGGCGTCAAAGAGTCCGTCGTCGCGCTGACGCCGATCTTCTTGATTTTTCTGGTGACCCACGCGGTGCTCCTGGCCATCGCCGTCGGCAGCCACGTGACCGACGCGGCCGCAGTGACGGCCGAAGTGGGCGCCAACCTGCACCGCACCACCTCGCAACTCGGCATGGTCGCAACGATCGGTCTCTTCGTCCGCGCCTATTCGCTGGGCGGCGGCACGTTTACTGGGCTAGAGGCCGTCTCGAACGGCGTCGCCCTGATGCGCGAACCGCGCGTCCGCACCGCGCGCCGGACCATGATGCTCATGATGGTGTCGCTGGCCGTCACCGCCGGCGGGATCATGCTGGCGTATCTGCTGGTTGGGGCCCACCCCGAGCCCGGCAAGACCATGAACGCCGTACTGGCCGAGCGCGTCGCCAGCGCCTGGACCTTGGGCAGCTGGAAAGTGGGAGCGGCCTTTGTCGTCGTCACTTTGATCAGCGAAGCGGCCTTGCTGTTCGTCGGCGCACAGGCCGGCTTTGTCGACGGCCCGCGGGTCATGGCCAACATGGCGACCGACTCGTGGCTGCCGCACCGCTTCGCGGCCTTGTCCAGCCGATTGTCGATGCGGAACGGGGTGTTGCTGATGGCGGGGGCCGCCACCGCCGCGCTGGCCTACACCGGTGGCGACGTCTCGAAGCTGGTGGTGATGTACTCGATCAACGTGTTCGTCACCTTCAGTCTGTCGAATTTGGCCATGCTGCGGTTCTGGTTGCGCGATCGGAAGCAACATCCCGACTGGTGGCGCCACGTGCCGGCGCACCTGGTGGCCCTGGTCCTGTGCTTGACCATCTTGGGGATCACGGTCTACGAAAAATTCGCCGAAGGCGGCTGGGTCACGCTGTTGGTCACGGCCGCGCTCGTCGCGCTGTGCCTGGCGATCGCGCGCCACTATCGGGCGATCTCCACGGCGGTGCGGGCTCTCGATCAGCACCAGCCCTCGCCGCACGGCGTGGAGCGGGCCCAGGGCGAAGACGCCGCGCTGGCGGCCACCGCCTTCGTCGAAGACGCCCAGCACGTGGCCGAGCACCACACGGCCCAAGATCCCGATCCAGCCAAGCCCGTGGTCATCCTGCTGGTCGGCGGCTACAGCGGCTTGGGCCGGATGGCCTTGCGCATGTTGCTCAAGATGTTCCCAGGGCATTTTGCCGGCGCCGTGTTCGTCAGCATCGCCGTGGTGGACTCCGAGAGCTTCAAAGGCCCCAGTGAAATCGAGCACCTGGAGCACCGAACCCGCCACCACCTGCTGCAGTACGAGCGGTTTGCACGCTCGGTGGGCCTGCGCGCCGCCAGCGTGTTTGCCGTAGGAACCGAGGTGCCCGACGAGGTCGAAAAGGTCGCGACACGGCTGATCGCCCGCTACCCCAAGGCGCTTTTCGTGGCGGGCCAGATCATCTTCGACGAAGACTCGCTGTGGAATCGCATCCTGCACAACGAGACCGCGTTCCTGGTCCAGCAGCGCTTGCAGCGTCAGGGCTTGCCGATGGTGGTCTTGCCCGTGGAGCTGGGGGCAAGGCCGGTGGCTGCGCGGTAGCTTCGGTTCCGGCACCGGTTGGGTCCCCACTTGGCCGAGTGCACTGGACTTGCTCATCCCTTCGGGCACGTGGGGGCCCCTGGGTCCGGCGCCTGAGGGCCCTACCCAGCCAGCACTTACCCAAAAAACACAGCAGCCCAGGGTCTCCCCCGGGCTGCCGCGTCCAACTGGCGTGGAGTAGAAGCTACTTGACCAGGACCTGCGCCTACTTGACCACGATGGGCGTGGTGGTGGGCTTGTACTTGTTGTCCAGTTCGCCGTCGACCACGCGCAGCGCGTCCATGCCCCAGTCGTAGCCGTAGTCCGACGGCGAGAACTCAGCGGCCTTCAGCAACTGGCTGTAGCTGGGCTGCGAGCCCGAGACCAGCGCGCCGACGAAGCGGCCCATCGCCGCGCCCGAGCCCGACACCCACGACTCCAGGCCGTTGGTGACCAGCTCCAGGTTGGCCGAGCCGCCGCTCTTGAGCGCCCAGTAATCCTTCTCGTAGTAGTTGTACGAGACGCAGCTGTTGATGAACATGATCTGGTAGCTGCTGGGGAAGTCCGAGGCCGAGAAGTTCTTGGGGTCCAGCGGGCCGTAGCCGATGTAGCTGTGGCCGTTGTACACGAACACGTCGCTGTTCTTGATGGCCTTCTTGTGCGGGGTCGAGTCGCCCTCGGCGCCAAAGTAGCTGTTCAGCTCTACGGTGACGGTCGTTTCGGCCTTGCTGCCGATCTTGACCTTGACGGGCACCTGGAAGGTGATCCAGTTCTTGATCAGCTTGTTGCCCACTGCCACGCGCAGCTGCTTCTTCTGGTCGTAGGTGGTGATGCCGGCCGGCCAGTTGCTGGAGTCCAGCTCCCAGCTCATGATCTGGTCAAAGGTCACGCCCTTGACGGTGGTCGAGCCCACGGTGAAGGTAGTCAGGTCCTGGCCACTGCTATTGGCGGTGACCTTGAAGCCCGCGCGCGCCTTGAAGATCGCCCGCAGCCCCTCGAACCACATGCGGTAGCCGTCGTCGTCGATCGGGTCGTGCGACTCGCCCGCGGCCCAGTCGGCCATCATGCCGCTGACCATGCCGATGACCACCTTGTTCTTGGCGACGCCGCCGGTCCACAGCCGGTCGTATTCGGGCCAACTGGTGCCTTTGTTGGTCTTGTTGCCGGTCAGCTTCATGGTGGTGGGAATGTACAGGCGGTCCAGCTCGGCCTTGGGCACGTAGACGGTGCCGGCCACGGCGGGCTTGGGCAGCTTGGCCTTTTCGGCGTCGATGGCCTTCTGCTCGTTGGTCATCGCGGTCTTGCACTTGCTCAGCGCCGGGTTGAACACGTACCACAGCGCGCCATTCATGAACTCCTGCGCGTGCTTGTCGCCCGTGGTGCACTCGTCAAAGACCCGCTTGCTCTGCGAGGTGTAGTTGGTGCCCAGCACCGCCAGCGGCAGCGCCGACTTGGTCGACATCGCCTTGGGCACCACCGCCGTATCGGTAAAGGTGTACTCCACGCGCAGCATCGCGGTGCCCTTGTCGGCCGTGTTCTTGGTGTCAAAGACGGTGACGGGCGCCTTCTTCCAGGTCTTGATGTCGATGTCCTTCAGCTCGCGCGAGTTCACGCCCACGTTGGCTTCGCGCAAGGCGCCAAAGGCCGACTGAGTCTGCGACTTCATGGCGTACAGGATGCTGGAGTCGCTGGCCGAGGCCGACACATACACCGCACCGTTGAAGGTGAGCGTGCGGGCGAGCGCGGTGTTCGACGTCAGGTCGTCTTCGCTCGCTGCGGGGGTAGCAGTGTCCGTGGCGCAGCCGGCAAGGGCGGCGCTGGCGACGACCGCAAACGCGGACGCAAGGCGAACAAGGGTGGCGCGGTGGTTCATGACCAAACCTGGATGCGGCATGGGGCCGCGTAGGGTAGTGCAGGGGACGGCCGCGAGTTCCACAACGGCGTCGCGGCGTCGACCTGGGCGGGGGCTCAGGCCGCAAGAGTTTAGTGGTTTTTTCAAGGCCGGGCAAGACCTTATCGCACAACCCACCTCGTCGCATCGCTCTACTTACCAAGGAGGGCGCGGCCGACTTGCGTCCGGGCTTCTGCTTTTCTACCCTGCAGAGGTCGGCCCGCTGAGCCGTCTGTGCGGTAGCGATGATCCAGGTTCCCTGCCCACAAGCACGACGCCTGGCCGGGACCGGGCCCCGGTGCCGAAGCCCGAACCAAATCCTGAGCTTGGCCGTACTCGCCGCAACCCTGCTTGCTGCGCCGGCCTGGGCCTTTTGCCGCTCGACCACCTGCGCCGGCAGCGCCTGCAAGACCGACGATGCGGGCTGCCCCGCCAGCGGCGCCAAGCTGGCCTGGTCCGGAAGTTGTGTGGGTTTTTCGATCGAGGCCAACGGCTCGCGCATGATCCCATCCGACAAGCTCTATGCCGCGGTGCGCAAGTCATTCAAGACGTGGAGCCAGGTCGACTGCGGCGGCGGCAAGTTCGCCAGCATCACCTTTGCCGAGCAGACGCCGAATTTCTGCGACTCAGCCGGCTACAACACCGCCGGGCCCAACGTCAACGCCGTGATCTTCCAAGACGACAACTGGAAGTTCAAAGCCGACAACAACGTCGCCAAGACCTCGGCCCATTACGACCCCACGACCGGCGAGATCATGGACGCCGATCTGGAGCTCAATACGGCCGTCAATCTGTTCACGACGGACGACAACCTGGCCGTGAGCAGCACCAAGTACCTGGATCTGCAAACGGTGGTGACCCACGAGATCGGCCACATGCTGGGCATTGCCCACTCGGACCGGGTCGATTCGATCATGTACCCGTACTACATGCAGGGCACGCTGGCGGGGCGCAAGCTCACCGAAGACGATGTGGCGGCGGTCTGCGCCATCTACCCACCCAACCGCAACGCCGTTTGCGATCCCACGCCGCACGGAGGGCTGGACATTTGCCGGGCGAACGCGGCACCCTCAGAGGGTTGTAGCGCGGCCGCCGGGGCACCTAGCACCGCTTGGCCGTGGCTGGCAGTCGCCTTGGGTGGCGCCGCAGTCGTGGCTGCGCGGCGGAGACGGACGTGAAGGCCCTGGTTCGATTCACCTTCGGTTTTGCGCTGTTGCTGGGCGGAGCCGCGCTCGCCAGCGGCTGCACCAGCACCACCGACGCCAACAAAAAGTGCACCGCCGGCCCAGGCAAGGTGTGCTGCACGCCGGGCGTCAACGTGTTCTGCCGTTGCCCTGGCGGCCTGGAAGAAGGCACGATGCAGTGCCTGCCTGGCGGCGAATCCTTTGGGCTGTGCGGCCCTTGCGATGGTTCGACGATCCCGGCGGACACCCGGACGGTCGAGGAAGACGACATTCAGACCGGCGAAGACAGCGTAAACGACGCCGGCAACCGCCGCACCGACACGAGCGTCGCGCCCGACGTGCCGCAAGAGACCTGCACGGCGTTTTCCGTCAGCTTGACCGCCGACAAACCTGCCAGCTTGGCCGGCGACACCAGCAAAGCCAAGGCCGTGATGGCCGGCTTTGGCGCCTGTGCCGTCGCCAACCTGAGCAAAGACATCGTCTACGAAGTCAAGACCAACGAACGCGGCAAAGTCACGGCCACCGTAACCCCCGCGGCCGGTTTCGACACCATGGTCTACGTGCGCAGCGGTCCGTGCGGCAAGGGCGACCAGTTGGTTTGCGCCGATGCGGGCGGCAAGGGCGCCGCCGAGTCCGCCGTTTTCTTTACCGAAGCCAATGACCCGCACTATGTCGTGGTCGACGGCAAAAGCAGCAGCGGCGGCTATTCGCTCCAGCTCGAGTTGCAGCCCGGCTCGTACTGCGGCGACAACGCGGTCGACCCCGAAGAGGCCTGCGACGACGGCAACCAGGCCAGCGGCGACGGCTGCAGCGCCACCTGCGGCATCGACGGCAGCCAGGCCGCCGCGCAGAACTGCCCCGGCGTCGCCGTGCACATCTGGGAAGACCCAGTGACCCTGACCAACACCACCGACGCCAACCCCAACGTGCAAAAGGCCAGCTGCGGCGGCGGCGGTGGGCGCGACGCCATCTACCAAGTCATACCCCACCGCACCGGCACACTGCAAGTCACGGTAAAGAGCGATGTTTTTGACACCGTGCTCTATGCCCGCAGCGACACCTGCAGCCCCGGAACCGAGCTTGCCTGCGCCAACAAGATCAAGGGCAACGGCGACGAGTCCATCACCTTGCCCATCCAGACGGGCGTGCCCGTGTGGGTGGTGGTCGACGGCTACAAGTACGGCAAGGGCGTGTTCACGCTCGACTTCTCCAAGCCGTGACCGCTCCTCTCTCGCTGCGCCCGTACCAGACCGCGGCAGTCCAGGCGGTGGTGGCGGCCCGCAAGCGAGGCGTGCGGCGGATGGTGCTGGTGCTGCCCACCGGCGCGGGCAAAACCGTCGTGTTCGCCCACCTTTCGGCCCTGGCCCAGCAACCAGTCCTGGTGTTGGCGCATCGCGATGAGTTGGTGCAGCAAGCGCGCAGCAAGATCGCCCAAGTGCTTGGTAGTGCAGCTGAAGTCGCGGTGGAGCAGGCCGATCAGGTGGCGCCGGCCTCGGCCAAGGTGGTGGTGGCGTCGATTCGGTCGCTGCACTCCGAGCGGCTGCAGCGAGTGCTGGCGTTGCGGCAATTTGGCCTGGTCATCTACGACGAGTGCCACCACGCCGCCGCCGACGATAACCTGCGCGTTTTGGAGCAGTTGGGGGCCTTCCACGCCAGTTGGCCCGGCACCTTGCTGGGCGTAACGGCCACCACCGAGCGCGGCGACGGCCAGGGCTTGGACAAGGTTTTTGAGGAGATCGTCTACCACCGCACCCTGCCCGAGATGGTAGACGAAGGCTATCTGGTGCCGCTGCGGGGCTACCGCATCGAAACGCGTGAGGATCTGCGAGGACTTGCGCAAGGTGACAGCGACTTCGTGCTGGAGCCGCTGGCCGAGGCGGTCGACATCGAGGAGCGCAACGCCCTGGTGGCGCGCACCATCCAGGAACTGGCGCGCGATCGCCGCACCATCTGCTTTTGCGTGACCATTGCGCACGCGCGGAACCTGACCAAAAGCTTGAACTTGCTGGGGCTTTCCGCCGGCCACGTCAACGGCGAAATGCCTTTGGCGCAGCGCAGTGCGGTGTTGCAGGCGTTTCGCGACGAGCGCATCCAAGTCCTGACCAACGTGGCGGTGCTGACCGAAGGCTTTGATGATCCTGGGGTTTCGTGCATCGCCATGGCCCGGCCGACCCGCAGTTCCACCCTGTACAGCCAGTGCGTCGGCCGCGGCACTCGCCTGCATCCGGGCAAGAAAGACTGCCTAGTCCTGGACTTTGTGGATACGAGCGATCTGTCGCTATGCAATGCCCCGTCGCTCTACGGGATGCCCACCGACTTTGACCTGCAGGGCCAGCGCGCCGACGAGGCGGCGGCGACCTGGCGGCAGATTCAGTTTGATTACCCGGGCTTTGAGTGGGAGGCCGGCGCCATCACTCTGGACGAGGTCAAGCGCCGCGCCGAGGCTTTCGATCCCCTGTCGCTGCGGGTCGATCGCGAGGTGCTGGCGATCAGCCCGCTGGCGTGGGTCTCGCTGGGCCGGGCGGGCTTGGCCCTGCACTGGATGCCCACGCCGCACCAGTTGGACCAGGCGCGGATTCGGCCGGTGGCGGCGCGCGGCAAGCGCTGGCAGGTCACGCTGCTGGGGCAGGACATCGCGCGGTTCTCGCGTGCAGAAGAGGCGGTAGAGGCGGTGGACTACGAGATCGGCCAGCGCGGGCGGCAGAGCTGGGAGAGTGCCCTGCCCTCGGCGCCGTGGCGCTTGCAGCCGCCGACCCTGGAGCAGGTGCGCGAGCTGGCGAGTCTGCGGCCGCCGCGCTCGGCGAAGAACCTGGGTGAGGCACTGCATTTGCTGGCGTTGGCGCGGCATGCGGGTTTGGGGCGCGCGGTGGTGCCGGTGAATTCTTGAAAGTTCACTGGGGGTGTCGCCAGAATTCGTTTAGGGCATGGGGTGGTGGGCGCTCCCCGGCTGCGCCGGGTCGGGCCCTAGTCCTGCGCCGCTGGTGCGGCTGCGGACCCGCTGGCCGGCCGGCGCTGCGCCCGTCCGCCCAGCGGCCCATCCGGGTTACGGTCCCTAGCGCGGCGCCCGCGTGCCTATTTGCACGCGCCGGCCTGGCAGTGCCCGCCCGCGGCCGAGCAGGTGATGCCGTCGGGCAGGGGGACGTGGAAGCAGCCGTTGTGGCCGGCGTCGCACAGATCGCTGGTGCAGGGGTCCTGGTCGCTGCAGTCGGCGTAGGTCTTTTGCCAGCAGGGGCCGGAGGTTTCGCAGGTTGGGTTGTACCACCAGTCGGTGAGGATGAGCCCGGTCGGCCCGACTACCCCCTTCGAGGTAATCCCGTTGAAGGCTCGCAGCATTCCGCGGTCAATTGGCCTAGCTGGTGTGCTGAACGAGAACTCGTCAACTGGATAGGCCTTGTGGATCAGTCCGATCGGTTGCCCGTCTGCGCCAACGATCAGCACGTCAATCATTTCGACAACACCGGACATGAACTCCGTGAAGTGGACGCTGCCGCCCGGCCCTGACACCACGTCCAGTGCTTGAAAGTCGGGGATCGGATTCCAGGTCAGGAGCTTGCCCGAAGTCGTCGCGAGGCCCCAGTGCTGGCCCTTCCAGTACACACTTTCTTGGTGTAGCAAGACCACGCGCCCGTTCACGTACCGCATTGTTGGAGTGCAGCAGTCGGGATAGGTGGCCGGACAGTCGCTGCAGACCGGGCTCGGCTGCCATTGCGAAAGCGTTGTGCCATCGGCCGCGACTTCCCACGCGACGCCACCACCAAGGACCAACCAACCTCCGCCCTTGCGCGGAAACAGACTGGCACTGTTGGCGATCGCCGGACCTGGCCACTCCTGGGGCCCCGCAGGTCGGACCACAGTCCACGTCGCGCCTGAAGCAAGGTCCACGCCGTAGAGCCGAAGCCTGGGAGTGTCGGGCGGCTTGCTACTTGGCGCTGGATTGGGGGCCTGCCGGGTGGCAAAGACAAGCGTTCCACTGCCAAAGGCAAATTGGTCTGCGGCGCACTTGCCAGCTTGGCACTCTGGCCAGCCCGGGTAGAGGACAGCGCCCAGATTCACTCCGGCGGCATTGAATACGCTAACGGCCTTGTTTTGAAGCGACGGCAGGGTGAACGTGGTTTGATCGCCGCCAAGCCCGTCACGCGAACCTGCGGTTTCGATGGCAGCGTAACGATTGATTACAATCCGGGTGCTCGCACCCGCGGCTTGCCCAGACGCGCTGGTGGGGTCCAGTGCGGCCGAGGCGCCGACCAGGAACCAAAGCGTTCGTCCGTCAAGGTCGTCATAGGCCAGGGCGCCCGCCACTGCGGAGGTCGTCCAACTCGGCAACCCAAGGTTGAGCGCACCCAGTTGGCACGCAACGGCACCCGTTCCGTCACCGGTACCGTCAGAAGTTCCTGGCACGGCGTCGATTTCCGTGGCACTCCCGCAGTTGGGGCACATGCCATCGGCAGCGCTCGGGACGCAAGGAGAGTCGGCAATGCCGCCGCCCTGGCCCAGGTCCGCAAGTTGGTCGCCGGCCGTGTCGGCACCGGTAGCCGGCGGTGTTGCGCATGCAGATTGGGCCACAAGCAGGGCAACAACGGCCCAAAGTAGCCGTTGTCGCCTCACCAGCATTGTGTCCCCGGGAAGTAGCCAGCGTACACCTTGGCCCAAGCTGCCGGCAGTGTTGGATAACCCGGATACTGTCCCGCACAGGAGGGATCAAGTCGGCTCATGAAGGACCCGCATTTTTTCATGCACATACCGCCGGATGGGGCACCTACGGGCATAGGCTGCATGTAGAGGTCGTAGGCGCTTTGCGAAGTCGGGAGGATACTGTGCAAATGATTCATGAAGGACTTCTGCTTCACCGGGAATAGTTGGAGCGCGTCGTTGAAGCTGTCGTCGTCAGTAACCAGCGGTAGTTTCGGACTTGGGTAGTCCCCGTATGCGACTAGCGAATCACGAACCGCTTGCCAATCGGCGTCGGCCCACGGCTCGGCCAATTTGGGGTTGTACGGATTTGCGCCTGGCCGGCCAACATACAGCTTGGCCGTGAACGCTGTAACCTTTGAGTACTCAATCTTCTGCGAAGATTTATTCCAAGAAACGTCGCGATTGAGGCGCGAAAACAGGAAATAACAGAAGGCAATGAGCGCAGACTCGTTCTTTGTGAACGTGCCGCCCTTGAGCTTGCGAATTTGCTCCAGGGGAATTGCAGTGAGCACACATGGGCACAACTGGAGCAGTTGATTCAAGGCCTGAACACATGGGCCATCTGGAAACAGAGCAGCCACATCGTCTTGCGAGTTGTTGGCGAAGCTATAGCTCGCGTAATACGGCAAAAGGCACTGAAAGTAGTAAGGTGTTCCGAACTGCGGGCAGTCGTAGTTAGCACCACATGGGGCTTGCGGGTCCCAGCAGCCTGGAATTTGGTTCTTGGAATTCTTTGGGTCCGTCCACTGGCCACATAGCGAGGGTGTCTTGTTCAAATCACTGTCGCCCTTGACGATCCACTCCTCTGAGCACCGAAAGACCGTGTCATATTCCCCGCCCGCCTCGGGATTCCAGTACACACCCCAGTGGTAGACGTAGCCGTCACGGACAAACTGCGCTAGAGTCATCACGGTATTGAAATCCGCCAACGTAGCAGCCGTACAAACCCCGTTCCGGCAACACAACCCGCTCGCGCAACCGCAGGCGGCGTTGCACGGGCTCCCCTGCGTACCAGCCGGACACACGCACGCCCCCTGGACACACGATTTGGGCGCGTTGCAGCCGGGGCAAACACCGCCCGCCCCGTCGGATGCGCAGGGGGCCTTCTCGGCGCAATCCGGCACAGGGGGGGGGCGGAGGCACACAATTTCCCTGCCCATCGCACGAGAAGGTCGCCGGGCACTGCCCGCACTGCCCGCCACAGCCGTCGGGTCCGCAGGCCTTGCCGGCGCACTGCGGCACACAAGGCGGCACGCACTGGCCGTTCACACACGTCGACCCTTGCGGGCAGGTACAGGTTCCCCCACATCCATCGGGCCCGCCGCAGCCATTTGGCGGGCACTGCGGCGTACAGGAGCAACTGCCATTCATACATGTGCCGTACTTGCACTGCCCACACTGCCCACCACACCCATCTGGCCCGCATTGCTTCGGACCGCCCGTTGCGGGATCCGTGCATTTCGGCACGCATGCGCACCCTCCGGCCGTTGTCGGTGCCGTTCCACGCGGACAGGTGCACAGGCCGCGCTGACAGGCCTTTGGCGGTGGACAGGTACCGCAGGAATTTCCGCAACCATCCGGACCGCATTCTCTACCACGACAATCCGGCGCCTTGGGGACGCATTTGGCCTTGCCGTTTGCCGTTGCGATGCACTGGTCATATGGTCTGCAACTGTTCTCAGCGCAAGGATTTTGCCAGTATGGCGGGCGTCCAGACGGCGTGATGATCGACGAAATTCGGGACCAGTCCAGGTCCAGTCCATAGGGGGGCATCGGAATGGGCCCTTCCAGTCCCGGCAGGTCCAAGCCGGCCGGCACGGCAAAGAAGTTCGACGCCTGAACTGCTTCGCCCAGGTGCACCCCAGTGCCCGACGGAGAGGGCCCGCCGGACTCTACAAACTGCATAGCACCTGCGCCGGTTTGGTACGTACCCGATGGCCTGCGAACCCCAAGATCACGCAAAACGCCGACCACCGCGCCTTGCCGCAATTCCCGGACCGCTTGCAGGTCCCCCAGAAGCGCGACCTTCGCCGCCTGTTCCCAAATCCCTCCCCAGGTGCCACGGGCATCCAAGCGCCGTCCCTCGTCTGCCAACCCCCGCGCCGTCAACGCGTGCTTCGTGACGCAAGACGGGCAGCGCCGATCGGGATCAGCCAAGTGCCCTTCAAGTAACAGTAATTCCTGCGCAAGCAGCACCAAGTTGTGGCGGGGATCGTCGATTGGCCACGGATTGGTTGTTCTGGGAGCATGGTCATGAGGTTGGACAGGTCCGTTTGCGGCCAGCGTCTGGCCGGCGTTTGGCCTGTTGGAGCGCGTCTCTGTCCCTCGGTGCTCCGATTCTGGTACGCCGACAACGTGTTGGGCTGCTCCCTTGCCACACCCGCAGCCCCCCGCCCCTTCGCGCTTGCTCTGGCAGTTCCCTCCGCACTTCCCACCACACTTTCCGCCACACGCACACGGCCTTGGCACCGAACTCGCCGGCTCCGTTTGCCACCAGCCCACCTGCGGACCCATTGCGCCGAGTTGGCCGGTGTCCTTGGCCGGCTGGTCACTGCCAGCGCCAAAGATGCTGCCGATCTGGTCGGGTCGAAACCGATGCACGTCCACTGCAGCCTCCTAGACCTAGTTTGCCCGCTTGCCGCGCCCGCGCAAGCCCTAATTGCGGGGCGTCAATTACCCGCAATCCGCAAGTACTACACCTTCGCTGCCACCAGTACGTTCAGCAAGTCTTCAAACGGATTCACCATGCTGGCCGTCCGCTCGACCCGCGATAGATCGACCGGCCCGATCACCACGTCGGCTGCACAGTGCGCCGTGGGCGTGCTCGGCTCGTGGATCCGTACGGCGCCGCCTTCGGGCAACGACGCGAATTTGAGGCTCCGGTCCAGGTCCACGGCCGACGAGTCCGTTACCGTGGTGATCGTTCCCCAAGCCCGCTGGGTCTCCATGGTGTCGTTGACGTCGTTGAAGGCTGCCACCGCCTGCCCAGGCGAGCCAAAGATCGCCATCGGATTGACCACGTCGGCGATCGGCAAGTCCGAGTAGCAGGCAATCAAGCGGGTGGTCGCCGTCGCATAGCGACCGGTCGGCTCGATCACCACGCCACCCCTTGGCCCTTTGCGCTTCGCCTGGATGACCGCCGGGATTGTCCTGCGCGATCGCCGGTTCAGGCCTGACCCGCGCGATCTCGCCGGTGTGCGCGCGAAGGCGGAGCAAATCTTGGCCGTCGCGAATCAGCAAGTCGCCCAACTGCTTGTTTTGCCCAAGGACCTGGCGCGCTTCGGCGTCGCTCGCCACCACTCGCCGCAGCCCAGCCGCATAGCGCACCAGGTTGGGCAGGTCGGGAGTCGGTGCCGGCTGCAACAGCCCCAGCGTCGTCTGCGCGGCCAGCAAGTATTGCCGGGGCGGCACCGTGCCATCGCCGGTGCGGTTGGTATCGACCACCCACACCGTTTGCGTCGCTTCCGCCTGGTTCCACACAAACATCGACGCCGGGTAGCGCGGCAGCGCGCTCACATCGTGCCCCAATGACTCACCCAGCCGGCGCACCATTTCGCACGCGCCCGTCGCATACACGTACAGCCAGCGTAGGGCAGCGTCGTCGCGGTCCAGGTCGCGCGGCGCCAACGTCTGCTGATACGCCGCCGCAGTCTGACCGGAAACCACAGCGTTGCGCTGGGCTTGCACGGCCATGGCCTTGCTCCAGTTGGCGGTACTCCGTGCCGGCAGGATCGTGGGCAACCGGTTGGGCGGACTGGCCAATTGGTCGGAGGCAAAGAGTCCGGTCCGTATCACCTCGCGCGTCGCGAAGTTCAAGATCGCGCCCAGCGCCGCGATCAGCTGGGGCGTGCGGAGAGGCGGCAGGCCGCGAGCGGCATCGTTGCCAAACGCCTCGCGAAGGTTCTCGACCAGGGGCGCTAGACCCGCCGCTACACCCAGGTAGAGCAAGCTTTGCTCGAAGACACCGTAGACGCCTTCAGGCGCCTGTGCCAGTTCCGGAGGCGGTACGGCCAGGGCACGGTGTACGAAGTGACGCTGGAGCGAGCGGGCAAAGCGCACCGCGCTCGAGCCAGTCAGTCGCGATCGCGTGTCGTCGAGCGAGGTTTCGAACACCCACGGGCGCCCGGCACGGGTTAGCGGCAGAATCGCTGAGACGCCTTGTGCCTGGCCAACGCGTAGCAGCAAGAACGGTTCGCTGAGCAGCACTGGAGTCGCTGGTGGCTCGACCGTCATGGCCGTCGCGTAGGCGTCGAGAGCAATGCCAACCCAGACCGTACGCTGGTACGTTTCGGTATGGGCGGGGTACACGTAACCTGCCGCCGTACTCGTAGGAAAATGGAGGACCATCGTCAGCGTGTGGACGGCAGGGCATCGAAACGTAATGGAAATTTCGGGAGTAAGGTCGGCAACCGTAAGGGCAAAGGCTTGACCATCGCTGCAGGTGATTTCCGCCGTCTGCCACTTCTGGCTGGCGACTGGATTCGCGTACGGGCGGCCGGTGATCGCCTGGATGTCAAACGCTTGGGCAGTCAGGGCGTTAGCGATGAGGGCCTCGTTCTCCGGAAATCCAGATGCGGTGCGGAATGGCATGACGGAACTCCTATTGCTGGTAGCTTGGCCTGACGACTGAATGCGCTGAACAAGGCGCCAAGATCCAAGGGACGGCTGACCACGTAGCGGTTTCAACACATGGCACATGCGCCTACCTGGCGCACGAGAGATTGCCGGGCAAGAGCCTTCCTCGAAAGGACGGACGAATCCGCTGGATCGAGCCGCACAGAACCTTCGGCAACGTTGGTACTTGTTAAGGTACCCCCCCCCCCAGCACCACAAATCAACATATTCCTTCACAGGTCTGTCATGCCTTTGTCACGCCCTGACCACTATCGCCGTCCCTGCACCAGCCGGGGCGTGGCCCGATCGCCGACTCCATTGGGGCGGCCTCACCAAGCCACCTTGACGCCCCGCAGCCACCTCCTTACTTGCCCATGGCGACCGGCGTCTTCCGCGTAATCCCCTGTCCCGCAGCGGCGTTGCAGGGGCCGCCTCGCCCATTTTTGACCAGCCTGGGGCCCTGCCCCACGGAGCCCGCCATGTCCGAGCTCGGCCACCGCCTCATCGACCAGGGCATCATCACGAGCGACCAGCTGGAGACCGCGCTGCGCCGGCAACGCACCGCGGGCGGCCGCCTGGGGCAAAACCTGAAGGCGCTGGGCTTCATCCGCGACGAGGACGTGGACCGCGTGTTCCACCGCGCGCCGCCACTGCCGCACAGCTTGGCTGACCTGGGCCTGGACTCGGGCCTCGTCCAGGCGATGCTGCTCAAGCACATGCTGTTCATGAACGATTTCCGGCTGAACGACCTCGTCGACCGGGTCAAGCTGCCCGGCTCGCTCATCGAGCAAATGATCGCCGCCTTCAAGCGCGACCGCCTGGTCGAGGTCAAGGCCGGTGGCGCACTGGCGGCCCTGGCCTACACCTACCAGCTCACCGACATGGGACGCGAAAAAGCCACGCGCCTGGCCGAGTTGTGTCGCTACGTCGGGCCGATGCCGGTGCCACTGGATGCCTACGCCGAGCAGGTGGAGGTGCAGACCGTGCGCAGCATCGCCGTGACTGAGGCCGACGTGACCCGCGCCCTGGCGCACCTGGTGCTGTCGTCGCACACCGCCCAGCGCCTGGGGCCGGCACTGACCTCGGGCCAGGCGATTTTCCTGTACGGCCCTCCCGGCAACGGCAAGACGTCCATCGCCGAGGCCATCAGTCATTTGCTCAGCGATCACATCTACATTCCGTATGCCATCGCGGTCGGCGAGCAGATCATCCGACTGTACGACCCCATCAACCACGTCCTGGCTGAGCAACCGGGCGACGACCACGACCCGCGCTGGGTCAAGGTGCAGCGGCCCGTGGTGATGGCGGGCGGCGAATTGACCATGCAGATGCTGGATTTGCAGTTCAACGCCCAGTCGATGTTCTACGAGGCGTCGCTGCAGCTCAAGGCCAACAACGGCCTGCTCATCATCGACGATTTTGGCCGCCAGTTGGTGGAGCCGCACCTGATCCTCAACCGCTGGATCGTGCCACTGGACCGGCGCATCGATTTTCTAACCCTGCACACTGGCATGAAGTTCGCGGTGCCCTTTGACATGGTGATGGTGTTCGCCACCAACCTGGACCCCAAGCAGCTGGTCGACGAGGCCTTCCTGCGGCGGATTCGCTACAAGATCCAGGTGGCCCAGCCCACGCCGGCCGAGTTCCAGCGCATCTTTGCCGCCGTGTGCGCCAAGCGCGACATCCCCTTTGATCCTGGCGCGTTCAGCTGGCTGCTGCGCGAGTTCTACGGCCGCCAGGGCCGCGCCTTCAGCGCCTCGCACCCCCGCGACCTCGTCGACCACCTGGTGTCGTACGCGCGCTACTACGACCAACCGCCGCGGATGACGCCGGAGACGCTGGAGTTCGCCTGCCAGAACTTCTTCGTGCTCTGAGCTAGAAGGGGCGCCTGGCAATTTTCGCCCCTCGCCCAAAGCGTTGGGAGAAGGGCAGACGCGTAGCGTCGGGGTGAGGGCCAACCTTGGCGATTGCGTTACATACTAAATTTACGCGCGCTTTGTCGGCGCCCGCTAGCCCTGCACCTTGCCGCGCAAGAACACGAACCAGTAGATGCCGCCGACCATCAGCGCGCCACCGGCGATGTTGCCCAAGGTCACCGGCAACAAGTTGCTGATCATCAAATTGCCTATTGTCAAGTTTTCTGCTGATCCGCCCTGGAGCATGGCAACCGGCACAAAAAACATATTCGCTACCGAGTGTTCAAAGCCGCACGTGACGAAGGCGCTGACCGGCAGCAGCACCGCCAAGACCTTGTCGGTCACCGTGCGCGCGGCAAAACACAGCCACACCGCCAGGCACACCAGGGCGTTGCACAGCACGCCGCGCACCAGGGCTTCGGTAAAGCTCTCGCTCACTTTCGCGACCGCGATGGTGGTGAGGGTCTGCCCCACTGCCCCGCCGCTCAGCTTGCCGATGCCCGACAGCGCGATCGCCCACGCCACGGCTAGGGATCCCGCAAAATTGCCCACATAGACCAGCAGCCAATTGCGCAGTAGCTGGACCGTGGTCACCTTGCGGCTGGCCCAAGCCATGGTCAGCAGGTTGTTGCCGGTGAACAGCTCGGCGCCGGCGATGACCACCAGCACCAGGCCCAGGCAGAAGCCCAGCGCGCCAAACAGGCGGGTGATGCCAAAACCCAAAGTGCTGCCAGTGGTAATGACGGCAAAGAAGGTGGCGCCAAAGGCGATGAACGCGCCGGCCATGACCGCGAGCGCCAGCGTGTTGGTCGCGCTCATGCGGGCTTTCTTGACCCCGATATCCTCGACCCGCTGGGCAATTTCCGCCGGCGAGTAGGCATCGATGGCAAGGACGTCGGCCATGTTCCCCCACGGCCTGGGGGTCTAGCGCGACTGCGACTCCAACCAGGCCTTGGTAAAGAGGTTAGCCGGGAGCGAGCGCAAGTCCATTTCTTTCATCAGAATCGTGGTGGCGTTGCCCTTCTCGACCTCGTCAAAGATGCGAATTTCCTTGGGCGTCCACACGTCGGCCTTCTTCGACTCGCTGTAGCGCTTGGCCCACTTGGGCGTGTAGCTGGTGCGCATCAACTTGCCTGATGCCGCATACTCTTGCCGCTTCAAGGTGTTGCCAGACGACGACGACAGCCACAAGACCTGCTTGGGGTACGCCACGTCCACGCCCTTCTTGGCGGTCAGGGTCACCTTGTGTGCCTGGAATTTGCCCAGCTTTTCCACGCCTCCGTAGACGGCGTCGTACTCTTCGCTCAGGCGGCTCTCGTCAAAGTCGGCGCGGCGGCTGTCGGTCCCGCCGATCTTCTCGCGCTCGGTGCGCCGCTCCCACTTGCCCACGCCGGGGTCGTACATCCACAGATTCTTGTCGATGCGCAGGTAGCCCTTGCCCTTTTCGGCCTTGGGATTGGTGAACAAGATCATCAGCTTGTCGTCGGTGTCGCGGCGGTACACCACCGCCTCCAGCACCACGTCGTTCTTGTTCTTCTCTTTGCGCTCGATGTAGACCTGGGTCTTGTAGTCGCCCGAGTTGCGCTGGCGGTCGTCCAGGGCCTTGATGGCGGCCTTCAGCTCCTCGGGCGTCCACGGCTTGACCGTGTCGTCACTGGGCTTTTCGTCTTCGACCACCTTCTCTTGCGCCACCGCCGTCTCTGGCCGGAACACCGCCTCAAAGGTCAGCAGCCCCACTGCAACCGTGGTCACGCCCGCGCCCAGCAGCTTGCGAATCCGATTCATCACCGTCATGTTGCCCCTTTGATTCCCAGGTCTTGCCTTATGCAGCTAGCTCGCGTGCATCGCCGTCACCGGCTGCAGCTTGGTGGCCCGCCAAGCCGGGAACAACGCACCCAGCGTCGTGACCACGGCAATCGCCAGCAGCGACAGGAACGCCATCTTGAAATCCGGCGCCAACACGAGCGTCGGCGACATCAAGAACACCGCGAACGACTCGGACACTCCCACGTGCGCGGCGTTGACCGCCGTCGCCAGCGCCACCGCCACCAACGCGCCCAGCGCCGTGGCCGAGAACGCCAGCACCGCCATCTCGGTCACGAACATCGCCAGCACATAGCCCTTGCCCATGCCGATGGCCCGCAACGTGCCGATCTCTTTGGTGCGTTCGCGAATCGCCATCCACAGCGTGTTCATCACGCCCACGATGATGATGATCACCAGCACCGTCACCACCACCAGAGTCAAAACCTGAACAGTGTCCAGTGTATAGCGCATGAAGGCCGCCTCGTCGGACCAAGTGGTCACGTCGATCTTCTGACCCGTCCAGTCCTCGCGCTTGACCGGCTCGAATTTGCGAAAGAACGGCTGCGCTAGCGGATCCATCATCCGGTAGCCCGCGTCGCCGATGGCTTTGCGCAGGTCGGCGGCGACTTTCTCGGCCTCGTCGGGGTTCTTGACCATCACTTGGATGACGCCCGTAGCGTTCTTGTCTAGCTCGTACAGTTCACGGATCGAGTCAGCGTGCACGAATACGTTGAAACTAGACAGGAAACCAAGATCCTTGGCGATCGCCACCACGTGCAGATCCACCGTATTGTTCACGCCGCGGAACGTGCTGGCCGACAGCGTGACACCGTCGCCCACCTTGACGCCCAAGCGCTTGGCCTGCTGCTCGAACAGCATCAGCGCATGGGGCTCGGCCATCTGCTCGATCTTGCCCTGGGTCAGTTCGACCACCTCGCGGAACGCGGGCTCTTCGCTGATCAAAATGCCGGACAGCACTCCCTGGATCGAGGCTTCGTCGGCGATGATCTTGCCAAAGCCGCGCACCCGCGTCGTCACTTGCTTCAGGCCGGGCGTGTTCTTCTTGACCACCTCGAGCAGCGCCGGGTACTTGGTCACCAGCGGCGCCGCCGAACCCGAGGTAATCTTGTAGAAACCCGCGACGTTGACATGGCCCGTCATCAGCGTCGTCGCCGTCCGCAGCATCGTGGCGCGCATGCCTGTCAGCAGCGACAGCAGCATGATGAGCAGCACCGTCACCGTGGCGACGGCAGCGCCCAGCAAAAAGGTGCGGCGTTTGTGTTGCAGCAGGTTGCGCACGGCCAGGCGCAGCAGGGTCGGCATGGCTTACTCCGCATCCTGCATGGCTTGCAGCGGGGTCACCCGCATCGCCAGCCAGGCCGGGTAAAGGGTCGAGATCAAAGTAACAAGGCTGACCAACAGGCCCGAAATCAGCAGGTGATGCCAGCTGATGAACGGGTACAAGCGCGGGCCAGCAAACAGGAACACAAACACGTCGTTGATGGCTGGCAGGCCCTTGACGTGCAAGTAGCCAATCAGCGCCCCGGCGCCGGCCGCCCCCACTGCGCCAAACACCAGCGCCATGGTCACGGCCTCGGCGATGAACATCTGCAGAATCAACGTCTTTTGCGCACCGATCGCCCGCATGGTGCCGATCTCCTTGGTGCGCTCCAAGGTGGCCATGACCATCGAGTTGTTCATGACGATGATCGCAACGATAAAGATGATGCCCAGCGCCGTCGCCAACACCGAGTAGATGACCCACAAGAAATTCCCAATGAATCCGCTGGCCGTGCGCCAGTCCACCACCTTCAGCCCCAGCTTCTCGCGGTCAATCAGCTCTTGGATGGACGTGGCCGCCTTGCGCTGATCCACGCCTTTCTTCAGCACGATGGCGATGTTGCGCACCACACCGGCGTCGATCTCGGCCTGGGTGTAGACGCGCTTGGCCAGCTCGTCGCGGTACATGCGGGTGGCCGTGACGGCGCGCTCGCCCATACTGCCCTTGGGAGCAGCCGGCGCAGCCAGGTTCGGCGTCGCCTCGGCCGGCGCGTCCGTAGGCGTCGGACTCGTGGCGTCCACGACCTCTTCGCCCCCGCCGCCAAACAGCTCGGCCTCGGCGTCTTCGCGCTTGATCTCCTTGACACCGCTGGCTTTTTGCAGCGTCTCGATCTCGGCCTTCTTGTCGGCCGACAGGTAGCCATACAGGTCGCGGTAGGTCATCAGGTCCATCAAGTTGACCGAACCCGCCAGCGCCGACTTGTCCAAGCTCTTGAAGCGGAACGTGCCGTACACCTTGACGTTGACGCTGGTCGGATAGCCCGCCGCCGTGAAGCCCTTGATGGTCATGTTGTCGCCGACTTTGACGGCATACAGCATCAAGTGCGGCACAATGACGTCGTAGAACAGCTTGTAACGCGTGGCGAAATTGGTGTCGTTGGTGTCCAGGAACAGCGGCAGCAGCTTCTCGAGTGCCACCTCGGTCGAGCCCAGGTGCTGCTGCAAGGCCTCGCGCACCAGCTTGGCGGCTCGGTCATCCAGCTGGTAGGTGACCTCTTTGTACTGATTCTTGTTCAGCTTGACCCACTGTTGCAGGTCGTCGTCTTTGGCAAAGGTATAGCCGTCGGCCAGGCGGTCCTTCATCTTGTCCAAGCGCCGGGCAATCTTGTGCTTCACCATGTCTTCGTAGTTCAGCTTGTTGAACAAGAAGCCGCGTTGGCCGGGCGGGATCGCCTGGCCGTCCACGATCTCGAACAGGCTGAAATTCTGGGCAAACCGCGCCGGGTCGGTGCCCAGGTAGCGGAAGAACAGCATCTCGGCGTTCAGGGCCAGCGGCGCCACCTTGTTCTCTAGGAACTCCATGGCGGCCAGGGGATCCTTGTCGAAGTCCTGCCAGAACGCATCGCTGCCAGCCACCGCCAAGTCGGCGATCGACTGCCGCGTCTCGGTCGAAGCGGTGGCCAGGTCGGTGACTTCGCCGATCTTGGCCATGTCCTGCGCCAGCAAGCCAACGATGCGCCGCACATGGGCCCGCACCACCGCCGAAGTGTCCTTGTCTCCAGCCTTTTCCGCCTGCCTCAGCGCCTCCAGCTTGGTGTCGATGATGTTGCCGCCATAGACCATCGCGACCTCGATGCCTTGCGGAATCGCGGCTTGCACGTCGGGATGGCCCTCAAGCACTTGCCGCACCCGGGCAAAGTCCTGGATGGTGCCGATGTCGGTGCCGCCGCTCATGTCGCCGAAGATCGCCAATTTGTCTTTAGCATCAGCACGATAGGCCTGCAGTTGACCGGTAATCGAATTCGAGACGCTTTTTTCCATCGACACGTCGAGCGTGCCGAGCAGCGCCAAGCCAATCACCAACAGAAAGGTGCCGAACGCCAGCAAACTGCCTACCATCAAGCTTTTCAGCTTGTGGCTGGTCAGGTTGCGCAGCGCGATGCGGAACAGGATCACGGCGGGCCTCCGATGCAGCGGCTAGGAAATATCCGAGCGTTCGCCAACGGTTGCGTCGTGATCGGCGATCTCGCCGTCGATCAAACGAACCACCCGACCTGCGCGCGAGACGACGCGCGGATCGTGGGTCGAGAACAGGAAGGTGGTCCCGGCGCGGTTGAGTTCCTGCATCAGGTCCAAGATGGCCGTGCCCGTGTGCGAGTCCAGGTTCGCGGTCGGTTCGTCGGCCAGCACGATGCGCGGCTGCGTAACGAGCGCCCGGGCAATCGCCACCCGCTGCCGCTGACCGCCGGACAATTCGCCGGGCCGATGGTGGGCGTACTGCGCGATTCCCACGCGGTCCAGCAGGTCGCGCACGCGCTTGTCGCGCTCGGCCTTGCCCAGCGACTTCTGCAGCAGCAGCGGAAACTCGATGTTCTGATAGGCATCCAGCACGCCCACCAGATTGAACGACTGAAAAATGAAGCCCAGCTTGTCCAGGCGCAGTCGCGTGAGCTGCTTTTCGGACAGCTTGCCGGTGTCGTGGCTGTCGACCAGGACCGTGCCGCGCGAGGCGACGTCGACGCAGCCGATCAGGTTGAGCAGGGTGGTCTTGCCCGAGCCCGACGGGCCAGCGATCACCGTAAATTCACCTGGTTCGATGGAGAGCGACACATTGCGCAGCGCCGGCACCACCACTTTGCCCAAGTGATAGTCCTTCGACACGCCGGTGAGCGCCACGATGGGCTTGCCCGATGCCATACTTTGACCCTGCCGCGCGCCAGGCGCGTCGCGACAGTCAAGGACGCGCCGCGCTCCAGGTCAACGTCTGTTGCGCGAAGTCTTGCGATTTTGCCGGCGCAATGGTGCACTAATGGCCCCGCGGCCCTGCAACCGGCCGCCACGGCAGAGCATGAGCCCTTCGCCCGAACATCCCGATCATCCTCGCGGTTTTGTCATCCCCATCGGCGGCGCCGAAGACAAGATCAGCGATCGGGTGATCCTGCGCAAATTCGTCGACCTGTGCGGGGGCAAGAAGGCCGACATCGCCATCATTCCCACAGCTTCTGAGCTGCCGACCACGGGCGCCAAGTACGAAGAAGTGTTTCGCTCGCTGGGGGTCCACTCGGCCATCGAGCTGCCGTACAAGACGCGCGTCGACGCCGAGCGCGCCGATTGGATGAAGGTGCTGATGCACGCCAGCGGGGTTTTCCTGACTGGTGGCAATCAGTTGCGTCTCTCGACCATTCTGGGCGGCACCGAGGTGTCGCAGACCCTGCGCCGCCGCAACGCCCGCGGGGTGCACATCGCCGGCACGTCGGCGGGCGCGGCGTTTGTCAGCGAACACATGATCGCAGGCGGCAAGGGCGGATCGACACCGCGCGCCGGTCAGGTCGTGTTGGCGCCGGGCCTGGGCCTGACCAACCGCATCATCGTCGACCAGCACTTTCGCCAGCGCGATCGCCTGGGTCGGCTGCTGGCGGCGATCGCCTACAACCCGTTCGCCATCGGCATCGGCCTGGACGAGAACACGGCTGGCTTCATCGGGCCGGACGCGGTGATGGAGATCGTCGGCGAAGGTGGCATGACCATCATCGACGTCAGCGCGCTGCAACACTCGGGCATGGCCACGGCAGAGCACAATCAACCGGTGAACCTGATTGGGGTTCGCCTGCACGTGCTCACGGCCGGATCGCGCTTCGACCTGGACAAGCGCGTCGCGTATCCGCCCGAGGTGCCGGCGGCGGTTGGCTAGTTTCTATTGCTCTTTCCAAGCCTTCCAAGCCGCAGCCTTGGCATCCAGCTCTTGCCAGCGGGCGTACAACCGGTCGCGCTCGCTGCAGGCTTGCCCGTGCCTGGCCGTCACCTCTTGCAGCTTGCTGAAAATCTTGACGACTTCTGCGCTGGACAGCTCGGCCTCCAGGTCCATGACGGCTGTTTCGGCGCGCTCGATGGCCGCCTCGATCCCGCCAAGCTCTTTTTCTTCCGAAAACGTCAGCTTGGGCGGTGCATCGCCGCGCGGCTTGGGGCGATCGACGCGCTGCGCCAGCTCGACCGCCCGCTCCTGCTTCTTCTGCTGGGCCGAACGCTGTAGGAATTCTGTATAGTTGCCCGCGTGCAGCTCGACGTTGCCGCGCCCAGTCACGTTCAAGATGCCTGTGCACACCCGGTCCAAGAAGGCCCGGTCGTGGCTGACGACCAGCAGGCAACCTGGGTACTGCAGCAGCGCCTCTTCCAAGACCTCCAAGGTCTCGAAGTCCAGGTCATTGCTGGGCTCGTCCAACACCAGCACGTTCGACGGCTCTTGCAGGCGCCGCGCCAACAGCAGGCGGAACTTCTCGCCGCCCGACAGCGTCGACACCTGCTGCGTCAGGTCGCCGCCCTTGAACAAGAACATGCCCAAGTACGTGGCCACGTGCAGCTTTTCGGTCCCGATGGTCACGTAGTCGCCGGACGCCACGTGCACCGCTTCGCGCACGGTCTCGCCAGGGTCCAGGCCGGTGCGCTGCTGGTCGATCCCCACGATGCGGGTGTTCTGGCCCACGTTAAGTTCACCGGCGAGCAACGGCAATTGGCCAAGCAACGTCCGGAGTAAGGTGGTCTTGCCGGCGCCGTTGGGCCCCACGATGCCCAGACGGTCGCCGCGCTGCAGGATCAGGTCCAGCTTGTCGATGAGCACTTTGTCGGGGTAGCCGACCCGGAGACCGTGCGCTTCCAGAATGGTCTTGCCCAGGCGCTCGGCCTTCAAGAACGGCAGCTGCACCGACTGCTCGACGTGGCGCGGCGCCTCGGCCACCTGCGCTTGCGCCCGCTGCAGGCGCGCCTTGGGCTTGCACGACCGCGCCGCCGGGCTGCGCGACAGCCAATCCAGCTCGACCCGGAGCAGGTTCTTGCGGTTCTGCTCGATGCGGTCGGCCAATTCCTCTTCGTGGACCCGCGCTTCCAGCCAGTCTTGCAGCGTGCCCGGGTAGCTGTGCAGGTGGCCGCGCCGCAGCTCGACGATGCGATCCACCACTTGGTTCAAGAAGTAGCGGTCGTGGGTGACCATGATGAGCGCCGAGGGCAGCTGCCGCAGCTGGCCCTCCAGCCACGCCGCGGTGTCGGCATCCAGGTGGTTGGTCGGCTCATCCAGCAGCAGCAGGTCGGGTTTTTGCAGCAGGGCCGCCGCCAGCGCGGCGCGCCGCAAGGTGCCGCCCGAAGCCACCGCCACCTTCATGTCGGGCTGCGTGATGCCCAGGCCTTTGAGCGCTTGCTCGGCCGCGAGCTGCGCCTCGTGCGGCTCCAGCGGTTCGCGGTTGCGTTGCGCGCCCTGCATTGCCACGTCCAACAGAGTGTCGGCGTTGCCCAGCTCGGGATTTTGCGCCAGGTAGGCGACATGCGTGTCGTTGCGCCACGCCAACTCGCCCGCATCGGCTGGCTCCACACCCGCCAGGATGCGCAGCAGCGTCGACTTGCCGGCGCCGTTGCGACCGACCAGCCCCACTTTTTCGCCGCGGGCCAGGTGCAGCTCGGTCCCGCCCAAAATCGTAGAGGCGCCATAGGCTTTGGCGATGTCATGTGCGGTCAGCAGGGGCATGGTCGGGGCTTCTTCGCTGCCACGGCAGCCGGGCCGCGCACTGCTGCAACCGCAGGCGCCGGCAATAGAACTCAGCGGGCTACCAAGTAATTTTGCGGAACGTGCCGTCCCAAGCGCCGGCTACCACCAGGTTGCCCTCGTCGGCAAAGCGGACTTGCTTGACGCCCGTGCGGAAGTCGCGGCGTTCGGCGCGCAGCTCGCCACTTAGGATATGGAAGACCCGCACGACTCGGTCGTCGCCCGCGGTGGCCACCAAATTGCCGCCGCGATCCACGGCCACGCCGGCGATGATGTCGTCGTGAGCCTTGATCTCCAAGGCGGTGTCGCCCGTGCGGCCGTACCAGACGTGCAGCTTGCCGTCCCAGCCGCCGCTGGCCACCATCTGGCCCAACGCGTTGACGGCGACTGAGCCAACCGCGCCCTCGTGCGCCCGCGCCGTCAGCCGCGCGCCGCCGCCCACCGGATCCCAGGTGCGGACGACGCCGTCTTCGCTCGCCGTGACGACCAAGCGCTTGGAGCCGGCGCTCGCCACCGCCGTGATGGCGTCGCGATGGCCACGCAGGGTGCGGCGCAAGGTCATGTCGGGTAGCTCGTACAGGTGCACGCCGCCGTCGCCGCAGCCGACCACCAGCAGCTTGCCGTCCGAGGCGATCGACACCGCGCTTGGGCTGGCCTCTAGCAAGACCTCTTGCAGCATGCGGCCCGTGGCCACTTCCCACAGCCGCAGCACGCCGTCGATCGACGCCGACACCACCAAGCGGCCGTCGGGCGTCGCGGCCACGCCCTCGACCAAGTTGTCGTGGGCCCCAATGTCCACCACGTCGACCAGATCCAGCACGGACACCGGCTGCGATCCCAGGTCGCCCAAATTGCTGATATGCAAATGGTGATTCGGGTCGGCGTAGATCACGTGCTGCATGTCGTGGCCGATGTGCAGCGACTCGACCTGCCGGCGCGGTTGCTGCACGGCGGGTACCAGCGGTCGCGTCAGTTGGCCCGCCAGCCCAGCGCCCCACAACCCTTGCGAATTGCTGGGCGGCAGGCCGCCGAACCCGCCGCCCAGACCCATTTGCGCCAGCCGGCTCAAGCTCTGCCCCAGATCGCCGGGCATGGCGCGCGCCAGCAGCGGGTCCAGCACCGCGCGCCCCTCGAGCAAATCGTCGACCACAAGCGGATCCGGGCGCGGTCGTGGCGGCGGTCGCGTCTGGTCAAAGCGGGGCGCGATGGGCATTTTCGAGCCCATGTCCTCGTCGGCTTCGTCGCCACCGATCGCCGCACCGATCTGCATGAACCCGCCGTCGTCGTCGTCAAACGCGGGCACGGGTGCGGCCACGGTGTCGCCGGCCAAGTGGCGGTCGTCGATCGGCACGCGCGCCGCGATGGCTACGCGGGGCGTCGGCGCAGGTGTGGGGGCCGGCGTGGCTTGGGCGCGGGCCTCGGCGGCCGCCGCAAGGCCACTGGGAACCCGGTAGCTTGCGGTCGCGCCGCTCTTGACGCCCACGGCTGCCTCAAGCGCGACGCGAAAGTCGTTGGCCGACTGCCAGCGGTCCTCGGGTCGCTTGGCCAGGGCGCGCTCGACCGCCGCGGCCAACGCCGGCCGAACCCGCCCGGGCGCCCGCAGCGCGATGGGCTCGGGTTCCTCGGTCACGTGACGCATGACGATCGCCAGCGGGCTCTCGGCATCAAATACCAGCGAACCGGTCAAACACTCGTACAGGACCACGCCTAGCGAATACAGGTCGCTGCGGCCATCCACGTCGCGGCCCATGGCCTGCTCGGGGCTCATGTGCGTCGGCGTGCCCAGCGCCTTGCCGGCCTGGGTCATGGTGGCGTCGTGCGTCTTGACGATGCCAAAATCCAGAACCTTGACGATGGCTTCGCCGCCGGCCATCTGGTGCAAGAAGATGTTGGCCGGCTTCATGTCGCGGTGCACCAGCCCCAGCGCGTGCGCTTCGGCCAAGCTGCGCAAGACCGCGGTGCCCACGTCAACCGCCTGATTTTCGCCCAAGGTCTCGCCCTGCTCGCGGGCGCGGTTTAGCACGGTCTGCAGCGTGTCGCCAGAGAGGCGCTCCATGGCCAAGAAGAGCTCACCCGAATCCGTTTGACCAAAATCGAACACGCGCACGGTGTTGGGATGCGTCAGGCGCGAGGTGGTCGCGGCTTCTTGAAAAAAGCGCCGCGCCATCTCTTGGCCCTCGGCACCGCCCGCGGCCTTGAGCACCTTGACCGCGACCGGATGGCCGGTGGTGACGTGCACGGAGTCAAAAACGGTGCCAAACCCGCCACTTCCAAGCTCGCCCAACACGCGATAGCGGCCGCCAATCACGTCGCCCACGGCCACCGAGTCGTGCGAAGCCGCCATCTGACGCACGGTGGGCGTGCCGTCGTTGGGGCAGGTGAGCTGAGTGGTGGTGGTCCCGCAGCGCGGACAGTAGCGCATGGCGCCCGTCGTGCAGCACAAGCCGCAGCCGCAGCATCCCGCGCGCGCTGGCAGGCGTCAAGGACGGTCGGGCGCGCCGGGGCAAGCCGTACGGCAGGATTGCGTGGCGCGGCCCAGGGTTGAGCTACGGCCCGCCGCAGGTCCGCGTCAAGCTGATGTCGTCCAGATAGACGCCTTCGCTGGTGTTGGCGATCCCGTCGACCGTGTCAAAACGCAGCATGATGCTTACGGTCTTGCCCGCATAGGCCGCCAAGTCCACCGTGATCTGCTGCCAGGTTTGCATCTGCACGGGCGGGCTGACCTGCGACTTGTCCCACACCACCTTGGCCGCCGAGCCCACTTCCGTCACCTGCACGGTCAGGTTGTCGTAGGTGCCGCTCTCGGTGTCCATCCACAGCCAGAACGTCAAAGTCAGTTTCTCGCCCGTGGGGAGCGCATAGGTGGAGCCCAAACTCACGTCGCCCTTGGTCTGTTGGCTGTTGTCGTCAAAGTTGCCGGTCGCCGGGTTGCCGTAGTACAGGGCGCCGGTGCCGCTGTGGGCCTTCTTGCCGGTGACGGCCTGCCATTTGACGGTCGCGCTGGTGCCCGCGGTGGTCAGGGTGGCCGGCACGCCCAGCTCAAAGTCGGTGCTGAACAGATTGGGATCGCAGCACTCGGGCTTGATGATCTTGGTCCAAACGCACTTGCCTGCGGTGCACGCGTCGGTGGTGCACAAGTCGTCGCCGTCGTTGCAGTCTGCGGCGGTGACACAGCAGATGTTCTTGTGGCCGCACTGGTTCTTGCTGCACGAATCCACGGTGCAGTCGTCGCTGTCGCCGCAGTCCTTCACCGATTCGCAGCAGTTGCCGTCGGTCTGGGTGTGCTGGCAGGGCATGCCGACCTTGGGGCACAAGTCTTGCGTGCAGACCTTGCCGTCGTTGCAGTCGGCCGCGGTGTTGCAGCAAACGTCGCCGGGCAGCAGGGTGTGCTGGCACTGGTTGCCGCCGTTGCACAAATCCGTCGTGCAGGGGTTGTAGTCGTCGCACTCAGCCTGGTTGTGGCAGCAGTTGCCCACTTTGAGGTGCAAACACGCAAAGCTAGAGCACACGTCGGTGGTGCAAACATCGTTGTCGTTGCAGACTGCCGAATTGTTCTCGCAGTAGTCTTTGGACGGTGCGTAGTTGCACAGGCCGCCGCTGCAGGTATCGGCGGTGGCGCCCAAGTTGTCGTTGCAGGGGCCAGGGCCCGTCTCGGCGCTGGCGCAGATCCTTGGCTTGCAAGTGCTCGTCACCACAAGGTTGTCCAGCCACCAACCGTTGACCGAACCCTTGGCGCCCGTCACTTCGAACCACAGCTGCACGGTGCGCGTGCTGGCGCGGCCGGCAAGGCCCGTCAAGTCCAGCGACGCCGTGGCCCAACTGCCGGTGCTGGCGCCCTGCCACAAGAGCCAGCTTCCGGCCGCGGTGACCGCGCGCAGTCGCACCTGGTCGCCAGTACCCAGCGTGCCCGAATACTGGAACGTCAGCTTGCTCTCTACGCCAATGGGGAGCGTGATCGCCTGCAGCCGCGCTTGGGCCAGCGAGCCGCCGCCTGGGACGCCGCCCGTCACCGCCGCAAAGCGCAGCCCGCCGCCCGACTTGCCGCCGCTGGACTGCACCATCCAGCTGGCCGATTTGGACGGCACCAGCGCGGTCGGCCAAGTGGGCTCGCCATCAAAATCCTCTGCTGCCACCTCTGGTTTGCAGCAGCTCGCCGGCGCCTTGCCCGAACCATCGGTGGTCACAGCCACCACGCCGCAGCTGGCATCAGTGCACGTGGCAGCGGCGCAGAGTTCGGCGCCAGCAACCAGGCCATTGCAGTCCTTGCCCTTGCTGCAGCAAATCGGCTCGTGGTCGCAGGTGTTGGCCTGGCAATGGTCCGCCGTGCAGGCCACGCCGTCGTCGCAGTCCAAGTCGGCCACGCAGCAGCCGGCCTTGGCGAGCGGTTTGTGGCTGCAGGTGCCGTTGCCCTTTTGGCATTGGTCCTCGGTGCAGGCATTGCCGTCGTCGCAGTCGGCGTCTTTGGCACAGCAGCCGTAGACGGGCTGGGTCTGGCACTGTCCGGCGGTGCAGGTGTGGGCGGTGCAGGCGTCGCCATCCTCGCAATCCCCAGCGAGTTCGCAGCATTTGGCGCCATCGGGCTTGGCGTTGACGCAGCCCTTGCTGGGGTCACAGCTGTCGGCGGTGCAGGTGACGCCGTCGTCGCAGTTCAGGGTGCTGTGCTGGCAACCGCCGCCGGGGGTGCAGCCGTCGGCCGTGCACAGGTTACCGTCGCTGCAGTCCGTGGGGGCGAACAGGCACCCTTCGCCGGCGGCGCAAGTGCCGGTCGTGCAAGCATTGCCGTCGTCGCAGTCCTCTGGCAGGTGCTGGCACTCGCCCGTGCCAACGTCGCAAGCGTCGATGGTGCAAGGATCGCCGTCCGCGCAGTCGCGAACCACGGCCGTGCAGCCAGTGACGGGGTCACAGCCATCGGTCGTGCAGGGGTTGCCGTCGTCGCAGACTTG
Source organism: Myxococcales bacterium (assembly GCA_037441385.1). Taxonomy (GTDB): domain Bacteria; phylum Myxococcota_A; class UBA9042; order UBA9042; family UBA9042; genus SXRM01. Next base: position 68,819 of record JBBISH010000009.1, read on the forward strand.
CGGGCCGGCAGCGCACTGCTTGGCGTAGGGGCCCACGGTGTCGGTTTTCACAGTGACCGAGCCGACGTCCAGGAACATCGTGTCTCTAGCCGTGTCGACGGCAGCGTCGGCCTTGCTGGTGCTGATCGCAGCGGCCGGATCCACCACCCCGTCGCCGCAGCCCGCCAGCAGGCCAACGGCCAGCGCCGCCGCCCAGGCCAGACCAACGGCAGGCACGCGGAGAACATCACGTGGATTCATCAGGCCAGCAGATAGACGGGCGGCAAGTCGGCGCATTGCCGCAGCATAGCGGTCAACGCACACGCCGTGCAAGCGGCGACGTGGGCCAAAATCCACCAGCGAAATTGGCCCCGGCCGTCGATTTGGGATGCAAATCAAGGCGCAAGAAGCGGAGCGACTGAGGCGACCTAGAGGTCGCCGAAGGGAGAGTAGTGACGCAGCAACGCGGAGTTGCGCCCAAAGCGGCGGATCGGGGTGGGCGTGCGCCGGCTCGCGACCACTGCCAGCGCCAACAGCAGCCCCAGCCACCAACTGTGCGGTCCAGGCTGCGGTTGCGCCGAGCACGTGGTCTGCGAGCTATCCAGGCACGGTTTCTCGTCCACTTGGCCGTCGCAGTCGTCGTCGACCTGATTGCCACAGACCTCGTTGGCCAAGGGTTTCAGGGGCTGGGCGCTGCAGACCACCGAATGCTTGTCGGCGCTGCACACCGACTTGCCGTTGACTTTGCAGATACCTACGCCGCTGGTGCAGGCACTGCCTACGGCGACAAAATCCTCGTCAGTCTGCCCGTCGCAGTCGTTGTCTAGCGCGTCGCCGCAAATCTCGGCCGCGCCCACGATGGTCTCGCCCTTGCATTCCACCGTGCCGTCTACGGCGCAAACCCGCGCACCTGGCCGGGCGCAAACGCCTTTGCCGCGCGTGCAGGTGCCGCCCAGGCCCAGGTCTTCGTCGGTCTGGCCGTCGCAATCGTTGTCCAGGCCATCGCAGCGGGTCTCGGTGGGCTGGTACGACAGGGGCATCGCGCAACCCAAGACGCCGCCGTCGCACGCCGGTTTGGCCAGCGCGCACACACCGGTCGACGTGCACTGATTGGGCAGCGACACCACGTCGTCGGTCAGGCCGTTGCAGTCGTCGTCCTTGCCGTTGCACTCCTCGGGGGGCGCGGTGCCGCAGTTGCCGCAAGCGTTGGTCAGTCCCTCGTCGGTCAAGCCGTCGCAGTCGTTGTCCTGGTTGTCGCACAGCGACTCGGTGACCGGCTCGTATCCGGCCGGCATGGCGCAGGCAAAACCGGCCGCGCCGTAGCAGACGGGCACCGCGCCAGCGCAGAGACCCATCGACGGGCAAGTACCCAGTGGCACGGCCGGCGAGTCATCGGTCAGGCCGTTGCAGTCGTCGTCCTGGCCGTTGCACAACTCGACGGCGCCGGGGAACACGGCTTTGTTCTTGTCGTCGCAGTCTGGCTCCGCCCCTGGCCCGGCCACCGACGGCACCCCGTCGCCATCCAAGTCGCAAGCTTGATTGGGCTTTCCCGGAGTACCCAGGGTCTTCAGCGCGCCATTGGGATCGGGCTTGGGGGCGCACCAATTGCTGGGATCGTCGTTGGCGCACGGCGAGGTCTGCGCAGGGTCCAACCCCCAGGTCGCGCCCGCTTTGCTGCCGCTGCACATGTCGCAGCTGAGGCTGTCGATCAGACCCGCCGGCCCCTCCAAGCTCAGTTTGACTCCGCACGGAGCGATGAATTCGGCCCCCAAATCGATAACTTTCAGCTTGAGAAGCGCCAGGGCCGGGCCAGCTGGCACCCAGCCAAAGGCCACATGCTCGCCGGCGGGCAGCTCGTCGACGAGCTCGCCCAGGTCAAACGACAGCAATTCCGGCGGCGGCTTGTTGCCCGGAAGGGGCGGCAGCTTGACCACCAAGTGGACGCCGTTGAGCGAAATCGCGTAGCTGCCCGGATTGGCGATCTCGATCCAGCGCGGTTGCTCCAGACTGCCCACCGAAAACTCGGTGAACGCCAGCGTATTGGGCGGAGGTGGGCAACCACCGCTCGGCGTCGCCGCCCCGGCCCACGCCCACTGCGGCGCCAAGAGCCCCGCCAACAGCACCGCCAATGGAGCCAACCTAGCCGCCAACCAGGCGACTGGGCGACGGCGGACTGGGATGGCGGTGGGTTGGGAAGCGGGGGGGCGCATAAACGCAAGGATACGAACGCTCGTGAGTTGCGCCACATTTTGCACCACCAACCATGACATCGCTGTCATGGTGCGGCGCCGATGCTATTCCCACTCGATGGTGGCGGGCGGCTTTGACGAAATATCGTAGACAACCCTATTGATTCCGCGGACTTCGTTGATAATCCGCGACGAAATACGCGCGAGCAGCGGCTTGGGCAGATCGGCCCAGTCGGCGGTCATCCCGTCGATCGAGGTGACGGCGCGCACGGCACAGGTCGCTTCGTAGGTGCGCTGGTCGCCCATGACGCCGACCGACTGCACCGGCAAAAGTACGGCAAAATACTGCCAAAGCTCGACATGCCCTGGCCACGCGTCGATCTCGGATCGCACGATCGCGTCGGCCCGCTGCAGGAGCGCCACGCGCTCGGCCGTGACGTCGCCCAAGATGCGCACGGCCAGGCCAGGCCCCGGAAAGGGTTGGCGATCGACCAGACTCGGCGGCAGGCCCAGGGCCCGGCCCAGCACGCGGACCTCGTCTTTGAACAGCTCGCGCAGCGGCTCCACCAGCTTCATGCGCATCCGCTCGGGCAGACCGCCCACGTTGTGGTGCGACTTGATCGTGACCGACGGACCCGAGAACGACACCGACTCGATCACATCGGGATACAGCGTCCCTTGGGCCAAAAAGTCAAAGTGCACGCCCAGTTGTTCCACTGCTTGCTCAAAGACCTGGACGAACAACCGGCCAATTTCCTTCCGCTTGCGCTCGGGATCGACCACGCCGGCCAGCGCCGCCAGGAACGGCGCCCGCGCGTCGACGACCAGCAGCGGCAGCCCAAGACCTTCGGCAAAGATCTGCTGAACTTGCTCGACCTCGCCTTGCCGCAGCAGCCCATTGTCGACCATCACACACTGCAGCCGCGGTCCCAGAGCCCGGTGCAGCAGGGCCGCCACCACCGACGAGTCGACGCCGCCCGACAGGCCACAAAGTACCCTGCCCTGGCCCACTTGCGTGCGGATCGCCGCGATCGCCGCCTCGGCAAAGCTGTCCATGCTCCAGTCGGCGTCGCAGCGGCACACGTCAAAGACGAAGCGCTGCAAGATCGCGCGCCCGCAGGCGCTGTGCTCCACTTCGGGGTGGAACTGCAGCCCGAACCACGGCCGCTGGCGGTGCTGCACGGCCGCCAGCAACCCGTCGCTGGATCGGGCCACCGTCACAAAATCACCAGGCAGATCCGCTACATGGTCGCCATGGCTCATCCACACGATCGCGCCGTCGTCCACGCCCTGGAGTAGCGGGCACTGGACTTCTCGGTCTTGCTCTGGCGGCTGAACGATCGCGGCGGGACCGTATTCGCGCGTGGCTCCGGGTTCGACGCGGCCGCCCAGGCTGTGCGCCAGGATCTGCATTCCATAGCAGATCCCCAAGATCGGCACGCCCAGGCTCAGGACGTTGGGCAATTGCGGCGCCCCGGCGTCGTAGACCGACGACGGTCCGCCCGACAAGATCACGCCATGGGCGGCAAAGTGGGCGATACGCTCGGCGGGGACCGTGCACGGCCAGATCTCGCAATAGACGCCCAACTCGCGAATTCGCCGCGCAATCAGCATGGTGTACTGCGAGCCAAAATCAAGAACGAGGATGCGCGAGCCGTGGTGCACGTGAACTCCAAGATGACCGATGGGCAGCGCCGGGAATCCCTGCGCGGTGTGCCGGTTTACCACAAGCGTCGCGGAAGTTCCGCTTGGCCACGCCACATTTTTTCGGCATACTACTGTGCCCTCGCGCCGCGGGCGCCTGGGCCGCTCCAGGCCAACGGCAGGCCGCCCACCAACCCGCAGTTCCCTTTTCCGGACATCCCCAATCAGGAGTTTCTCATGACCGCCACCCTCGCCAGCACCGCCGCCAGCACGATCGCCAGCAGCGGCCGTTTGCCCTACAAAGTCGCCGATATGAACCTGGCGGATTGGGGCCGCAAAGAGATCATGATCGCCGAGAAGGAGATGCCCGGTCTGATGGCGCTGCGCGAGCAGTACGGCCCCAGCCAACCGCTCAAGGGCGCCCGCATCGCCGGCTGCCTGCACATGACCATTCAGACCGCGGTGCTGATCGAGACGCTGAAGCTCCTGGGCGCGGACGTGACCTGGACCTCGTGCAACATCTACTCGACCCAGGACCATGCCGCCGCAGCGATCGCGGCCGCTGGCATCCCGGTGTACGCGTGGAAGGGCGAAACCCTGGAAGAATACGACTGGTGCCTGGACCAGCAGATCTACGCCTTTGAAGGCGGCAAGGCCCCCAACCTGATCCTGGACGACGGCGGCGACCTGACCTGGTGGATCCACCAGAAGTACCCGCAACTCTTGAAGGACATCAAGGGCCTGAGCGAAGAGACCACCACCGGCGTGCACCGCCTGTACCAGGCCTTTGCCAGGGGCGATCTAAAGGTACCGGCGATCAACGTCAACGACTCGGTCACCAAGAGCAAGTTCGACAACCTGTACGGCTGCCGCGAGTCGCTGGTCGACGGCATCAAGCGCGCTACGGGCGTGATGATGGCCGGTAAAACCGTAGTGGTGTGCGGCTACGGCGACGTGGGCAAGGGCTCGGCGCAGTCGATGCGCGGCTTTGGCGCCCGCGTCCTGATCACCGAGATCGACCCGATCTGCGCGCTGCAGGCGTCGATGGAAGGCTACGAAGTGGTCACGATGGAAGAGGCCGCGCCGCTGGCCGACGTGGTCGTGACCGCCACGGGCTGCTGCGACGTGGTCAACGGCGAGCACATGAAGTTGATGAAGGATCACGCGATCCTCTGCAATATCGGCCACTTCGACAGCGAAGTCGACATGCGCTGGCTCGAGACGACGCCCGGCATCCGCGAAGAGAACGTCAAGCCGCAGGTGGACCTGTTCCACTTCGACCACGTCGACGGCTCGGCCAAGAAGTCGCTGATCGTCTTGGCGCGTGGCCGCCTGGTGAACCTGGGCTGCGCCGCCGGCCACCCGTCGTTCGTGATGTCGTCGAGCTTCACCAACCAGACCCTGGCGCAGATCGCCCTGTGGACCCAGAAGTTCGAACTGGGCGTGCACGTGCTGCCCAAGAAGCTGGACGAAGAAGTGGCGCGCCTGCACCTGGGCAAGCTGGGCGTCAAGCTCACCAAGCTGACAGCCAAGCAGGCCGAGTACTTGGGTCTGCCGGTCGAGGGCCCGTACAAGCCCGATCACTACCGCTACTAGCCTTCTGGCTGGGACCGGGCCCGTGCGCGCTGCCCGCCGCGGGCCTGGTCCGGCTCGCTCTATCAAGAAAAGCCCAGAAAACAAGGAGCCCTGATGTCGCAGCCCGCTTCCGAGTGGCTCGCGTCTGGCTTGGCGCCCATGCCGGCCGCGCTGCAGGGTTCGCCGATCTTGACCATCGCCGCCCAAGTGCGGTCGCTTGTGGCGGCCGGCAAAACCGTCTGCAACCTGACCATTGGCGATTTTGAGCCGGCTCAGTACCCGCTGCCGCGCAAGTTGCTCGAAGGGACCGCCCAGGCCATGCGCGACGGCTGGACCAACTATCCGCCAGCCGCGGGCATCCCCGAGCTGCGCGCGGCGGTACAGGCCCTGTGCGAGCGGCGGCTGGGATGGCGGCCCCAGCTCGACGCGGTGCTGATCGCTGGCGGCGCGCGGCCCGTGCTCTACACCTGCTACCTGGCGCTGGTCGCGCCTGGGGACAAGGTGGTCTACGCCACGCCGTCGTGGAACAACGACCACTACGCGCACATGGTCGGGGCGCGGGCGGTCGAGCTGCCCGTCCAGCCCGACGACAACTTCTTCCCCGCCTTTGCCCAGATCGCGCCGCACCTGGCCGATGCCCGGCTGATCGTCCTGAATTCGCCGCTCAATCCGGCGGGGACCTGCATCGACGGCAGTGCGCTGCTGCAGCTGTGCCAGGCGATCGTCGCCGAAAACGAGCGCCGCCAAGCTGCCAACGAACGGCCGCTTTTCCTGTGCTTCGACCAGATCTACTGGATGCTGACCCACGGCGAGACCCGCCACGTCGATCCGGTGGGCCTGCTGCCGGCGATGGCCGACTACACGATTTACGTCGATGGCATCTCGAAGTGCTTTGCCTCCACAGGGTTGCGCGTAGGTTGGACGATCGCCCCGCCGCCCGTGGCCGACGCCATGAACAAACTGCTGGGCCACATCGGGGCCTGGGCGCCCAAGGCGGAACAGCGCGCCGTGTCGCAGCTTTTGGGCGACGACGACGCGATCGACGCCTACCTGCATTTCATCCGTCTGGCCGCGGGCGAGCGTTTGGCGCTGCTGCACGAGCGAATCACGGCCTTGGCGAAGCGCGGCTATCCGCTGCGCGCGCTGTTGCCGCAGGGCGCCATTTACCTCTCGGCCGAATTTGCCCTGGTGGGCTGGCGCGACGGCGACCGAATCCTGGGCAACGCCGAGGATGTGCGCGCCTGGCTGCTGAACGAAGCGGGCATCGCGACCGTTCCGTTCGCCGTCTTTGGCGCGCGGCACGCCGAGCACTGGCATCGCCTGTCGGTGGGCGCGGTGGGGCTGGGCGAACTGAGCGACGCCCTGGGCCGCCTAGACGCCGCGGCAGCTCGTTTGCAGCCGCCATAGGCAGGCACAAAGGACGCGCACGTGTGGCTTTTTACGGGTCGTCACGAGTACGAAGCCGTGTTGGTGGCCGAGCTGGCCCGCATGGGCGCGGCCGCGCGCACGCTGATGCCGGGTCTGGTCGCGGCCGACTTGGGCAACGCGCCGACTGAACGCTGGGACCCCGTGTATGCGCTACAGGTTTTGCCGCAGGTCGGTCAGGTGCGCGGCGAGTCGATCCGCCAACTGGCGCAGACGGTGGCCGAGTGGTGCATGGCGCGTTGGCCCACCGGCAGCGGCCGCTTTGCGGTGCACGTACTGGTGCCTGGCCAGCTCAAGGGACAGCCGAATCCACAGATGCGGCGCCGGGCCGACCTGCTGCAGGCCGCGTTGCCCAAGGCTCTGATCGGCTTGCTTTCTGCTGCGCCGAGCCGGCAGGCCCCGGTGGATCGTCTTGTGCAAGTCTTGCTTACAGATCCAGAGGTTGCCTACGTGAGCGTGGCGCCGTTGCAGCCCGTGGGAGGGGCGATGTCCTGGCCCAGCCGCCTGCCTGCTGGCCTCGCCGATCCGCCTGACGAGCCCACGGCGCCGTCCTCGGCTTTTCGCAAGCTTCGCGAGGCGTTGGCGTGCATGGGCGAGGCGCCGGGACCGGGCGCGCAGACGGTGGATCTTGGTGCAAGTCCGGGCGGTTGGACCCACGTGCTGCGGCAACTGGGCGCCCAGGTCACAGCCGTGGACCGAGCTGAACTGGCTCCGAGGCTGATGACGGACAAATATGTCCAATTTGTAATGGCCGATGCCTTCGCCTGGCACCCACCGCAGCCGGTGGACTGGATCGTCAGCGACATCATCGCCTACCCGCAGCGCGTGCCGGAATTGCTGCGCGACTGGTGCGGCGAAGCGCGGGCTGATCGGCTGGTAGTTCAAATGAAGTTCAAGGGTTGTCCGGACTTCGACTTGATCGACGCGGCTCTGGAGGTGTGCCGCTCGGCCGACTACTTCGGCCGTGCAAAGCATTTTTTCAACGACAAACACGAGATCACCTTGATGGCCGGCCGCCGAGTCGCAACAATGGTGGCGGAGGCCGGATGACAGCAGCGAATTTCAACGGACCAGCACAGCAGGCCAACGCGCCAAGCGTGCGAGTGGGTGTGGTGGGGGCCGCGGGGCGAATGGGCCAGCTCCTGTGCCAACTAGTGAATGATGCAGCCGATTTGCATCTGTCAGCCAGCATCGTCGAGCCTGGGCAAAGCGGAGGCATTCCGCTCGACCAGGTCGACCCTAACTCTATAGATATTATTATCGATTTCTCGACGCCGCACGCCACATCGTCCGTGGCCGAGTGGGTACGCGCGCATGGCGTCGCCTGGGTGCTGGGGACCACGGGTCTGGGCGCGGGCGAGCAAGCCGAGGTCGCGCGGGCCGCGCAGTTCGTGCCCGTTTTCCAAGCGTCGAATTTCTCTGTGGGTGTTGCGCTGCTGACCGAGCTTGCGGCCCGTGCGGCCAGCGTGCTCGGTTTGGATGCCGACATCGAGATCGTCGAAACCCACCACCGCCACAAGCGGGATGCGCCGTCCGGGACCGCGCTCAGCCTGGCCAAGGCCGTGGCCCAAGCTAGGGGCCAAGACTTGACCCAAGTGCGCCGCGATGGCCGCAGCGGTCTTGGCGAAGAGCGACCGCGGGGCGAGATCGGGATGCACGCCGTGCGACTGGCCGACATCGTGGGCGAACACGAGGTGGTGCTGGGCTGGCCGGCCGAGCGCCTGCGCCTTTGCCACGATGCCCGCGACCGCAAGGTCTTTGCCCATGGCGCCGTGCGGGCCGCGCGCTGGCTGGCCGATCGCCGTGGACAGGCAGGGCTGTACGGCATGCCCCACATGCTGAACAGCGCCCGCGCACCCGAACCGTAGGAACGACCCAGGCTGTCTGGCTGTGCCGCCCAACCGCAAAGGTCGAGAGGGCGGTCACAAAGGGCCGCCAATCGCCTGTGGCCACTGGCCGCCCCCTGTTCGACGAGGAGACCCGATGCATCTACCCCAAACCGTTGAGTACTCCCTGCGCGCCATGTGCTACATCGCCAATCTTGGCGAAGGAGTGGCCGTACGCGCCCAAGACCTGAGCGTCGCAACCGGTGTGCCGGCGCCGTACCTGGCCAAGCTGTTGCGCAAAATGGTGGTCGCGGGGCTGCTTTCTTCGCAAAAGGGCCACGGCGGCGGCTTCTCGCTCGCCAAACCGCCCACCTTCATCCGGTTTCTGGATGTCATGGTCGCGGCGGACTACATCATCAACCCAAGCTACTGCGCCTTTGGCTGGGGGTCGTGCAACTCGGCCGCGCCGTGCCCGTTGCATCCGGCCTGGGCCAAGCTCAACGACATGATGGCCGACTGGGCCGCCCGCATCACCCTGGCCGACGTGTTGGTGACCGGCGGGCTGCCCCTGCCCGAAGCGGTGGCCTCGGGGCGCCTGCCGCCCGCGTTCCATGGCACCAATCGCGTGTCGACAGAAAGTCTGCGCACCCGCCGTGGCCGCCGCCCCAAAGCGCCGGGCGATACCGTCAAGTAGCTCGTTCTGGCCAGGCAGGTCCGCGGGCACAGCAGGAGCGCGGCGACCGACAGTCGCAGCGACCACCGGGTTCGCCTTAGGTCAAGTCCGCCAGCAGGGCGAGCAGAATCTCCCAAGTTTGCCCCACACTAGGGATGTCGACACACTCGTCTGGCGAGTGGGCGTTGCGCACATCTGGGCCAATCGAGATCATGTCCATCGTTGGGAAGCGATCGCCGATCAAGCCACACTCCAGGCCGGCATGGATGGCCTTGGGCACGGGCGCCGCACCGAATTTCCGCGCAAACACCCGCTGCGCCTGCGCCAGAAGCGGCGAATTCGGGTTCGGCGGCCACCCCGGATAGCCATCGCTCTGGTGCACGGCAGCGCCAGCCAGGCGACCCAGCGACGCGACCGAGTCGGCAAGCCAGCGCAATTGCGACTGGATGCTCGAACGCTGCGACGTCGCAATGGTCAGATGGTCATCTGTTGTGGTCAAGGTGGCCAGATTGGTGCTCGTCTCGACCAGGCCAGGCAAAGCGCGCGAAAACGCTTGATAACCATGCGGCAGCGCCAGCAGCAGATCGATGACGCGATGGGCCACGTCGTCCACCAGCGGCAGGCGTGGGTCCGAGCTCGCTTCCATCGCCACGCTCACGCCCTCGTCCACGCCGGCCAATTCACTGGCCACGATGGTGCGATAGTCGGCCAGCGCGGCCTGCACGACGGCCGGGTCGCGGATATCGACCACGGCAAACGCTTCGCGGGGGATCGCGTTGCGCAGCGATCCACCGTCCACCGCCACGACGCCGGCCAGCAGACCTTTGTTCTGCAGATCGCGCAAGATACGCGCCAGGATGCGGTTGGCGTTGCCGCGGCCTTCGTGGATGTCGCAGCCCGAGTGGCCACCACGCAAGCCTTTGACCGCAATACGAATCCGCACCGCACCGCGGGTCGCGTCGCCCCGCTGCAGCGGCAGCGTCAAGAGGGTGTCGATGCCGCCAGCGCAGCCGATGTAGATCTGGCCCAGTTCTTCGGTGTCGATGTTGATCAGGCGGTTGCCGCGCAAAAAGCCGGGCTGCAGCCCCTTGGCGCCGGTCAGCCCCCGCTCCTCGTCGACCGTGAACAGCAGATCGAGCGGCCCGTGCGGCGAGTCCTTCGCGTCCAGCATGGCCAGGGCCATGGCCACACCAATGCCGTTGTCTGCTCCCAGAGTTGTGCCCGTCGCCTTGACCTCGGGCCCGACCACACGCAGGCGGATCGGATCCTTTGAAAAATCGTGAACGGTGTCGGCGTTTTTCTCGCAGACCATGTCCAGGTGACCCTGCAGCACCGTCGGGGCCACCTGTTCGCGGCCGGGCGTGGCCGGGACTTGCACCACGATGTTGCCGGTGGCGTCGCGCAGCCACTTCAGCCCGTGGTCTTCGGCCATCTTCACCACCCAGTTGCCAGCTGCGGCCTCTTCGCCCGAGCGGCGCGGAATGGCGCTGAGCGCGGCAAAATACTTCCAAACAACAGCAGGTTCCAGCGTATCCATCGGACATCCTCCGGGCCAAGGCGGCGCCAGTTGGTGGGGCGAGGTAGTCAGCGTGCGCAAGGCCGGTCCGGTTGGCGCCCGCGCCGGCAAAGGCGGCGGCAAGTCTGACCGTTGCCGCGGCGCGACACAAGCCGGCGTCGCCCAGGTCCTGCGGCATTTGCCGGCGGTTCGCACCCTTGCGATACTGCCCAAGCGCTGGCGCGCAAGGGACGATGGGGCATGGTTGGGGCGCTACAACAGCTGAAAATTCTTGACTTGACCAGCCTTTGGCCGGGGCCCTTGGCCACGATGCTGCTCGCGGACCTGGGCGCCGAGGTGTTGCGCGTCGACGCCTTGGATCGCCCCGATATGTTGCGGTTCATGCCGCCTTTGACCGGCGACGGCCAGGCCGCCGCGTGGCACACCGTGGCACGCAACAAGCGGTCGATCGGCTTGAACCTGAAAACAGCGGCTGGGCGGAGTCTTTTTCAAGAGTTGTTGCAGACCTATGACATCGTGGTCGAGCAATTCCGTCCAGGCGTGCTCGACCGCCTTGGGGTGGGCTATGCGGCCATGTCGGCCAGCCAGCCGCGCCTAATCTGGTGCGCGATCTCGGCTTTTGGCCAGACGGGGCCGCTGCGCGACCGGCCGGGACACGACATCAATTTCTTGGCGCTGTCGGGGGCGGCCCACCACATGGGGGGGCGCGGCGGTGCTCCCCACCCATGGACTACGGTCGCCGGCGACACGGCGGGCGGAACGTGGCCAGCTGTTGCGGGGATTCTCGCTGCCGCGTTGCACCGGAGTGCCACAGGTTTGGGCCAGTTCGTCGACATCAGCATGGCCGATGGAGCCTTGTTCTTGAACGCGATGCCGGCTGCGGCAGTTCTAGCTGGTGCCGAGACGGACCAAGCGGAACATGGCGTCCTGGGTGGAGATTCGGCCTATGGCTTCTACGCAACCCGCGATGGACGCTGGGTGTCGATGGCCGCGCTCGAACCCAAGTTCTGGGCCGATTTTTGTGCGGCGGTGCATCGGCCTGACTTGCTGGATTGGCCGGGTGCGACGCCGGCCGAGCAACAGGCTTTGCGCCATGAACTGACGACGATTTTTGCGGGCAAGACCTGGGCCGAGTGGCGGCACCTGTTCCAGGACGTGCCGTGCTGCGTCGAGGTGGTGCTCGACACGGCCGAGGCCCTGGCCGCCCCGCAAGTCGCGGCGCGCCAGATGGTGGTGGCCTTGCCGCAGCCCGATGGCAACAGCCTGACCCAGCTGGGCAATCCGTTGCGCCTGCTGGCGACGCCGCCCACCTTGCGCACAGCGGCCCGCACGCCCGGCGCGGACACGGACCAGGTTCTCCGCGAACTTGGTAAAACTCCGGCCGAAATTGCCGAGCTTCGCGCAAGCGGCGCCGTGGGCAGCGAGTAGCCCCCGGACCGGTCCGCCTCGGCCCCGGCCCAATGCCCGCCTTGCGCCGTCCGCTTTGCGAACTGCCCAGGTACCTGTAGAATTGGCGGTACCCCCGGTTGCTGTGGTGCTCCCACTGACGCTTTCCACTGCCGCGGCCCCCTTCCAAGCGAGACGACGATGCGCAAGCCACTTCTGCGTTCTGGGCAATTCGGCAATCTGGTCGCGGTGCTCGTGGCCGTCGCTGGCGCTATGTCGGCGTGCGAGGATTCGGCGACCAATGCGGCCCTGGGCACCCTCGAGGCCGACAGTGTCGTAGGTGACTCGAGCCTGACCCACGACGCCGCCCCGGCCGAAGTCGCCCAGGACGCGGCTCAAGCCAAGGACAGCGAACCGGATCTGGCCCCGGCGGACGTGCAGTTCGACGCACTGGCCGACGTCGCGCCCGACATCCAGCCCGACACGACCCCCGACATCGCCAAAGATGTGCCACCGGATGTTCAACCCGATGTTCAACCCGATGTCCAGCCCGACATCCAGCCCGATGTGCCGCCCGACACGGCGGCGGACCCGTGCCAGGCCAAGGTGGCCAAGTACATGGCGCTCGAAGCTTCTGCGAGCAAGTGCTCCACGCCGTTCGACTGCTACGGTCTGGCGCCGGCCATGCTCACCTGCCCCAAGTGCAGCGCCTACTACAGCGGCAAATCGGCGGATACGCAGAACTTGATCGACTACAGCGCCGAGATGGTGACGTCCAAGTGCAACGGCGTCTGCAACAGTGCTTGCGTCGACTTGAGCAAGATGGTCGGCACGTGCGGCTCGGGCAGCTGCCAGACCAAGGAGTTGTCGTGCAAGGAGCTGGATCAGGCCGCCAGCTTGGCCCTTGCCGAAGGGGCCAAGTGCAGCAAAGACAGCGACTGCACGTTCAAGGTGTCGAACACCTTGGGTTGCGGTTGCCCCACCTTTGTCAACATGACGACCATGGGCCCCAGCAAGCCTCTGTTCCTGTACATGAAGATGCTGGTTCTGGCCTACAAGGCCAAGGTCTGCACCGCCGACACGACCTGCGCGTGCCCCGATCCCAGCAGCGCCAAATGCGTGGCGGGCATCTGCGTGGGACAGTAGGCCGGAAGCGACGGTTGGGATGCGCGGATCGGATGCGCGGATCGGATGCGCGGAGAAGGCCTGGATCGATCCGGTCTCTAGCCCTTGCCTGGACCACCGCTGGGACGCGGCAGTCGGGCCGTGGGCCGGTCACTACCGAGCGGCATCGTTTTCTTGAACAATGAGCCATGCGGCTCGTCCGCAGCCTCGCCCTCGGGCGCAGCGGACGGCGCGAGCGGTGCGGCAGTTGCCACCGGCGGCGGAGGCACCGGCGGCGGGGGCACCGCGGCTCTGGGCACCGGCGGCGGAGGCACCGGCGGCGGGGGCGCCGGGCTCATCTTGGGCAGCGGCGGCAGGGGCGGGACGTGGTGGAGGGGGTCCGCTTGCACAACGGGCGGTTTGGCTGGCCCGGTCGATCCACGCAACATGCGCGAAGTCGCGGACCGCGCTGACAAAGGTGGCATCGGCCCCGTGGCCTGACGGCTGTCGGCCACTGCGTCGTCGCCCGCCTCGGGCACGCCGGCCGCCGGGTGCGCCGGCTCCAATCGGCCCGACTTGCGGCGCCTTGGCGTGTGGTCCGGGCTCAGCGAAAACGCCTGCATATCCAACGAGGTGCGCGCCATCTCCATGGCGACCGCGTCCAAAGCCTCGCGCATGTCGTGGGCCTGTTGCCAGCGGCGGAGCAGGTCCTTCTCCAGGGCCCGCTGCACCACGGTCACAAACGACTGCGTCAGATCGGTCCGCGCAGCCCTTCGCAAGTCCGGAAGCGGGCGCGACAGGTGGGCCTGCATCAGCTTGACCGGATTCAGATCGGCAAACGGCACGTCGCCGGTGACCGAGCGATACAGCACGATTCCCAACGAATACAGATCACTTCGACCGTCCAGGTCCAGACCTTGGCACTGTTCGGGGCTCATGTAGGCCGGCGTGCCCAGGGCCATACCGGTGGTCGTCAGCGTGGACCCGCTGGTCTGGGCGATACCAAAATCCAGTACTTTCACCACGGTCTCGCCTGCCACGTCGGCCAAGACGATGTTGGCGGGTTTCAGGTCGCGGTGGACCAGATGGCGACCGTGGGCCTCGTGCAGCGAGCGGAGCACCGGCACGGCGAAATCGATGGCCTCGCGCTGGGTCAGCACCTGTCCGCGCGACAGCCGCTCTTGCATGCGGTCTTCCAGCGACGGCCCCACCAGCAGTTCCATCGCCAGCCAGAACGAGCCGCCCTCGGTTTGGCCCACGTCAAACACCCGAATGGTGTTGGGATGCGACAGGCCAGCGGTCACACTCGCCTCGCGGTAGAAGCGCCGCACGGCTTGCTCGTCGGGCCCCGGCCACGTGGCCTTGAGCACCTTGATCGCCAGCGCCTGACCGGTGACCACATGCTGCGCGGCAAAGACGGATGAGTAGCCGCCTTCGCCCAAGCGCCGGGTGATCATGTAGCGTTCGCCGATCAGGTCGCCGACCTTGACTTCGGCGCCCGGCAGGTACTCGCGCAGTTGCACCGTCAGCGAACCGTCGTCCGGACACACGAGTCCAGGGGTGCGGGCACCGCAATGGGTACAAAGGCGCTGGCGAGAATCAAATGGGGTCATGATCACGGCCCAAGTCTAGCTGAGACAAAATCCCGTCGAATCCGATCGACAACGCGGCCGTTTCTCCGGGCCCGATCCGGGAACCCCATGCAATTCTCGCCAGTTGCAGGTCGGAACAGGGAAGATTTGCCGGCGCGAATCCAGTGGGGCTCGCAGGACAAGGTGCCAGAGGTGGGCCGCGCTGACAAGCGAAGCGCGACACCAAGTTTCTCCAGCTCTGTGCGCCGCGCCCGGCGGTCCGGCGACCCGTCGCCGCTGCGACGCACTGGGTCGGCCGAGCTGGCGCGGTGGCCGCGTGACAGGCCACAAGGATTGCGGCACACTCGGAGCATGGTCCTACCTAGCCTGTCCTTTTGCCTTGGCCGTGCCCACCTCCCGTCGCGGCGGTGGCGTACAATTGTCTCAAGAATCGCTGCCGGAAACGTAGCCGGTCTGCTGGCCTTGGGCCTGTGGGCCGCGCCGGTTTGCGCCGCGCCAGCTCCTGCCAGCCCGCCCAAAGAGGCCAGCGTGCCCAAGATGTTGGGCTCGCGCGCGCTGAAACCGGGCATGAAGGGCCACGGCCTCACCGTGGTGCGCGGCACCAAGATCGAGCGTTTCGACATCGAGATCATCGGCGTTCTGGAAAACGCGCTGCCACGGCAGGACATCATCCTGATTCGGTGCGCGGGCCTGAACCTAGAGCATTCCGGCATCGTCGCCGGCATGTCAGGTAGCCCCATCTTTGTCGACGATGCCCAGCAAGGCCCGTTGCTGATCGGGGCGCTGTCGTACGGGTTCCAGTTCAACAAGGACCCGGTAGCGGGCGTCACGCCGATTGCCGACATGCTTCCGGAAATGGACCGCCAGCTGCTGCCCCTGCCGCACAACCAGAAACTGGCCGAGGCGCCTGGCAAATCCGCCAGCGGCTTAGTCAAACTCCCCGACGGCGCCGCGCTGCAACCCGTGGGCGTGCCGCTGGTCCTGTCGGGCTTCGCTCCCGGCGTCGTGGATGCAATGCGTGGTGAACTCAAAGACTTGGGCTTCGACCACGTCATGCTGGCCACCGGCGGCGCCGCCAGTGGTGCGCGCAAGCCTTCGCCGGCCTTCGAGCCGGGTTCCGCCATCTCGCTCAGCCTGGCGCGCGGCGACATGGCCGTCTCGGGCATCGGCACGGTCACCTGGGTCCGCGGCGACCACTTTGTGGCTTTTGGACATCCATTCAAGGGGTTGGGCCAAGTCCACTTGCCGATCGGCGGCGCCGACATCCAGTGGATCCTGTCCAGCCAGGCGTCGTCGTTCAAGATGGGCAATGCCCTGGACGACATCGGCATCTTGGACCAGGACCGCCAGCCCGCAGTGGCCGGTCGAGTGGGTCCGCGCGACGTGATGGTGCCGGTCAAGGTGGTGGTGCGCAGCGTCGATCGCAAATCCGAGCAGACCTGGAACGTGGAAGTGACGGACCAGCCTCTGTTCTTTCCCATGATTGCCGCGATGGTCGCGCAGAACGCCGCCAAGTCCAGCGAGCCCGTGGCCGAGAGCCTGGGCGTGGAAATGCGAGCGAAGTTCACCATCGATGGGCCGCACGCGCCGGTGGTCATCCGCGACACCCTCTCGGGATTGAACGGCATGGCCGGCGTGGGCGAGATCGGCGCGATGGTCGGTCAGGTGGCCAAGGCCTTGACCTACAACGGCTTTGAGCGTCTGCGCGTGTCGCGGATCGACATGGAGCTCGAAGTGAGCGAAGGCCGCAACCTCGCGTTTGTCGAGTGGGTGCGCACGCCCAGCGAAGAGGTCGAGGTCGGCGTCCCGATCCCGATCAAGGTGGGGTTGATGCGCCCCAACGTCGAGCCGCCGCTCAGCGTCCAGACCGTGGTGTTGCCTCCGCTGCCCAAGGAGTTGGCGGGCGCCGCGCTGCAAGTGCAGATCGGGGCCGAGAAGCAATTTGGGCCCGAGTTCCCGGAACCGCAAAATGTAGACGACATCATCGCTTTCTTGAACGGGCAGCCGACCCGCAGCCGGCTGGTGGCGGTGGTGGCCCTGCCCGAGCCGTCGCTGATGGTGCGCGGCAAACGCCTGACCTCGCTGCCGTTGGGGGTGCGCGACGAGTTGCAGGGGCACACTGTGGCGGTCCGGGCGGGCAAGGAAACCCTGCGCGCGGCGGTGCAAACGCCTTGGGCGCTCAACGGCAGCGCATCGATCAAGCTGCGCGTCAAGCCGTGACGTCGCGGGCAGTCTGCCGCCGCATACGCACAACTCAGCACGAATCAAAGAGGAACCCATGAACCTGAAGTCCGTACTCCGCCGCGTTCGCCCGGCCCTGCTTTTGGCCGCGTTGCTGGCCGTCCTGCCCGCCCGTGCGTCGCTGGCCAGCCAGCCGGCACTGTGGACTTGGGCCGACGACAACGATTTTCGCCGCGGCAATCTGGAAGGCCTGGCGCTGCACCCCACGTTGGGTCTGACGATTGCGCCCAAGCTGCAGCGTAGCGAGGTGGACGCCGAGTTCATTCACTGCTGGGTGCGCGACGGCCAAAAGGTGTGGCTGGGCACGGGCTTGCAAGGCAAAGTCTTTGTCTACGAGGCCGGCAAAGTCCGCGAGGTCGCCAAGGTCGACGCACCGCTGGTCGCGTCGCTGGCGCTGGACGGCAAAGGCGGCGTGTGGGCGGGCCTCATCGGCAGCGGCGAGGTGGTCCACGTGGGCGCCGATGGCAAGGTCGAGTCGCTTGTCAAGCTCGAGGGCGCGCAGCACGTGTGGGCGTTGGTTCTTAAGGGCGGCACGTTGTTCGCCGCCACGGGCCCGGGCGGCAAGGTGTTTGCCATCGACGTGGCCGCCAAGACGGCCAAGGTTTGGGCCGAAACGGGCGCCGACCACGTGACCGCGCTGCAGGATGGCGGCGATGCGCTCTACGCCGGCACGTCGGACAGTGCGCTGCTGCTGCGCATCGAGGGCGAAAAGAACGCCAAGGCGATCGCCAGCTTCCCAGGCATCGAAGTCCGCAGCATGGCCCGCGTGGGCAAGGCCTGGTACGTCGCCGTCAACGGTGGACAGACCGCCGCCGCCAGCGCCAACCAGAAGCCAACCGCGGACCGCCCCGGTACCGGCGCCGCCCCCAAGATCGCCTCGGCCAACAAGGCCGGCAAAGAGGCGCAGGCCAAGGGCAAAGGCGCCGTGTGGAAGCGCGGCGACGACGGCACGGTGACCCGCGTGTTCGTGTCGCCAGAGGGCATGATCAGCGAGATTGGCGTGCAGGGCAAAGCGGTGTACGCCAGCGCGGCCCGCGGCGGTCGGGTCGTGATCGGCGACGACTTTGGCGACGTGCAAAGCCTGTTCGACGTCAAAGAGGAAGAGATTCTGGGCGTCGAGGTCGGTGCCAAAGGTCCGCAACTGCTGTTTACCGGCAAGTCGGCGGCCGTGTACGCCGTGGGCCAGGGCGACGGACCGGCCATCTACACTTCGGAAGTGATGAGCGAAACGGGTATCGCCCAATGGGGCCGCATCGAGGCCGTGGGCGAAGGCAACCTGATCATCGAGACGCGGTCGGGCTTTACCGATCCGCCGTCCGAGACCTGGAGCGACTGGACGCCGGCCAAAGGCGGCCAAATCCAGAGTCCGGCGGCCAACTTCCTGCAAGTCCGCGTCAAGCTAGAGGGGGAGCGCGCCCGGCTGGTCGAGCTGCGCGCCTACCGCCAAGTGATGAACCGTGCACCGCTGGTCAGCAAGATTGATTCGGTCGTCAACAAGCAAAAGGGCACGGTCGCACTGTCGTGGGCCGCCGAGGACCCCGACGGCGATGCGCTGGTGTTCCAGGTCAACTACCGCCCGCGCGGCGGCAAGCAGTGGCTGCATCTGCACGATCGCTGGTACGACAAGAAGACCATGGAACTCAGCCCCTCGGATATGCCCGACGGTTGGTACGAAGTGCGCGTCGAGGTGAGCGACGTGCTGGTCAACGGCAGCCGCGCCGGCAAGGCCACGGCCCGCATCTCCAAGCCGTTCTTGGTCGACCGCGGCCGGCCCGAGGTCACGGCCAGCCTGAGCGGCCGGACGTTGTCGGGCGTGGCGACCGACGCCATTTCGCGCATCGTCCGCGTCGACGTCTCGCTCGACGGCGATCCGACCATGCTGGCCAGCGCCAAAGACGGCGTTTTTGACGGTCTGAGCGAAGCTTTTGACCTGGAGTTGCCGGCCAGCATCGATCAAGGCCCGCACACGCTCCTCATCACCGTCACCGACGACGCCGGCAACACCGGCAGCAGCCGCGTGGTGGTACGGTAGCCCAGCCGCGGCCCGCCGTTCTTGGGCCAAGGCCCCCTACGCGCGGAGGCATCATGACAGACACCACTCCGGTCGCCAGCGACCCTCTCCCCCAATCCGACCGCCTGCTCTTAGAGGAATGGACGCCCCTTGCGCGCTGCCTGGCGTGGCGGGTCGGTCGGCTGGCGTGGCAGCCGGGCGCGGTCGATCTGTTCGCCGACGAGACGGTGCCGCACCTGATCCACGACAACGGCGCGATGTCGCAGCGTTCGGCCGCGGTGCTGTTCGCCTGGTGCGAGGATCAAGAGGCCGCCGGCACCCTGCCCGACCAGATCGTCGTGTGTGAATTCGGCATCGGCACGGGGCTGCACCTGCGCTACTTGCTCGACGCGTTTGCCCAGCGCTGCCAGCAAGCTGCGGTGCCTTGGTACGAGCGGCTGCAAGTGTTGGCCACCGACGTGAGTGCAGCCGTGGCGCGGCAGGCGGTGGAGCGCGGGCTGTTTGCCCACCACCCTGGCCGGGTGCGCTTTGGCTTCTTGGACATCGAGAATCCACGGCAATTCATCGAACTGGACACCGGTGTGCGCCTGGATCTGGCCGGACAGGTGCACTTCGCGATGGCGTTGTACGTGCTGGACCTGCTGACGGTCGATGTGTTCCGCCGCCTGCGCGAAGGCGATGCGACGCGCTGGGAGGCCGTGCTGGTCCGCACCTGGCTGCGCGATCCACGGCAGCTGCCCGCGTACACCGACGCGACCGCGGCCGAGCTGCAGGCGCTGGCAGCCGCGCCCGACGGGCAGAACCTGGCGCCGCTGACTGACGCGTGGAACCTGGTGCAGCAGGAACTGCGGGCGTGGGCCGTGGATTTGAGCGAGCACCCGGATCTGCCGCTGCTGGAGCAGTGGGCGGACCGCCAAGAAGCCGACCTGGGCGCGGACCACGAGCTGCTGCGCGACGGGACGGTGGTGGTGCACTCCGCCGGAGCGTTGCGAGCCCTGCTGGGCCTGAGCTCGATCCTGGCCCCAAGCGGCGTGGCCCTGGTGCGCGACGTGGCCCTGACGACCGCCGAACAGGCCGGTCACCCGCGCGGCCATGCCCACTATGGCCAGGTGACCGCCGCGGCGGTGAACATGCGCGCCGTGGACCAGTTCTTTGCGGCCGGTCCCCAGGGGCTGCGGCTGCTGGGGCCCGAGCGCGACGGCGGCCGCGGTCAGGCCACCCGACTGCTTCTGCGCAGCGAGCTGGCAGCCACGCAAGCGGCCTTTGCCGCGGTGTTTGGCGCGCAGGCCGTCGACGCGGCCCAGGCGCTGATGGATCAGGCCCTGCAGCAATCGGATCCCACAGAGATTCTAGAAGGCCTGCGCCAGGCGATCGCGCTCGAGCCCACCGATTGGACCCTGCACCTAGAGGCGGCGCGCGTCGCTCTGGATCGGCTGGGTCGCGCCGACCTCGCGCAAGTCATCGCACTGCACGCCCTGGAGCAAAATCCCAGCTATTCGCCGGACTTGTGGTGTGTACTTGGCGACGCTGCCCACGCGCAAGGCGAGCCGCCCCAGGCGCTGACCGCCTACCGCAACGCGCTGCAGGTCCACCCGCGGCACGTGCGCTCGCTGTACAGCCTGGCGTGGGTCGAGGCCGAGCGCGGCCGCCACGGTGTCGCCTTCGAGCTGCTGGGCCAGGCCCTGCGCTGGGATCGGCAGGGCCGTTATCGCGCTGATATCCTGCAGCTTTTTGACGTGTGTCTGCGCGCCCAGGCCTTGCAGTGGCAGACCGAGAAGCGGCGCGCGGCCGAACGCGACGCGCTGTAGGGCTAGACCGCTACCTTGTCACCCCTGCAAGCCATTCTGCTCTTTGCCGCAGCGGCCACGGGCGGCGCCATGAACGCGGTCGCCGGCGGCGGCAGCTTTGTCACTTTCCCCGCACTGGTCTGGTTGGGCCTGCCCGCGACGCACGCCAATGCCACCAGCACCGTCGCGCTCTGGCCCGGATCCTTGGGTAGTGCCTGGGGATTTCGCAGTGTCCTTGCCCAAGAGCGCCGGCGCTTGCCGTGGTTGGGGCTGGCGTCGCTGGCCGGCGGCGGGTTGGGGGCGTGGCTGCTGCTGAATACCCAGAATGCGACCTTTGTCCGTCTGGTTCCTTGGCTGCTGGTGGCGGCGACCGCCCTGTTTGCCGTGTCGCCGTGGCTGGTGCCGCGCTTGCGGCAGATGTCGGGCGGCCGGCTGGACCAGCCGTTTTGGCTTGCGACGGTTCAGCTCGCCATCGCCATCTACGGCGGCTATTTTGGCGGCGGCATGGGGATCTTGATGCTCGCCGGGTTCGCGTTGGCCGGCATCCGCGACCTCCACGCGGCCAATGGGCTGAAAAGCGTGTTGGGCGCCCTGATCAACGGAATGGCGGTTTTGTGGTTTGCCGCGTCGGACGCCGTTCACTGGCTGCCGGCGGCCACGATGGTGGTGGGTTCGGTGGTGGGTGGCTACGCGGGCGCACACTGGTCGCGGCAAGTCGATCCGCGCTGGGTGCGCGCACTCATCGTGGCCGTGGGCGCGCTGACAGCAGCCGTCTTCTTTGCCAAGGCCGGCCGATTGGGTTGACCACAAAGTCCGTTCGCATCGGCTCGCGAGCACTCGGCGAATCTTCGGGCTCGAATCGGGGTCCGCGGCGGCTGCGCGACAATCGCGTGGCAGATTCTAGATGCGTCCAGCGGCACGAATGGCTACTATGGGTTCGTGGTGGCCAGATCTCCCGTGCCGCGTCCTACCTTCGCGGCGCCAAGCCCTACTCCTGGCCATCCGGGAGGGCGTCATGGACGGCAGCTTCGTTCCCTTCTACGCGCTTGCGGCGGCCACGTTTGTCGCGCTGGCGGTCGCGCTTTTCACCGCGGCGTCCAAGATCTTGTTCCAGCAGCGGGTCAACTGCCCAGCGGATGGGCGGGCGGCCGATGTTCTGTTCGAGAAATCCAAGACCTCGCCGTGGGCCAAGGAAGGGACGGTCGACGTGGTGCAGTGCTCGCTGCTGCCGGGCGAAAAAGTAAACTGTGCCAAAGGTTGCCTGGGCTGCGGCAAGTCCAACGCCTGATACGGTTTCCGTCCAAATCGGCTCGAAAACTTCGGCAATTCTTCGGGCCCGAACCGGGGTCCCCGCCTGATTCTCGCCGGTTGCAGACCGGGTCAGAGGAACCGTACAGGCGTGAATCAGACGGGGTTCGTATCAG